>NZ_JBDKEE010000015.1:0-122667 GCF_051130085.1 Enterobacter sp. PTB
CTGATAGCCCACGAAACGCTCTTCACCGGGACCATCAACCATACGCAGGTACATCTACGTGAAGTGATAAAGGCAGCACTGAAATACAACGCGGCTGCCATCGTGCTTTCACACAATCATCCGTCAGGTTATGCGGAACCCGGCCATGCTGACCGACGGCTCACTGACCATATGAAGCAGGCACTTAAACTCGTGGATATCTGCCTGCTGGACCACCTGGTCGTGGGAGGCATGGATATCGTCTCGTTTGCCGAGCGTGGCTGGCTTTAGGGAGAGAATAACCATGAAAATCATCAGCAAACGTCAGGCAATGGCGATATACCGCCAGCATCCTCAGTCCCGGTTATTTCGCTTCTGTACCGGCAAATACAAATGGTCCGGCAGCATCTGCCATTATGCCAGTCGGGAGGTGCAGGATATCAGTGGTGTGCTGGCCATCTTTGCCGAACGCCGCCAGGACCGTAACGGTCCCTATGTCGTATTGCGCTGCGTTACCCTGAATTAACGCATAGTTGAGGATTACTTAAATGCAGAACACAACAAATGTCGCAAACCATGATATTGCCGGACCCTTGTGGGGACTTAAACCCACCGTCACGCCGTGTTTTGGCGCACGCCTGGTGCAGGAAGGCAATTGCCTGCATTACCTGGCTGACCGCGCCAGTATCACCGGCACATTCAGTGACGCGGATTTACGCCATCTCGACCATGCGTTTCCGCTGCTGCTCAAACAGCTTGAACTGATGCTGGTTTCCGGTGAACTCAATCCCTACCACCAGCACTGCGTTACGCTCTACGCAAAAGGGCTGACATGCGATGCCGACACCCTGGGTAGTTGCGGCTATGTCTATATTGCGCTTTACCCAACACCTGCAACAACCGCGTAAATCTTCTTACTACTTATCTTCGTTTTAACCCATCAACAAAGAGATCCAGCTATGCAAACTCAACGACTATCCTCAACAGGGGAGACCTCACCACGTCCGTCACCGCTGGAGATCTGGCAACGGCTTCTTAGCCACGTGCTGGATCGTCACTACGGCCTGACGCTCAACGACACGCCTTTCGGTAATGATGGTGTGATCCAGGAACATATCGAAGCCGGTATCTCACTGTGCGACGCCGTGAATTTTATCGTGGAAAAGTACACCCTGGTGCGCATCGATCGTCGTGGTTTTAACGCAGAAACTCAGTCGCCGCTTCTCTCCAGTATCGATATTCTCCGCGCCCGCAAAGCCACCGGGCTGATGACGCGCAACGGCTACAGAATGGTAACCGATATCACCACCGGCAAATACCGCGAGATGCAGCCATGAAGCTGTCCCTGACCGTGGAAGCCGATTCCATCAACGTACTGGCCCTTAACCTGGGCCGGATCGCTGTTGATATCGACGGTATTGAACTGGCTGACCTGATCAATATGGTCTGTGACAACGGTTATTCACTTCGTGTTGCTGAAGCTACAGGAAAGCTGGTCGTTGAAGATCCTCTGCCACCCATCGCCCGTGTTAACGGCATTCAGTGCAGCACCGCACACATTACCGAAGCTGACAACACTCTGCTGTTTACCCTTTCGCACCAGCATGAAGACTTTGGCGAGTCGGAATGGATTCTGTACACCGGGTCGGGTTATCTGCTCCACCTCGGCGCATGGTCGTTTCCGGTCTTACGCCTCAAACGCCTCGGCCTGTCGAAAGCCTGTCGTCGCCTAGTGGTAACGCTTATCCATCGCTACGCTGCTGGCATTATTCATCTGGATGCCTTTGGCGAAGTACTGCCGGGCTTTGCCACCTTCGACTGGTAACCCAACATCAATCACCACAAGGAGTTCGAATGCCAGAATTAACCACTGAAGCCGTTCTCAACATTCTGATTGAGTGGCTGCGTGACAGTATCAGTTGCGATACGGAGATCATCTTCGATAACGACGAAGACAACACCGACTCAGCAGCCCTGTTGCCTTGGATTGAACAGGCACTACAGGACGTTCGCGATCTCCGCCATCTGCAGCTTCTGCAACAGTCGAGGACAGATTAGCTACCAGACTATACTCATCGCCCACGCCTGAGCGCCAGCACAACGGCTGGCGCTTTGATTTATATCGATCGTTGCTGTCCAGACGAAACGGGAGAGTAATAAATTTTACGAGCCAGCTTCAGGAGGAAAAAAACATCGCTCAGGCTGCTTATACCGGGCAGTAACTGGCGAAAGGTTATCCGTGCGTAAAAGCTGATACGCAGCGCTTGCTGGTTACTGACTTTGCGACGGTACAGTCCGAGAAAATGGCGGCACTCCACCAGCGCATGTCTGACCAGTGCGCGTCTGACTGCGCGTTGTTGCTGTTGTTCGCTCAGGGTAAGAGTGTCGGCAATCACGTCAATATAGCTGGTCGCGCGGATATCGTAATAATCCTGCCGGTGGGTAATTGACGCAGGGTTGCTGATGTAGGTGTAGTCCCTGCGGTCGGCAAAATAAAACCTGCCATTTCCAGCCGCGAGGTGGATGGTCCAGAGAATGTCTTTGTGGCTTTTGCCTACCTGGAATCTCAGGCCATGCTCGCGGATATACGCCGAACGGGTTATCTGCAGCCACAGGTAATGCGGCCATTCGCGCTGCTTCACACAGTAGCATATCCACTCCTGGCCTGTGAGCGTCTGACCGTATGGTTGCTGGCGGTGCACGGAGGCAAGATGGTACCCGGTACTGTCGGCTCGCCAGCCATTGAACACGGCAACATCGGCCTGTGCTTCATGAGCAGTCCGTAGTCGTTCCTGCAAAAATCCGTCATCTATCAGGTCATCTGCATCCAGAAACACCACCCACTCACCGCTGTGCACCGCCAGTGCGGCGTTACGTGCGGCATATACTCCCTGATTTTCCTGATGAATAAGCATCAGCCGCTCATCGGTGATGGCACTGAGTATGGACCACGTTTCGTCAGTGGAACCATCATCCACGATAATCACCTCAATGCTGAGCGTTTGCTCGCTGAGGAGTTTATACACCAGGAGACCGATGGAGGCCTGCGCATTGAAGGCCGGGATAATGACGCTGACATCAATTTTAGGCTTCATACGGGGCTACGCTTTCCCTTCGCTGTCATCTTTCCGACGCCTGATGGGGAGAATGTGTTTTTCCCTGATTTCCTGCTCAGTATCAAATAAGCACTCGTCGCAGAATTCTGTATCGAGCCCGAAAACCCGCTCCAGAACACACCTTTTCTTATTACAGCGTGCGCATCTTTTCATCACATCATCCGTTACGATATTTCGCTGCCATGTTCGCAGAACAAAAGGCGACTGCCCCTCGCTAAGACAGGAAATAGATTGGTAAACAATCAGTTAAATTCATTTACGGGATTCTGGCACAGGGCCAGTCTGGCGGGATAATTCATTTTGCAGATCAATTTTCGAAAATCGATCGGTTTCATCGATCGGTGATTCCCGGTCCGTTTCACCCGCCACTCAGATAATTATCTGAACCAACCAACGCACCACACCCGGCCCGCATCTGTTGCGGGCTTTTTTTACTTATGGAGATTCAACATGCACACTGAAGCCGAAGTAGTAACCGGCCATACAGACGTGATTTGCTCTACCAGTATTGAGCGCATCGTCACCAGACGTAATACCGCGCTGGCACAGATTGAAGCATTCATTCAGCAACTTGCCGATATCTCAACGCTGACCGGCAGCATCGGTGGCGGCAAAGCCAATGAATGGGGAGTACGGCAATACCGTTACGATTGCTGGCTGATGGAGAAAACAAACGTGGCGATGAAGGCCATTACACGCAATATCGATCGCGGTATATGGCGAGATTTGATGCAAAAGTCCGGGATGCTTGCAATTATGGACGCTCAGGCGCGTGAGGAGTGGTACAACAGTCTGGAAAAGGAGGATATTCCGGCAGTCAGTGAAGCAAATATTCTCAGCACGTTCGAGCAACTGCATCTGAATAAAGGAGAGGTGTTTGAGCGCGGCGTCATTAACGTCTTCAAAAGCTTATCGTGGGATTTTAAGACGAACAGCCCCTGCAAGTTTGGCAGGAAAATTATCGTGGCAGGGCTGATCAAATACGACCAGTGGGGATTTGGTCTTAACTGGTGTTGGCAGCGTGATCGACTGTCGGATCTGGAACGGATGCTGATGCTACTCGATGGAAAACCCATTCCCGATAATCGCACCGACGTGACTCGCCGTCTGGGCGATCATATCAATGATAATAGGTACAGCACTCACTATGAAGATGAGATATTTGTGATTAAATACTTTCAGAAAGGAACAGCACATATCACGTTCAAGCGACCTGAACTGGTCGATAAGCTGAATGAAATCATTGCAAAACATTATCCTGGAATGTTAGGTAGTCGTTGTTGAGGATTTTGACGCCTGAGGTAAAACAAGCATATGATCCAGTTTAATTTCTTTTCCTATTGAAGGGATGAGTATGGGCAACAGAATGTGGATGATTCGCGGCGACGGCGGCAAACTCTATGATGATTTTCGCGATAAGCAAATAGTAGGCATCGGTTGGTCTCAGCTGGCTCCATTAGTCAAACCCGGCCTGTCCCGAGCCCAGTTACTCGCCTTATACCAGGAGGCAGATCCCTTAACAAAGCTGGGAACTGCGCGTTCTGGTGCATCGCAGGTCTGGCGTTTTGTGAATGAGATCCAAAAGGGTGATTGGGTTATTACCTATTCTCCAGCCAACCGTACTTATTTGCTAGGCAAAGTTACTTCAGACTTCCAATATCATCCTGAATGGGTGGAAGAGGGGATGGGGATCGCTCGGCAGGTTAAATGGAATACTCAAGATATCGACCGCGATAGACTGTCTGTTGCTACCAAAAACACATTGGGTTCTACGCTGACGGTTTTCCAGCTTCCAGAATATGCTCTAGAAGAGCTTTTGCAGGATAAGAAACCCACTGTAGACGCTATTACTCATAATCCAACAGCGACAGATGAAGATGAGGTCGTTTCTGATCCGCTTCGCGATGTGGAGTCGTTGGCGCGTGAAGGTATTAAAGATCGAGTTAATGGGCTCGATCCAAAGGAGATGGAGTATCTAGTTGCAGGTGTTTTACGCAGCATGGGATATAAAACACAGGTGTCTCCTGTGGGTCCAGATCGTGGGAAGGATATCATCGCTTCACCTGATGGGTTTGGATTTGAGAATCCACGTATTGTCGTTGAGGTAAAACATCGTAGAGAACAAATGGGAAGCCAACAGATCCGTAGCTTTATCGGTGGTCGTCATAAAGACGATCGCGGGCTTTATGTCAGTACCGGTGGTTTTACAAAAGATGCTCGCTATGAAGCCGACCGTTCGACGATACCTCTGACGCTCTGGACACTTGATGATCTCGTCCGTGCGCTTATTGAGAACTACGAGCAAGTCGATATCGAGACCAAACTTTTGGTGCCTCTGAAGAAAACTTTCCTGCCTGCCTGAATATTGCTTTGATAGCCATATCGGTGTTCTACTGGTATGGCTTTATACCCACTCGAAATGTCTATTTTTTATACGAATTACTACTTGTGGGTACAAGTGCGGGTATAACCATTTATTCCTGCTTATAAACTACATTGATTTCAGTCTATTGGGTGTGAAATTCGAGTCCGGCCTTCGGCACCATCGGAACATCAATAGACGTCAACGGACGTCTTTTTTTGTGCCTGAAATCCAGTATTTACCTGTCATTCCCGCTATATTAACTCTCTCAAGGTCAACCGACTTCAACGTACATCTATCAACAGATGTTGGTACAGATGATGGTATTTCCGGTTCGATAATGCTTGTACCAACAGGGAGGGGATAAGCATGGCTCTAACAGATATCAAAGTCAGAACAGCCAAGCCAATGGATAAGCAATATAAGCTGACCGATGGCAGCGGTATGCACCTGCTTGTCCATCCAAATGGTTCAAGATACTGGCGTCTCCAATACCGCTTTGGTGGAAAGCAAAAGATGTTGGCTTTGGGTGTATATCCTGAAGTGTCTCTTGCAGATGCCAGGGCTCGTCGTGACGATGCTCGTAAGCTTTTGGCAAACGGCATCGACCCGGGATACAAAAAGAAAAATGATAAGGTTGAGCAGGAAGAAGCGCGCACTTTTGAGGAGCTTGCTGTTGAGTGGCATGCCACGAATAAAAAGTGGTCGGAAGAACATAGCCGACGAGTGCTGAAAAGCCTGGAGGACAATCTCTTTCCAGCCATTGGCAAACGTAATATTGCCGAACTTAAAACACGGGATTTGTTAGCCCCGATAAAAGCCGTAGAGTTGTCTGGACGTCTTGAGGTCGCGTCACGGCTGCAACAGAGAACTACCGCAATAATGCGTTATGCCGTACAGAGCGGTTTACATCGCTATTTATCCTCAGATACCTGCTAGCCAATAACACCTTCTCTTCTTTTATCAGGACCCAACTCATGCAAATTTCAACTGTACCGGCCACGGTGCCGGTTTCGTCACGCCTGTCGCCCATACAGGTCTGGCAGCAATTGTTAACGTATCTGCTGGAACACCATTACGGCCTGACTCTCAACGACACGCCATTCCACGACGATACGGCCATTGAGGAGCATATCGACGCGGGAATCACGCTTGCCGATGCTGTTAATTTCCTGGTGGAACGTTATGAACTGGTCCGCATCGACCGTAAAGGATTTACCTGGCAGGAGCAGACGCCATTTCTGACCGCGACTGATATTCTCAGAGCCAGGCGAGCTACCGGATTAATAAATACCTGAATTCTTCGAGCCTCATTCCTGATTTTTACCTCTGAACTTCCAACCTTTTTTATTCATCGCATAATGCGCCTGCCACTCCCGGCAGGCGTGTTTGCTTTTATGGACGATTAACGATGCAAACAGAACCCGACGTGTTAACGGAACACAATGAACTCATCCTTTCGACCAGTATCGAGCGTGTTGTCACGGGCCGCGATACCGCACTAAAACGGATCGAACAACTCATTCAGCAGCTTGATGCAATTTCAGGGCTGACCTCCGAAATTGGCGGTGGCACAGCGCAAGACTGGGCTATGAAAGCTGGGCATCGCTACGATAGCTGGCTAACTGAAAAGGCTGATAAAGCGCTGCCTGCTATCCTCCGCAATATTGACCGCAGTATCTGGCGCGATTTGATGTTGAAGTCCGGCATGATGGCCTTGATGGATGCGCAGGCTCGTGACCAGTGGCATAAGAACCTGGAGGAGGGCGATCTACCTGCTATCAGCGAGGCGAATATTCTCAGTACTTTTGAACAGTTACATCTCAACAAAATGGATGTGTTTGAACGTGGCATCATCAACGTCTTCAAAGGCCTGTCGTGGGACTACAAAACCAACAGTCCCTGCAGTTTCGGTAAGAAGATCATCATTAACAATCTGGTGACGTATAACCGCTGGGGATTTAGTCTGAACTGGGGTTGGCGACGGGATCAGTTGGCAGACCTAGAGAGAATGCTATTTCTGCTGGATGGTAAACCCATCCCTGATAACCGGAGTGATATCTCCACCCGGTTGATGGAGCATATCCGGGATAATCCGGCTAAGGACGTTTACGAAGATGAGTTCTTCCGCATTCGTTACTATCAGAAAGGCACTGCGCACTTGGCCTTCAAGCGTCTGGAATTGATTGAGCGAATGAATGACATCATTGCGAAACACTTTCCGGGAATGCTGGCTTCGAGATGATGGGGGGACTGATATTATCTTCGTCGCAGGTAGCTATAGTTGATGAATAGCGCCAGAGATATGCTTGATTGTGATAATCTTCGAGGTAACTCTTGCCCCGATTCGAGTCCCAAAATCAACGATTTAATGTGTTGGTATCGATGTTGGTACATTATCTAAATGTTATTTTTTATTTATTTTAAATCATAGGGTTAGTCATCATGTGCGAGTCCGGCCTTCGACTCCCCCCTATACACCTCCCTCCGATGCCATTCCACAAACCCCTCCCCTGGATAATTCCCTTTCACCATCGGCAGTGCTATCTGCTTCCCGGCGAAATCCCAGAACAGTCTTCCTACAATCCCATTCCCGTTGCCATTTACCGCCTCAGAGACCAGAACCCGCAAACTGTCATCCAGCCCAATCGATCCCTTATCAAACGCTTTATGATGAATTGCACACAGCGCCAGCCCGTTCGGGATTTCACACGGCCCGCCAAACTGTTTCCATTTGATATGCGCGGCTTCAAGCGCAACGGAGGTGTTATCATGTCGCATGTTGAATCCGCAGATTGCACATTCATAGTTATAGGCGCGAAGCACCTGCTGGCGAAACAACGGATCGCGAACCTTACGGATCTGTTGAATATCAAAACCCATCTCATCTGCGATCTCTTCCTGGATGCTTTCCGGGAAATGCGCCTCAAGGATCTTCTGTGCCAGCGAGCCGATCAGCTTCTTGTTCTTTCTCAGTAGCGCATAGTGTTCTTCATCAAAACCGCCAGCGACCTTATGTTCAACCAGCTCTTTTACCGGTGGCTGTTTGCTGCCAGTGGTGGAACAGAGTTCACTGTTCTCAAGATCCCAGAATCCATCCCCTTTGAGCCGCCAGAAGGGCATGTTCGGGTAATGTTCTTTCCTGTCTGGACCAAAGCGTTCTAACAGGCTTAGCAGTTGAGCATGTACCTCGGTACCGTAGTCAAACAGACGTGCATGCCCCTGCTGATAGTTCGCCAGCACGTACAGAAGCAATAAAGGCTTATGTGGCGCACGTTGTTCGCCCTTGCGCCAGATGGTGATGTTGGCAATTGCCTGTTCGAGTGTTTTGCTGGAAGCCATCGCGTTACGGAAGAAGGTAAATAATTGCGATGATGCTCGAAAATTCGCACTTGTTCAACCCACCAATGTGTCACTATCAACCACAATACGTCGACGGAGAACGCTTTTCCCACTCATTTTTAGTACCTCCGTCATGGCCCTTAAATTTGAAGAGGAAGATCTGTAATTTATCCCAGTAGATCTTTTAAAATTAATAGACTGACTATCCATCTTAGGGATATCATTTTTGTGCGATTATTACTGGGGATATAATGTGGAATTATTAAATCGTTTTTTGAAGTTAGAAGTTCTAAAACGTATATATTATGGTTTATTTTCTTCAGGTGTGGCTGTTTTCGTGTATTATTGTGTGCGAATTGGTTTTTTTCCTACAGGTTTATCACTTTCAGATGTGATTTTCTTTTTCATGGTTATTATGTCCTTTTCACTGTTTTTGTTATTTTTCTTGCTTTGCTGGTATTCCATTTCAGTTGTAATTTCTAATTTTGCAATGAAGTTTATAATTTTCGTTCTTCAGATGCGGAAAATAAAGGATAAGAGGTTGCTTCGCCAATTCAAAGGCATAAATTTAATTGCAGAGAGGATGAAAATTTATAGTTATATGCCTTACCATTATTTTATTGCTTTAACTGGCGGGTTGGTTATTTTTTCTGGGATTAATTCTGGAAAGATTGACACATTATCAGTTACCCTGTCCATAATGATAATGTCAATCTGTATATCATTAGTTCCTCATGCTTATACAGACCGAAGGATCAAACGAGGCCATAAAAAAAATCATCTAATTTCTCTTGTCGTATTCTCAATTTTTATATTTTTTACTCTGTCTGGTATGCCACCTATTCTCAACGATACAAGTATGAGCTATATTGGTTTTCGGAAATATGATGTTACGGTTACTCTTGAAGGTAGCGACTTGGAAATGGCTAGGTATCTAACAGGAAATAAAAATCAAACTCACTTTAAATGTGATGCTCTTTTTACCGGGATAGGTAGTACGTCTTTATTGGAGATTAACGATAAAAGGATTATTGTAAAAAATTCCGGCATGTCGCTCGCATTCTAGATGAATAACATAGTGAAGTATTGCAGCAAAGAAAATTGCTGCAATTCAATTATTTGATTTATAGTTTACAATATCACTTATGCTAATATTATTAATTGGTCGGTGATGTTGATTTTCTTAATTACACTCAGTACGTGGGTTTTCTTACTAAACAAATGCATGTATTGGTTTTTAGAGGGGGGTTAAGTTTATGTAAATTACAAGGGTAACCATTGATGTGGTTTTTATGTTGTCAATTTTTTAGAATAATATGGTAAGTATAATTAGACAGCGTTGATTCCAATGCTGATTGATGCGTAAATGTGTCTTGTGGTTTTTTTGATGTTTCCTGAATCCCCCTCGCAAATTCCAAATTTACCCCACGCCAAACCGCTGTATTTATATTCAGCCTGGTATAATACGCATCAGAAATAACGCCGAACGGCAGAGTGAGTTTCACAGGAATTATTTACAACGAGACGCGATATGAAGGTGCTGCAACACCCCCATACCGCTAACCACAAGCAACTGAAAAGGAGTTGAAAATGGCTGCGCCGAATTTTATGCCAGAGTTTACGGTTTGCAAAACAGAATCAGACGCTTTCACCGGCATGATTGAAAACCGCGAGCTGGTACGCAAAAACAGTACCCGCCGACTTCACGGCAACCAGACCAGTGCAGCGCCCGTCCATCCCCGCGCAGAAACGCCGGAAGCAAGCTCTGCCTGCTGCGAACTCTATGCCCGGATAGATAATAAATATCTTCCGCTGGGGGGAGACTGGCTAACACGAGCAGGGTTTATCAGCGGTATGCCGGTTAAAATCCGGGTGATGAAAGACTGTATTGTGATCACGCCGCAGCATACAAGAGAATTATGGGGATGCCTGGAAGGAATGAGTGTGGTGAATATCAATAAACAAAAAGTCGCTCAGTGGTTAAAAACATTTCCAGGGGCGTTAAATGATACGGGCGATATCCCGGTGATTAAACGCGGGTGAACGTGACGGAATCCGCGTTCATATTATCCTGAGCCGTCTTAATATCTGATGCGTGTAGGCGGTATAGTCGTTAAGGCTATACCGCCTGTTTCAGGCTATCGGGCAATCAACGCAAACACCCCCCAGCCAAAGTACTCTCGTGTGTAGGTGACGTGGCGTTTGGGCGCAATTGTCAGCTCCGCGCGAACTTCTTGTGCAAAGTCATCGTCAGGGTTTTCCGCCAGCCAGCGACGCAGGGTCATCCATTTCGCCGCTTCGTATCTGTCCCAGCCTTCCTGGTCTGCGAGGACCATTTCCACCAGGTCATAGCCCTGTGCGTCGAACGAGGCGACCAGGTCGGGCAGGGTGAGAAAGTCTGCGATGGACGAGACGCCGCAGGCCTGGGCTACCTCATCGCTCGCAGGAACCTGACGCCAGTAGGGTTCACCGATGAGTATCATTCCGCCAGGCCGGAGGCTTTTTGCCAGCAGCGCCATTGTTCCGGCGACGCCGCCGGCAATCCAGGTGGCGCCTACGCAGGCCGCCACATCACATTTTTCATCTGCAATGTATCCGGCCGCGTCGTCATGAATAAAGCGCACGTGATCGCTGACGCCGAGTTCGTCAGCACGGCGCGTTGCCTGTTCGGTGAAAAGTCGGCTCATGTCGATGCCGGTGCCGGTAATGCCGTGATCGCGCGCCCAGGTGCAGAGCATCTCCCCCGAGCCGCTGCCGAGATCGAGAATGCGCCTGCCTGGCTTCATGCGTAACACGCGGCCCAGCGTGGCGTACTTTTCCGGGGTGAACGGGTTATGAATGCGGTGTTCGCTTTCGCTGACGGTAAAAATACGTGGGATATCCATCATCCTCTCCTTAACGATTATCTGGCTGGGCACGAACGCTGTTCAGCCCGGTCGTGTTAATGCGGTAGGGCTGACCGTTGACGGACTTGATCAGCTTTTTGGTTTTGAGTTTTTTGAAGACGGCGAGCGTGCAGTCGGCGAGCAACAGCCCTTCGCGGCTGTAGCATTCAACGGCGGTGACGCGGCCTGAGCTATCGCGGACGTGCGCAATACGTCCACCTTTGGCGAGAACGTGTAAGGTACGTTGTTCCTGACGGGATAAATTCATACTGGAAAACCTGTTTAATCATCATGTGCAAAACGTGCAAACACACCGCGGTGTCCGCATTCGATTTCGGCGCATTGATAATCAGTCCGGCCTGAAAGGTCGGGGAGCTGATTATCGGATGATGACATTCTCCAGCATCAAAGCCTCGGGTTGAGTTGAGAGGTATTTACGGGGTGAATAATATCACCTGTTTATTTTAAGGGAATGGTCGGGTGGGAAAAGTGTGATCCAGGTGGAAGCTCAGGCAGCGCCATCAACGGATCGTAGAACCGGATGGCGCGATGTAAATCAGCTGAGATCGTGCAGCGCTTTATCCATGGCCGGAGCGAGACTGAAATCACGAAACTCGACGGCTAAGCCGCTGCGTTCGGGCGTGCAGCACATGACACCGACTTTCACTGGCCCCGACGGGAAATGGCATAAACGCAGCAAAGGCCACGACAGCCCGTCTGCTGAGTACTGTAACCGCAACGCGTCTCCCTTACGGGTCAGGCGAAGCCAGAACTCCCGGGGGTTACCCGGGAAGATACCGGTTGCCCAGTCGGAGGCCTGTAACGTCAGTACGCTGCCAATGGCCGGCGCGCCATCATTGTATTCAATCCCGGCCTTGAGCCAATGTTGCTCGTCCGACATCAGCATGATTCCCGCCTGGTCATAGAGCGTGCTGAAATCAGCGCGGATTTGAGTCTGAAACGTGAAATCACCCGCCGCGTCAGTCGCGTAGATGTGGCCCGAGAAACGCTCGAATCCGTACCACGTATGGCGCCAGAAATCGGTGTGGTCGTCTGTCACGACCGATAACGTGTTGTTCTCGCTATGCCATTCGGCAGGTTCGTTTATCCAGTAAAATTCGTTTTGCATAATGTCCCCAGGTGACTGTCAAAAGGTCGTCGGTATGCGGCCTCCCTTGCTCAACAGGATTCGCGCCTGAGCCAGGGGCTCTCGACCAGCACCTTATCCCGGTGGGTGTCGCCATTGATAATGTGCAGTGTACTTAAGCGCCCAATCTCATAATGCGGCAGCTGGACCGTGGATAGCGGGGGTAAAAACAAATTTCCGATGCCGACAAGATTATCGTAGCCAAGAACGGCAATATCCTGTGGGATTCGGATACCCTGCGTTAACAGCGTCTGATACACCATGAAGGCAATACGGTCGTTACCACAGATGACTGAATCAAATTGCGGTTTCCCCTGAACGATATGCGCCAGCAGCATCTCCGGAATATCCCGGTAGTGCTCATCGCCAAATTGCATATAGCAGTGCTCAAGCGTATCAGGATCGATACCGGCTTCACGGCAGGCGCGATCCAGTCCCTGACGGCGGCGACGCGTCGCCAGATGGTTGACAGGTAAATGCAGGCAGAGAGGGCGGCTGTATCCCGCCGCCAGCAAGGCCTGTACGGCCGTATACTGGCCTTGTTCATCGTCAGGTATATAGCTGGCAACCGGTTCTCCCGTGTTCTCGCAGTTGGCCAGAACGCAAGGGTGCTCCAGTAGCCGGGGCGGGATGCTCACTTCACGCAGCCCCATGGTGGTGAAAATGATCCCCCCGGGCCGGTGGGCGAGCAGCAGGTCGACAATATCGTCAGGGTTATCATCGGTAAACATATTCACCACGAAGCTGTTCCAGCCATACGCCCGCGCGGTTTCCTCGATAGACAGCGTGATTTCTACCGAAAAAGGGGTGGTGACGGTATCCAGCGCCAGTACGCCGATGGTTTTGTTGCGGGAGCCGACACGACGAACCTGCCGGGCTGAGAGGTCAGGCACGTAATTTAACTGCAGGATCGCCTCCTGCACCCGGGCCAGGGTTTCAGGCTTTACGCGTTTCGGGTCATTGAGCACCCGGGAAACCGTCATGAGCGATACATTGGCCAGTTTGGCCACATCTTTTAAAGACGCCATAGCTTTCCATTATCTGAATGCATTCGACCCGGTAAGGTGTTGTGAGCCAATGCGAATGTCCTATTCTAGGCACCGACGCCCAGGGTTACGCAAGTCACACTCAAAAGTTTGAGCGCGATCTCAACACATTAATGTTAACGTTAACTTTTGTGATTAACATCGAGTATCACATCAAAATCGAGTGTACGCCTGAAATGTTAACGTTACCATCTTAGTATATCCTTCTTGCGAGATTACGTAGATGAAAAAACGGCCTACTCGAAGTTACATGCTGCTCAGCGCTCTGCTGTTCTTTTTCTTTGTGACCTGGTCCTCATCAAGTTCACTTCTCTCAATCTGGCTTCACCAGGAAGTGGGGCTAAAGGCATCGGAAACCGGCATTATTTTTTCCGTATTATCCGTCTCCGCGCTCTTCGCGCAGGTCTGTTATGGCTTTATCCAGGACCGACTCGGTCTGCGCAAACATTTGTTATGGTTTATCACCGCGTTGTTGATCCTCTCCGGCCCGGCGTATCTGCTTTTTAGCTACCTGCTGAGCGTTAATATTCTGCTGGGCAGCGTATTCGGGGGCTTATTTATCGGGCTGACGTTTAATGGCGGTATCGGCGTTCTGGAGTCCTATACCGAGCGCGTTGCGCGTCAGAGTACGTTTGAGTTTGGGCGGGCACGCATGTGGGGGTCTCTGGGCTGGGCGGTCGCCACGTTTTTTGCCGGGTTATTGTTTAATATCAACCCTGACCTTAACTTCCTGGTGGCGTCATGCTCAGGGTTAATCTTCTTCTGTCTGCTGGCCCGCTTAAAGGTGGCCGCGCCGGCAAGCATGGAGAAACTCGAAATTGGCGCTAAAAAAGTTTCTCTGGAAGACGCCCTGCGCCTGCTGACTCTGCCGCGCTTCTGGGCGCTGATATTCTTCGTGGTCGGAACCTGCATTTACGGCGTATACGATCAGCAATTCCCGGTCTATTTCTCGTCACAGTTCCCGACATTACGAGAAGGGAACGAGATGTTTGGCTATTTAAACTCTTTCCAGGTCTTTCTCGAGGCCGCGGGTATGTTTTGTGCGCCGTGGCTGGTTAATCGCATTGGCGCTAAAAATGGCCTGATATTCGCAGGAATGGTGATGGCGCTGCGCATGATTGCTTCCGGGCTGGTGGAAGGCCCCTTGCTTATCTCCATTACCAAACTGCTTCACGCGGTCGAACTGCCAATATTGTTAGTTGCCATATTTAAATACAACAGCCTGAATTTCGACAAACGTCTCTCCTCCACCATTTATCTGGTGGGATTTGCCTGCACCAGCTCCGTCATTGGCACCGTCTTGTCCCCGCTGGCAGGCTTTAGCTATGAGAGATTTGGCTTCGCCCAATCCTATCTGATCATGGGCATCATGGTGTTCAGCACCACGTTTATTTCCATTTTCCTTTTGCGCTCAACTAAATCCTCATCTGAGCCATCTTTTCTGCAGCAAAACGCTGTGTAATGTACTGAGAGTAAAGACGATGACATCCTTATTAGAACAGGCTGAACAGGTGCTTGAAAAAGCACAATCGGGGATTAATCCGCGCTGGTATCCGCGCTATCACCTCGCCCCTCGCGCAGGCTGGATGAATGATCCTAATGGCCTGGTATGGTTTGACGGCTGGTATCACGCCTTTTATCAACACCATCCCTACTCCCCGAAATGGGGACCGATGCACTGGGGGCACGCCCGAAGCAAAGATCTGGTGCATTGGGAACATCTGCCCGTCGCGCTAGCACCAGAAGGCCCGGCGGACAAAGACGGCTGTTTCTCCGGCTCCGCCGTGGTAGACGGCGATACGCTGGCGCTCATCTACACCGGACATAAATTTCACGGCCCGTCGGACACAGACGACAACCTCTACCAGGTGCAGTGTCTGGCGACCAGTCGTGACGGCATCCATTTTGAACGGCACGGCAGGGTGATTGATACACCGCCCGGACTGCATCACTTTCGCGATCCGAAGGTGTGGCGCGAAGGTGAGTTCTGGTACATGGTTGTCGGCTCCCGCGTGGAGAATACCGGCCAGGTGCGCCTGTGCCGTTCCACCGATCTCCGCGAATGGCATGACGAAGGTATTTTCGCCGAGGCTGATGAAGGCAAGGGCTTTATGTGGGAATGCCCGGATTTCTTTACCCTGGGAGAGAAGCGTGTCCTGATGTTCTCGCCGCAGGGCATGGCGGCGGAAGGGTATCACTATCGCAACCTGTTCCAGAGTGGCTATTTACTTGGGGACTGGCAGCCAGGTCAACCGTTCACCCACAGCGGACAATTTACTGAGCTGGACCACGGCCACGACTTTTATGCCCCGCAGAGTTTCGTGACCCCGGATGGCCGACGCATTGTCATCGGGTGGCTGGATATGTGGGAATCACCGATGCCCGAACAGCAGGATGGCTGGGCCGGAATGCTCTCGCTTCCACGCGAATTAAGCCTTGTCGATGGCCGGGTGAGAATGAAACCGGCTGCCGAAGTGACCGCGCTGCGTGGCAGCTATTATCCCACGCCCGTCCGCTGCCTGAACAATCAGAACGTCTTTGTCGCGGCAGATGCCGATGCGGTCGAAGTACAGCTGGCATGGGATTTGAGCGCATCGACGGCTGAACAGTTTGGTATCGCGTTGGGCGACGGGCTGAGAATTTACGTCGACGATCAGGCCGGGCGTCTGGTGGTGGAGCGTCGCTATCCGCAATATTCGCTGGAAGGCACGCGCAGTATTCCGCTACCAGCGGACAGCGTTCTGTCACTGCGAATTTTTATTGACCGCTCATCGGTGGAAGTTTTTGTTAACGATGGTGACGCTTGCTTAAGCAGTCGTATTTATCCGCAGCCGGGCGAGCGCGATATTTCATTGTTTGCAAATCAGGGTGTGGCCTCATTATACGATGCGGGATACTGGTCTTTAGATAAATAATTCTCCGTTCCGACCTGTTTCTTGCAGGGTGAGTTTTTATTTCTGCCAGTCTCTGGCTGGCATGTTATTGTCTGGAATAATGAGAGAGCAAAATGGATGAAAGCGTAATACCTCAAAATTGCATTACCGCGAAAGATAAAAACATATTTGTTCCAGGAAAACAGACGCTGGTATTAATGGTGACATTAGCGGCATTTCCTGCCATTGCTGAAGACGTTACAGGAAACTATCAAAGCTATTTTCAGGATGAATCAGACACCAACGGTACGAGTGTATCATCAGCCAATAACGGTAATGAACAATCGTCCCTTCGTGCTTCGTCTTCTCCGGTTGCTGCAGGTCAAAAACCTGAACACACGACCTCGTCAAAGCCCGTGACGTTATCGGCGCAAACGGAGAATAAAAAAGCTGAAGTGAAAAAGCGTCCTGAAGGGGATAACCCCGAAGACGTCAGTCTGTTGCGTTTAAGGCAGGAAGATCCGCCGGTTCACTGGAACAGTATCGGTCGTAACATGGAAGTGGGTGGCCTGCACGGAAACATCGGGTCTCAGATAGAAATTGACGATGTTCGCTGGAGCAATAATAAGAAAAACAGCGGCAAGTTTAAACTCGCCACCATTCAGGCTTTTTTAAGGCACGATGAATTGCCTAACTGGTATTTCGGTTTCTGGAATGCCAGAGAAGACAGTTATAAAGGACAGTTCAGTAATCAGGACTATCAAGGCACCAATACTATCAATGAATTTTTTGTGGGCCATATTTTCGAAACCTGGCGAGGTAATATCGGTACGGAAGTTATGGTCGGCTCCGAAACGGCAACGAAACGCTGGAAAAACCGGTTCAAGGTCTGGCAGGACCTGCGACTGTCCAGCAAATGGAGCCTGGCCGGATACGCGTATGGCGAATATCAGCCTCAGGGTAACGAACCGGGGAATGGCGATCTGGAGCAGTACATTTTCGAAATTGAGCCAGCCATTCAATACCGCGTGAATCCGGATCTCGGACTCTATTTGCGACCCTATTATTACCATAATCGCCAGGAGCGTCAGAGCTGGGGCGATATTGTCGAAGAAGAATGGAAAGTCACGGCCGGACTCTGGCGAAACTGGTATCCATTATTAACCTCCCTGTATGTTGGATTTGGCCAGGACAAAATAGATAACGCCAGCAATGCCAGCGAAGTTTTCTATGACGGTCGGTATAAGTTTATCGGTGGCACGCTGAGTTATCCGGTATTTGGTGAAGTGCGATTATACGGTGAATTCAAAGCACAATTTACGAAAGAAACCGGGCTTTGGACATCGACCGGTCACTCATGGAACCCGTTTACCGTGGTTGGCGTGAATTATAACTTCTGACATTCAGGTGTAGCATGAAAAAATTAATAGTTGCGGCATCTGTCGCGCTGCTTGCACTTTCACTCGGCAATAATCCTGCCTGGTCGCAACCTTCGAAAGAAACATTACAGAATAAAAGTATTACCCATATTAATGGCTTTTTCCCGCGGGTTGACGGTTCATTCGTGGGCGACCCCATGCCCGTGTTTAACGATGGTAAATTTGATATTTATTATCTTAATGATGTCCGCGGCGGCAGCGATCTGGGGGTACATGCTTTTCATCTCTTGTCGAGTGCCAACTTGTATGATTATCAAAACCATTCCGAAGTGATCCCCTACGTTAACGACGTTGACGATCCTGAACTGTTATTGGGAACCGGTTCGATTATTAAAGTCGGCGATACCTGGCATGCCTGGTACACCGCACACAATGAAAATGTGTTCCCGGTTGAGTCTATTATGCACGCGACCAGTAAGGACCGCCTTCACTGGGTGAAACACCCGCAGGACACCATTTTACCCGGCGGTAACTATCGGGGTAATGATTTCCGGGACCCTCACGTCGTTTGGGTTGAGGAAAAGAAAGAATACTGGATGTTAATTACTACCCGCAGTAACGGTCGTGGGGTTATTGCCCGGTACAGTTCAACGGATTTAACGCACTGGGAAGATCGCGGCGTATTTTTTGATAACGACACCATCACCAGCAATGCCAACCTCGAATGCCCGACACTGGTTTACTTCAACGGACGCTGGTATCTCAGCTTTAGCGACCAATGGCCGTTACGCCTGACACAATATCGGGTTGCGGATAATCCGGAGGGGCCGTGGCGGAAACCGGGCAATTATGTGGTCGACGGCTCGGGTTTTTACGCGGGTAAACTGGTACTCAAAAACGATCGGCTGTTTGTTTTCGGCTGGATCCCGACGAAAGCCGGTAACCGTGACAGCGGCAACATTGACTGGGCAGGGAATCTGGTTGCTCATGAGCTCACCGCAGATGATCAGGGCCAGCTCAACAGCATCCTGCCCCAGGAGCTTCAGAAGGTCATCAGTGAGAATCCTGGTCCGGTAACCACCTTAACGAGCATCAAAACGCTTAAAACGGCCACGTCGTTCGGCCCCTTACAGTCGGCGCTGTACCCGGCCTTGCCTGAACGCGGTGAGTTGAGCGCAACCATCGATGTTCCTTCTGCCGGAATGGTGATGAGCTTTGGTCTGACCGACGACAGAGTCAGTGATGCGATGCTGAACGTTGTGTTCAATAAAAGCAAAGGAAAAGTCTATTTTTTCAACGCGCCGCTCGCGTCGATTCATCAGGCTAACGCGGAATCCTGGGTGGATGTTCCGATCGGGGAAAAAATTGAGTTACGCGTTCTCATTCAAAACTCAATTGCTGTCTTTTATATAAACAATAAAGCGGCATTCAGTACCCGGATGTATTCCATGCAGGAGAAGCCGTGGAGTATTAGCCTGCCTCAAAACGACCATTTTCACGCAACGTTGAAAATAAAAGAAATGATTTAACGGGATATTATTATGAAAAACTATCATGCTCTGTCTGTTATTTTTGCTCTTCTGTTTCCCGCGCTGGCGAATGCGAGCATGAGCATCATGAAGGACCCCTCGGGAAAGGTTGTTGCCGTGGACCCGTGGTCCTATCTGGATGAAGAGGTTATGTGGACCTCAGCCCGCTCCTCCAATCCTGCCGGTGGCCGCGTTCATGGCCAACTGAAGATGAAATATGCCATTGAGGACAATAACTGGCGTAACAGCCATTTCCACAACGGGAATGATTCACTGACGTTTGTACAAGGCGTGATGCGACACGATGCGTTACCCGGTTGGTATCTGGCTTTTTCTGAGGGCAGAACCACCCACTATAACGGGACGTGGGAGGATCAGTCTTACCTCAGCCAAAACCAGTGGACTCAGTTGATCATCGGCCATGAATATTTTTATAAACGTCTGCGCTATGGCTGGGATGTCATGGGGGGAAGCGCTTCAATCGAGGACCGCTGGCAAGGCCGCGTTAAGTTCTTTACCGATCTTCGGGTTACGGACAATTTCTCATTCTTTAACTATTTGTATCAGCAGATCGATCACCGCCGCAGCGGTGGATCGCAAAATGACCGCGACGTGCGTTCATTTCAGATTGAGCCTGGCGTGCAATATATTATTAATAACACCACCGGCGTCTGGTTCCGCCAGCAATTTGCCTCTGCCATTTTAGACAGGGCGCAGTGGGGCGATATTGACGAAAAAAGCTGGACCACGTCTGTCGGCGTCTGGCGCAACTGGGGGAAATTATCCACAACGCTCAGCGGCGGGTATGGCCATTATAAGAAATATAATGCGCAGCCTGAAGATGGCGAAGTCTTCCAGAATACCCGCAACCGCTTCCTGAAGGTATCGGCAAATTATCCGTTGACCTCTCGTTTTACCGTGTCCGGAGAAGTTACTGGCTCGTTGATAAAACAGGACGGAAGCTGGGTGACCCACGGTGAGGCTATTACCACCGAATATAAGCTGATGCTGGATTATAACTTTTAAACCGTATGCCTGGATAATCCATGGCACCTGTTCACGCTTAAGCACTATTAAAAAACTGACCTTCCCGCAGGTCGCATTTAAAAAGTTAATTATTATTGAGGAAATGTCATGAATATCTGGACTCTTGGCGATGCAGTGGTGGATCTTCTACCGCTTTCAGACATGCAATATCAGGCCTGCGCAGGAGGTGCCCCGTTCAATGTGGCAATTGGCGCTGCGCGTCTGGGCTGCCAGAGTGGTTTTATTGGCCGGGTCGGTGAGGATGACTTTGGTTATTTTCTGAAGAAAACGTTGTCTGACGCAGGCGTTTCAACCGAAAGTCTGCAGTTGGATAATCAGCACAGAACCAGCACGGTATTGGTCTCTCTGGGCCGCGCTGGCGAGCGTGGATTTACGTTTTTAACCAACCCCTCCGCGGATCAATTTTTAACGCCCGATGCGCTGCCCGGTTTTAGAGACGATATTCTGCACTTCTGCTCTCTGGCCCTGGTCGCCGAAACGTGTCGTCATACGCTCGTCACCGCCATCAGCCATGTAAAACAGCGTGGGGGATTACTGAGTTTCGACGTGAATTTACGGGAGCAAATGTGGCCCGATAAGCATGAAATGCTCGAGACGGTGCGTCATTTCGCCGCCCAGGCCGACATTCTTAAACTCTCGGAAGAAGAATGGCACTGGATGACAGGCTCTCACGATTTTTCCCATGCGCTTAATGCTCTCAATGCTCTGCCCGCGCAACTTAAAGTCGTGACCTACGGTGAGCAAGGTGCCATGGTGCTGTGGCGCGACAGCGTTATTCATTTCGACGGTTATACCGTCAACAGTATTGATACAACCGGGGCTGGCGACGCGTTTGTCGCAGGGTTGCTGGCCTGGATTGCACATCGCGGGATGCCGCAGAATGTTGAACAACTCCACCAGTCCATTGCTCAGGCCAGCGCCTGCGGTGCCCTCGCGACAACGCGCAAAGGGGCGCTGACCGCGTTACCTGATACCAACGCACTTAATAACTTTATCACTCGATTCTCGCTACCGGATTACGAGGTGAAAAAGGGCTAAACAGGGTGAGAACATGTTTTGTTCACATCCTGGATATCAGCGCCGTCCAGACCATTGAGCAGGGCGGCTAGCCGCATCGGTAGAGATATCCCCTGACGCCATCCCTCCAGACTCACTACCGCCGCCACCGCTGCGAGAGTGCGGTGGTTCTGGTTGTGAAGGCCACAGATGCAGGCGTCGACTGAGGAGAAGACGACTGTAATCGCGAGTTCAAAACACCGGCACCCCCAGCCCAACCTTCACCTCCCTCAGCGTTCCCTGCGTCACCGCCTGCGCCCGTTCCGTGCCGCGCTTCAGCATCGCCATCAACTCCCCTTTATCCTGCATGTACATCGCCCTCCGTTCCCGCATCGGTGCAATCAGCTCCTGCAGGCACGCCTCCAGCTCGTTCTTGCATGGCCGGTCACCCAGTCCGCCCGCCTGATAATGCGCCTTCATCGCTGCCACTTTGGCTTTGTCCGGATGAAACGCGTCGAGGTAGGTAAACACCACGTTTCCCTCAATCTGCCCCGGGTCGCTCACCTTCAGGTGGTTCGGGTCGGTGTACATGGCGCTGACCGCACGGTGAATCGTCTCTTCACTGGCGGAAAGGTGCAGGGTGTTGCCCAGTGATTTCGACATCTTGGCGCTGCCGTCGATACCGGGCAGGCGGCCGGTGTCGCTGAGCATCGCTTTGCAGTGGCGCAGCACCGGGGCAGGCAAGAGGCTGTTCATCTTGTGCACAATCTCATTGGTCTGCTCAATCATCGGCAGCTGGTCGTCGCCGACGGGGACGCACTCGGCTTTGAACGCAGTGATGTCCGCCGCCTGGCTGATGGGGTAGGCCATAAAACCGACCGGCAGCGAGCGGGCAAAGCCTTTCTGCGCAATCTCGTTTTTCACCGTCGGGTTACGCTCGACGCGGGCGACGGTGACGATATTCATATACAACATTGTCAGCTCGGCGAGAGCGGGCAGGGCGGACTGCAGGCAGAGTGTCGTCAGGTTCGGGTCGATGCCGGCGGCGAGGTAGTCGGCGAGCACTTCAGGGATGTTGTCGCGGATTTTTTGCGGGTTGCTGCCGTTGTCGGTCAGCCCCTGCAGGTCGGCAATCAAGACATACTGGTTATGCGTCTGCTGTAGCGCCACGCGCTGGCGCAGCGAACCGACGAAATGGCCCAGGTGCAGCGGGCCGGTTGGGCGGTCGCCGGTGAGGATGGTTTGAACGTTCATAAAGACTCCTTAATGTGCAAGTGCCGAAAGGGGTCTTAGAAATGCGAAAGCCGCCTTTCGGCGGCTATCTGAAAATGGGGAAAACTACTCCGTGCCGCCTTTAAGAAGGCAGCCACCAGCGGTTTACGGTGAGCACGGCGTGGTTTATGTTCATGAAGTTACCGTACCACGTCTGGCGCAAAAAACAAAAGGGCACGTCATGCTGCAATCACTCAACCATCTGACCCTCGCGGTCAGCGACCTGCAAAAAAGCGTTACCTTCTGGCACGAGCTGCTGGGGCTGACGCTGCACGCCCGCTGGAATACCGGGGCCTATCTTACCTGCGGCGATCTGTGGGTCTGCCTGTCCTATGACGAGGCGCGCGGTTACGTGCCGCCGCAGGAGAGCGACTATACCCATTACGCGTTTACCGTTGCGGCGGAAGATTTTGAGCCGTTCTCGCACAAGCTGGAGCAGGCGGGCGTTACCGTCTGGAAGCAAAACAAAAGCGAGGGGGCATCGTTCTATTTTCTCGACCCGGACGGGCACAAGCTGGAACTGCACGTGGGCAGCCTCGCCGCGCGGCTGGCGGCGTGCCGGGAGAAACCCTATGCCGGAATGGTCTTCACCTCAGACGAGGCTTGATGTCCGTACCTTCAGCCTGCCCGCCAGCGTCACGTGGGTGGCGGCATCTTCCTGATTGCACAGGTACTCCACCGCCAGCCGTCCCAGCTCGCTGTAGGGGAGCTGGATACTGGTCAGCGGTGGGGTGAGTTGCTCGGAGATCTTCTGGTCGTCGTAGCCCGCCAGCAGCATATCCTGCGGGATGCGCACGCCGTTTACCGCCAGCGCCTGATAGCTGCCGATCGCCAGCCAGTCGCTGGCGCAGAAGATGGCGTCCGGGCGTTCGTCCAGCGCCAGCAGAGAGGTGGTGGCGGTAAAGGATTCGCTGAACTGCCAGTTGGTCTGGCGCACCAGACTCTCGTCACAGGCTAAACCGGCCTGCTGTAAAGCGGCCTGATAGCCGGCCAGCCGCTGGCGGGAGGCCTCCATCCAGCTCTCGCCGGTGATGTGAGCGATACGCGTTGCACCGCAGGCGATCAGGTGTTTGGTCACATGGAAGGCGTTGGCGTAGTCGTCCGGAATAAACGACGGCAGCAGCGGCGAACCGGGGTCGCGCTGATTGAGCAGCACCAGTGGAATGCGGGTGCAGTCCTGAAAAGCGGTCATGTCGACAAGGGTGGTAACGGGGGAGGCGAGGATAATCCCCACGCAGTTGCGCTTCTCCAGCTGGCGGATAATGTTCAGCGCCAGCTCTACGTCATCACCGTAGTCGTACACCGTCAGCAGCGCTTCGTTGCGCCATGCGGCTTCCCGCGCCTGACTGATGGCATCGATAAAGGGATCAAAGCTTTGCAGGGAACTGACCAGCAGGGCGATTTCCTCCTGGTTGCGCGGGGCGTGAATGGCAGGCAGGCGGTCATAACCGAGCTCGGTCGCCACGCCGATCACCCGCTGGCGGGTGTCGTCGCTGAGCTTGATGTTACGGGACTGGTTGAGCACCAGCGATACCGTCGCCTGCGACACCCCCGCCGCCCGCGCAATATCGTTCATCGTGACTTTTGTTTTTCGCTTCATCCGTCCTCTCCCTCTCGCGACACCGCATCATACCCTAACTGTTCGCTTACGCGCCGTCGATCACGTTTCTTATTCGCGCCTGCGTGAACTTTGTGAAGGCTGTCGCTTTTCGGAGCGTCATGAATTGCGCATTTATCCCGCAACTAATATTTATTAGCTAAATATTATCAGTAAGAGGACGCGTAATGAAAGAGCAGTGGAGCAGGGAGCAGGCGCAGGCGTGGTATCAGCAAAAAGGCTGGCTGTGTGGGTTTAACTATTTACCGTCGACGGCGGTGAACTGGACCGATATCTGGCAGGAAGAGACCTTCGATGCCGATACCATTGACCGCGAACTGGGCTGGGCGGCGGAGGCGGGCTACAACACCCTGCGCATCAACCTGCCGTTTATTGTCTGGGAACACGACCGCGACGGCCTGATGGCGCGCATCGACGCGTTTCTGGCGATGGCCGACAGCCACGGGTTCAGCACCATGCTGACCCTGATGGACGATTGCGGTTTCTCCGGCGACGAGCCGTACCTCGGCCCGCAAAAGCCGCCGGTGCCGGGCAAGCACAACAGCCAGGCGGCAGCGAGCCCGGGGCGCGATAAAGTCTGCAATCCCGACTGCTGGCCGCAGATTGAGCGCTATATCCGCGACGTTATCCGCCAGTTCCGCGACGATGAGCGCGTACTGCTGTGGGATCTGTATAACGAGCCGGGCAACCGCGGCATTTTTGCGACCGGTACGCAGGAGGTGCAGTACGACGCGAAGCTGGAGACCTGCGCGCATGAGCTGATGAAGCTGGCGTTCCGGTGGGTGCGTGAAGAGGATCCCACTCAGCCGCTCACCGTCTGCGCGTGGCGTCTGCCGGCGGAAGAGGAGGGCGAGACGTTTTATCAGCATCCGCTGGATCAAACCGCGCTGGCGCTATCCGACGTGGTGAGCTTCCACGCTTACACCAACACCGGACGTATGACCGCGATTATCCAGCAGCTGCAGGCGCTTGGGCGGCCAATCTTCTGCACCGAATGGCTGGCCCGCCACGTGGGCAGCACCCTTGAGGAGCAGCTCCCGCTGATGTACACGGCGAAGGTCGCGCCGTATCAGTGGGGGCTGGTGCGCGGTAAAACCCAGACGTGGCTGCCGTGGCCGGTGGTGATGAAGGAGTCTACGGACTACTGCCGCCTCTGGTTTCACGACGTCTTTGAGGAGAACGGTATCCCGTTCTCGCGCAGTGAAATGGCCTTAATGAAGAAGCTCCGTAAGATCGCCCCGAAAGCGCAGGGCTAATAATATCGACCCGGCGGCCTGCCGCCGGGCAACCAGGTACGCACTATGGCAATGACAATGAAAATACCGTCTCGCGAGTTGTGGTCTTATTTTGGTTATGGATTAGGTCAGTGTTTTAGCTTTGGTTTAGTGGGTTCGTTTATTAACTATTTTTACACCGACGTGCTCGGGATTTCGGCGCTGGCGGCGAGTACCATCTTCCTGATTGCCCGCGCGTGGGATGCGGTTCACGACCCGCTATTTGCCAGCATAATGGACACCATTAACACCCGGTTCGGAAAGTTTCGCCACTTTTTGCTGATCGCCCCGTTACTCATTACCGGCGTCACGCTGCTGTCGTTCTATAAAATCGAAGCGGACATGACCACCAAAATTCTCTACGCCGGGGTGACGTACATTCTGTGGGGAACGCTGTACGCCATCTCTGATATCCCGTTCTGGTCGATGTCGTCGGTGATGACTAACGACTCCGGCCAGCGCACCCGCGCGGTGACGGCGGCCATGCTGGGGGTTAACGCCGGGATCGCCTGCGCCAACATTTTCTTTCCGAAACTGGCGGCGTTCTTCGCCCAGTACAGCAACGACAAAGGCTATTTTATGGCGGCGCTGGTGATGATGCTGGTCGGCCTGCCGCTGATGCTCAACGGCTTTATGCAGATTAAGGAGCGTGTGCCGCCCAGCCCGGAAAAGGTGACGATACGTGACACTTTTCATAACCTGCGCCAGAACAAGCCGCTGTTTATCGTTCTGCTGTCGTTCTTCTTCTGCGTGTTCCATAACGTGGCTGGCGGCCTCTACATCTACTTCTTTATCAACAATATGGGTGACGGCAGCCTGCAGATGGCGATCGGTGTGATGGGGATTATGGCGGCGGTGGTGTGTCTCGTCGCCCCGATGCTGACGCGCAGAATGCAGAAGCGGAAGCTGTTTATGATCCTCTGCGGACTGGATGTCGCGGTACGCGTGGTGATGTGGTTTGTGGGCTATCAGCAGACGGCGATGCTGTTTATCCTGCTTGGCCTGAGTACGCTGTTTGTGATGATGTCCAACATTCTCACCTCGTCGATGATTGCCGACACCATCGAGTATGCGGAGTACCACACCCACAAGCGCTGTGCGGCGATCACTTTCTCCGGACAGACCTTTACCGGCAAGATGTCGGTGGCGGTCGGCGGTGGGTTAATCGGCGTGTTTTTGACGATGATCGGCTATGTCCCGCAGGCGCAAACCCAGAGTGACGGCGTGCTGTCGGGGCTGTTCTTTGGTATCTGTCTGCTGCCCGCCATCGGCTCGCTGATCCGGCTTGGGTTTATGTCGCGCTTTACCTTTACCGAGGAGAAGCATGCGGAGATTTGTCGGTTACTGGCGGAACGTCAGCACGAGAAAGCGCAGCAACGTGAGGGCGAGGAAAATCTGGCGCGCCCGGCCACGGTGAATTAAACATTAACGCCTGCATGGCAGGCGTTATGTCTTTTACTCTCCTGTGAGCTCAATCCGGTTGCCGTCCGGGTCCGCAATCACCGCCTCATAAAACCCATCCCCGGTCTTGCGGGGGGCGCTGAGCAGGGTGCCGTTTGACTGCGCCTGCGCCGCCATACGGTCCACATCAGCCTGGCTGCCGACGTGAATGGCGATATGCGCCCAGCCAATAAACTCCGGATGAGCCGGGGCGTCGGGCAGGTCCGGCACCGTCATCAGTTCAAGGGTTGGCCCGCCATCCAGGGTAATAAAATGTGACGCAAAGCCCGGGCGATTTTTGCTGAGGTAGCGTTCATTACGGCGTCCGCCAAAAACCGTTTCCCAGAACTGTACCTGTGCATCAAGGTGTCGGGTCCAGAGTGCAACATGGGCAATGTTCATTGTTATCCTCGCGGTGAGTGCTGATTGACAGAGCACGCGCAGTGCAACATTATGCGCTTTGATGCTCGGTTTTGTTATTTTAAAGGATTTATAATGCTCGATTATGCTGCTTTTCCGGAGCAACGACAAGCGCTGATCCGTCAGATCCTTCAGGAGAGCGGAAGGGTGGTGTGCACCGAACTGGCGACACAAATGAAGGTCTCCGAGCACACCATTCGCCGTGATTTACATGAGCTTAGCAAAGAGGGCTTCTGTAAAAAGGTCTACGGTGGCGCGGTACTTCAGCTGCCGGATGCGGGGACATTTAGCCGCCGCGAGCAGGAAAACAGTGCACAAAAAGCCACAATCGCGCAGAAAGCGGCAACGCTGATCAAGGCAGGTGGCTGTATCTTTATGGATACGGGCACCACCAATCTGGCGCTGGCGAAAGCCCTTCCTGCCGAACTCAGCGTGACGGTGGTGACCAACTCCCCGGCCATCGCGACCGCGCTGCTGCAACATCCGCTGTGCGAGGTGATCATCACCGGCGGGCAGATCCAGCGGGCGTCCGGCGCGACGGTGGGTGCCACGGCTGCAAGCCAGCTTGAGGGGATTATCTTTGATCAGGCCTTTATCGGTGGCTGTGCGATGGATCCTGAGATGGGGCTGACCGGCTTTGATTTTGCCGACTGTGCGTTCAAAAAAGCGGTGATCGCCCAGAGCAACCAGACCATCGTGGCGTTGACTGCTGACAAGCTTCCCGGCGTGGCGCGCTTTGTCGTGGCAAAGAGCCGGGACATTGATGTGCTGGTGGTGGACGCGAATATTAAACAGGACGTTATCGACGCGTTTGCGGCGCAGGATGTTCGCATTGTGTGCGCCTGAGGACTTTGACCGGTAAAACAGGCTACACTCTGGTTTTGAGCGCTAAATGCTGAGGACATAACAATGCACTACACACTGAAAGAAGGCGATAAGGATAAAGCGGAAGGGTCAAACGGCGCGGGCGCGCTGCAGCAAAAACTGCTCGAGTCCCGCTCGATTGTTATCTCCGGTGAGATCAACCAGGAACTGGCGCAAAAAGTCATTACCCAACTGATCCTGCTGCAAAGCGTGAGCAACGATCCGATCAAGCTGTACATCAACAGCCAGGGTGGCCACGTGGAAGCGGGTGATACCATCCATGACTTCATCAAGTTCATCCGTCCGGACGTACACATCATCGGCACCGGCTGGGTGGCGAGCGCCGGGATCACCATCTTCCTGGCGGCGAAAAAAGAACATCGCTACTCTCTGCCCAACACCCGCTTTATGATCCACCAGCCGCTGGGTGGCGTGCGTGGTCAGGCGACGGATATTGAGATTGAAGCGCGCGAGATCATCCGCATGCTGGATCGCGTGAACAAGCTGATTGCTGACGCCACCGGCCAGCCGCTGGAAAAAGTGAAAAAAGACACCGACCGCAACTTCTGGATGTCTCCGGCAGAAGCGCTGGACTACGGCATTGTGGGTAAACTGATTACGCATTATGACGATCTGAAGCTGGATTGATCCCTCAGGGCCGGACGTTTGCGCCGGCCTTCTCCTCTCGTTTGACCCATGACAAGTTCCCCCTTGACCGTCTCCCCTATAATCGCGCCTGTTTACCCTCTCACTGGTGCTACCCATGGCGTATCAACTGAACCTGAACTGGCCGGAATTTCTTGAAAAATACTGGCAGAAACAACCCGTAGTGCTGAAAAATGCCTTCCCCAATTTTGTTGACCCGATTACCCCAGACGAACTGGCAGGGCTGGCGATGGAGCCTGAAGTCGATAGCCGTCTGGTCAGCCATTCCAACGGTAAATGGCAGGCCAGCAATGGTCCGTTTGAGCACTTCGATGGCCTGGGCGAAACCGGCTGGTCGCTGCTGGCGCAGGCGGTAAACCACTGGCACATGCCTGCAGCGGAGCTGGTGCGCCCGTTCCGCGTCTTGCCAGACTGGCGTCTGGATGACCTGATGATCTCCTTCTCTGTCCCTGGCGGCGGCGTGGGCCCGCATATCGATCAGTACGATGTGTTTATCATTCAGGGGATGGGAAGCCGCCGCTGGCGCGTGGGTGACAAGCTGCCAATGCGCCAGTTCTGCCCGCATCCGGCGCTGCTGCACGTTGATCCGTTTGAGCCGATCATCGACGAAGATCTGGCCCCGGGCGATATCCTCTACATTCCACCTGGCTTCCCGCACGACGGCTTTACCCACGAAACGGCGCTCAACTACTCCGTCGGTTTCCGTGGGCCGAACGGTCGCGATCTGATCAGCAGCTTTGCCGATTACGCGCTGGAAAACGATCTGGGCGGCGAGCACTACAGCGATCCGGATCTGACCTGCCGCGAACATCCAGGACGCGTGGAACAGTACGAGCTGGATCGTATTCGCCAGATGATGATCGACATGATCAGCAAGCCTGATGATTTCACGAAATGGTTCGGTAGCTTTGTCTCGACGCCGCGCCATGAGCTGGATATTGCCACCGCGGAACCGCCGTACACGGCAGAAGAAGTGCTTGATGCATTGCAGGGTGGCGAAACGCTGTCTCGCCTGAGCGGTCTGCGCGTGTTGAATATCAACGGCAGCGTCTTCATCAACAGCGAACTGCTGGAAACGGTAGATGCGAAGGCTGCGGACGTGCTGTGTCGCTACACGGAACTCGGCCAGGCTGAGCTGGGCGAGGCGCTGAACAATCCGGCGTTTATTGACGAACTGACCGGACTGATTAACCAGGGCTACTGGTTCTTCGACGAGTAATGGCTGGCGGCGTTTAGCCAGGCTAAACGCCGCCTCGTTCAGACCAGCATATTACAGGCTTTCCAGTAATTCAGGAGCCGCTCATCGTCGCGCTCCTTCTCTGCTTTTGTTTTCATCGCCTGTGCCAGATTTTCACGTGACAGCTCGTGGCCTTTTTGCACAATGTCTAAAACCGCTTCACCAAGAGCCAGTGAAATTTCTGTACGATTATTACGAATATTACGAATCGTCATTAATGCCTCCTCGCTGGTTGCGATAATGTAATTATGAAATAAAAAATAAACTGCGAGAATAATTCATCTTATTCTTATTTTTTCATTATGCTTCGCTATGCCTCGCGGTAGCCATAATATCCTGTTGTGTCAATGATGTTTCAAAATGCTAATAAGCGCCCGTAAGCCAAATTTATGCGCTACAGTTAATTCCGTGCAACGGCCAAATAACCAAAACGGGAGAATTATTATGGTAGATAAAAACGCAATTATGGATCACGCTCAGGTTGTCGCCAGCTGCGGAACACACGTCGGTGTTGTGGACCATCTGGATGGTGAGCGCATCAAGCTTGCGAAAAGCGATCTGGAATCCGGTGGGAAGCACCACTTTATACCGCTCGGTTGGGTGGACAAAGTGGATGATAATAAAGTTGTCCTGACCAAAAACCATAAAGAGGTTTTTGCTGAGTGGCAGCAAGCATAAATATATCTCTTTAACTGAAATATATTTCTTCGCTCCGGCTCAGGCCGGAGCATAATACGTTTTATGTCCAGTGATTGCTGCCACCACCAATGAATGGTACTGTTTCGTTTGCCCTTTCCCCGATGCAGGCACCGTCATATGCTCCAGCGTGAAAATAGATCAGCGAAACGCCTGTTTTTTGTTGAGGATTTTCAGATATTCGGTGAGCGCTACGGCATCGACTACCGGTTCCCGCAGTTAAAAGATGCGCAGGTCAACAACCGCGCCGTGCTGCAGGGGAATGTGGAAGAGATGACGCTTTCATCCGGCATTTCACTGACCCACTCCAACGTTCGCGTTTTACAACCTTACGAAACCACCTCTCGCCATAGCAGCCCACTTTATATGCTGGTGGTGCTGGAAGGGGGCGTCACGATCGTGCTTAATGGCGTTGAATATGTCGTACGATCCGGCATGGCCTTCAGCTCCCGCCTGAGTGAAGAGCAGATAATGTGCGCGCGTCACGATGCCGACAGCACGCTGAAAACGCTCTCGTTTGGTCTATTCCCACACGATGCCAGGCGCGAGACCCTGCTTGAGTCGCTGCTCCAGGAATGGCAAAGCCTGAATGCGCCCACTCTGGTCTGGCACGTTCCTGAGTTTGTCCTTGCGGGGATCCAGCATGCTCAGCAGCAGGGTCTAAGCGCGTTATCCCGTCAGCTGTTGCTGGAAGGGCTGATGTATCAGCTTCTGGGCCAGGGTTTGGCGCAGCGCCAGCAATCCTTCCCGTGCCGGCCAGAGCATGCGCGTCTTGAACGCGTGCGCAGCAGGCTGGAACAGTCTCCGGAGCAGGATCATACTCTTGCGCAGCTGGCCGCCCTCGCCGCCATGAGCCCGAGCAGCCTGCGCAGCAAATTTCGTCAACGCTACGGCTGCACCCTTTTCGATTACCTGCGCGAGTGTCGGCTCGCGCTGGCGCGTCGCTATCTGCTTGAAGGCTATAGCGTGCAGCAGGCGGCGTGGATGTGTGGCTATCAGCACGCCACCAATTTCGCTACCGCGTTTCGTCGCCATTACGGTATTGCACCGGGCGACGTGCGCAAACGCCGCTAACCTACTTTCTCTCTTCGCGCGAACGCAACCCGTGCGGTTTAGCACCGCGCATACGTATCCTGGCGGCGCGCATAGCTGTTTGCCCTCTCAAAAAGGTAATAATTCTTATTAACAATAAGAAATACCTTTGGAGAGGGTTATGTTTGCTAAGTCACGTCTGGCACTGCTGGTGGGATGGGTTACCGGTAGCGTCGCTTTTCCTTTACTGGCGCAGGATGCCCAAAAAACGGACACCGTTGTGGTCACGTCGCAGATGCAATCTGCTGCCACCAAGCTTGAAACGCCGGATATAGAGACTCCGCAGTCGGTCTCTATCGTTACCCGCGAGCAGTTTGAAGAGCAGGGCGCGACCAGCGTGCGCCAGGCAGTGAGTTACACGCCGGGGGTTTACAGCAACCAGATTGGCGCGTCAAACCGCTTCGACTACATGGTGCTGCGCGGTTTCTCCGACGGCAGTCTGGATAACGTCTACCTCGACGGCCTGAAGATGATGGGAGACACCAACTCTCACAGCTCGCTGGTGGTGGATCCCTGGTTCCTCGACAATATCGAGGTGGTGCGTGGCCCGGCCTCCGTGCTGTACGGCCGTTCATCGCCGGGCGGTATCGTGGCGCTGACCTCCCGCAAGCCCTCGTTCGATCCGGGCGGGGAGATTAAGCTATTTGCCGGGAACAATAACCAGCGCGGGGCGATGTTCGACGTTACCGGTCCGGTCGATGATAACGACCGCGTGGCGGTGCGCCTCAGCGGGATGACCCGCTATGCCGATTCCCAGTTTGATCCGCTGAAGGAAGCGCGCTACGCGCTGATGCCGAGCCTGACCTGGCGCATCACTGATAACACGCGTCTGGATCTGATGGCCTATCTGCACCGCGATCCGGAAGGGGGGAGCCACTCCGGCCTGCCTTATGACGGCACCGTGGTGCCGCATAACGGTAAGAAAATCACCAACACCTTCTTTGAAGGTGAGGATGACTACGACAAGTACGATCGTCGGGAAAACATGGTGGGCTACAACATTGAGCACATGTTCGACAGCGGCTGGACGGTGCGCCAGAAGCTGCGCTATCTGCACACCAAAGTGGCGCTGAATCAGGTATATGCCGCGGGCTGGCTGAACGATACCGAACTCAACCGCGGCTATTCCGGTTCTGACGAGAAGATGAATGCCATCACGCTGGATAACCAGGTCGACGGCAGTTTCGATACCGGAGCAGTTAACCACCGCGTGCTGATCGGCCTGGATTATCAGGACCGTACCAATAACGTGACCGGCTACTACGGCGGTTTCCCGCCCATCGACGCGTTCCACCCGGTTTACGGTGCGAAACCGGATTACATCACCCAGTACAGCAAGGAAAAACATAAGCTGCGCCAGACCGGGTACTACCTGCAGGATCAGATGTCCATTGACCGCTGGCGCCTGACGCTGGGCGGGCGTTATGACCAGGTAAGCGTGTCGAACGTTGATAACGTTAACCATACCCGCAGCGACCTGGATAAGAACAACGTCAGCAGCCGCGCGGCGTTGCTGTATCTGTTTGATAACGGTGTCGCGCCGTACGTCAGCTACTCCACGGCCTTTACACCGACCAGCTTCGCCGATGAGCAGGGCAACATTCTGGACCCGATGAAAGGCAAGCAGTGGGAAGCGGGCGTGAAGTATGAACCCGAGGGGATGAACAGCCAGTTCAGCGCCTCGGTGTTCCGCATCAACCAGAAGAATATCGCCACCAAAGAGGAGCCGACCGATCCGTACCGTTCCATCGGTGAAATCGAGTCCGAGGGCGTTGAGCTGGAAGCGGTGGGTCAACTGACCGACAGCCTGCGCATGCAGGCGGCGTACACCTATACCGACATTCGTTACAAGAAGAGCAGCCCGGAAGAGGAGGGCAAGCGCGCCGTCTATGCGCCGCGGAATATGGCCAGTGCCTGGCTCAGCTACGACGTGAAAACGGGCCCGCTGGACGGCCTGACCGTCGGCTCCGGCGTTCGTTACGTCAACGGCATTACCAGCGATCGCCAGAACACCCATACGCTGCCGTCGTATACGCTGGTGGATATGGTGGTGGGGTATGACCTGTCGAAGGTGGGGCTCACGGGTATGAGCGCGCAGCTGAACGTCAATAATCTGACCGATAAACGCTATGTGGCGGCGTGTAACTCGCTCTCCTACTGCTATTTCGGCGCGGAACGCAGTATCGTTGGCAGCGTTTCATGGACGTTTTGAGTCGGTGACAGTGCCGGGCGGCGGTGACGCCTTGCCCGGCCTGGTGGAGGAGGGCATCAGGCCGCACTACTCCTCCATCGCAATCACAATTGCCTCACCCATCTTCTTCAGCGCCTCGCGATGCTTCTCCGTTGGCGGTAACGCAACGTTGATCCGCAGGCAGTTGCGGTACTTGCCGGACGCAGAGAACAGCGACCCGGCTGCCGCCTGGATCTTCAGCCGGCACAGCTGCTTGCTGACGCACACCATGTCGACGTTTTCCGGTAACTCCACCCACAGTAAAAAACTGCCCTGCGGGCGCGTCACGCAGATCTCCGCCGGGAAATACTGCCGCACCCAGCAGGTATAGGTTTCCATATTCTGCTGATAAATCTGGCGCATACGGCGAACGTGACGATGATAATGGCCGTCGCGAATAAACGCCGCCACCGCCATCTGCGTTCCCGGCACGTTAAAGCCGCCTGCAGCGTATTTCATGTGCATCACCCGGTCGTAATAGCGCCCCGGCACAATCCAGCCGACGCGCAGGCCCGGTGCCACGGTCTTGGTAAACGAGCTGCACAGGAGTACGCGGCCATCAATGTCCATGGAGTGAATGGTGCGCGGGCGCGGGTATTCCGCCGCCAGCTCGCCGTAAATATCATCCTCCACGATCACGATATCGTGCCGCTGGGCGAGAGCCAGCACCTGCTTCTTCCGCGCTTCCGGCATGATAAAACCCAGCGGGTTATTGCAGTTGGGCACCAGGATCACCGCTTTAATGGGCCACTGCTCCAGCGCCAGCTCTAACGCTTCAATGCTGATCCCGGTTTCGGGATCGGTGGGAATTTCGATGGCTTTGATGTTGAACCCGCGCAGCATCTGCATGGTGCCGTGAAACGACGGGGATTCCACGGCCACAATATCGCCCGGTTTGCATATCGAGAGCAGGGCAATCGACAGCGCGCCGTGGCAGCCATTGGTGATGACAATCTCATTCGCGGCCACGGTAGAGCCGCCGTCCAGCATCAGCCGTGCGATCTGCTCGCGCAGCTCGAGCCGACCGTCGAGCACGTCATAGCTCAGCATCTCGCCCGGGTTGTGCTGCGCGATGCGGCTCATTTCACGCCATAGCGGTTTCAGGCTCGGTTGATTGACGTCCGGCGAGCCGCCGCCAAAGGAGATCATCTCTTTGTCGGCACGGGCATCCAGCAGCATCATCACTTCATCCCACTGGGTGACGTCTACCGGACGCTGCACCGGACGCGTCATTGCCGGTACGGGCGGCATGGCCTTACGTTGCGAGACAAAATAGCCGGAGCGTGGCTGAGGCGTGATCAGCTGCAGATTTTCGAGGATCTGGTAGGCCTGCTGTATGGTGCTGATGCTAACGCCATGCTCCTGGCTCAGCGCGCGCACCGACGGCAGACGTTCACCGCTGCGATACAGCCCTTGTTGAATGCGTTCCGCCAGAAGGTTGGCGAGATGTTGGTAGCGCGTCATGCTGTATCCTTTGTTTTCACCATACAGATTGTAAAACCAGTACAGATTGCCGCAAAAAACGGCATGCAGATACACTTTTAGCGGATCTGTATGTTAAACAAAAGATGTTTTTGAATCTGTATTGTACGCCCTGAATTCCACGATGATAACGCTACTGGCACAGTGAGGAGAGCATCATGGAATTTTACGAGAACCGTTCAAAACGTCCGTTTATTGTTTTTGTCTGGATCGGCAAAACGCTACGCAATTGGTACCGTATTCACCGCACCCGTCGCATCCTGAGCAAGATGAGTGACGAGCAGCTCAAGGATGTCGGGTTGTCGCGCTATGATGTGTAAGCGGGCAGGGTCGGCGCTGGCCGGGTAAGGAGAAACCCCTACCCGGCGCAACGGAGAGATTATTCGACTGATTTCACCGCGGTGTTTTCAGCGATGCGGCGCAGATATTCGTTATTCTTAAACGCGACCATGATCAGTTCGAACGTCACGCGACAGCCGATCAGGCTGAAAATCATCCCGATAAATCCGGTGATCAGATGGTCGGTAAACATGGAATACACGCCGGCAATCAAAATCACCAGCATGACGATCCAGTAGAAGAAGACCAGCACGCGTGGCGTTAATAAGTAGTCAAATCCCAGAATGGCTTTCATTTTCTTTTCCTTAGAAATATAAAAAAGGCTCAAGATTGTATCTTTATCACGTTCTTTTATGGCGTGGATAGCTATCTGATTTCAGAGTAGTAATTCCAGCGTTTCTTGTTTTGGCCTTTCAAGTAGTGCCACCGCCTCCTGATACGTGCGCACGTTGTTATAGCCCATCACCAGTCCGTAACGCTTGCCGGAGCCGCGATACCACTCCGAGAGCGCGTTAACCTGCAGCTGCTGCGCTTGCCAGCAGTGCGCGATTTCCCGGTCACAACTCCCCTTCGAAAGGAATGCCACGATGTGCATCCCACCGTCGTTTTGCTCGGTGAAAAACAGGTCGCCATACACCTCCTGTAAAGCCTTAATCATCCACTCCCGCCGGGTCTGATACAGGGCCCGCATCTTCTTAAGATGTCGAAAAAAATGGCCTTCGTTGAGAAAGGCGGTGAGGATCTTTTGCGTCAGCACCGGCTGGCCGCTGGTGACGATGTCCGCGCAGTCGGTAAAGGCCCCGAGGGTGCTGGCGGGCATCACCACGTAGCCCATGCGCAGCGACGGCATAATGGTTTTGCTGAAGGTACCCATAAAAATGACCCGGTCGTGCCGGTCGAGGCTTTTTAGCGACGGCAGCACCTTGCGGGTGTAGTGAAATTCCCCGTCGTAGTCATCCTCAATAATCCAGGCCTCGTTCTGACTCGCCCAGTCGAGAAGCTGTTGTTTACGCGGCAGAGAAAGGGTGACCGCCAGCGGGCTCTGGTGCGACGGGGTGACGATGGCGAAGCGGGCATCGCGATGGTGGCGCAGCAGGTATTCCGTATCGATCCCGGCGCGATCGACCGGCACGGTGTGCAGGCGCGGCACGATCCGCTTGAGCAACTGCTGGCCCATAAAGTAGCCCGGATCTTCAAACACCACCTTGTCGCTGCGGCTGGCCAGCGTATCGAGGATCAGGCGCAGGCTACCGCTGTAGCCGCTGGTGATCAGCACCTGCTCGGCAGTGCAGGCGAGTCCGCGTGAAATATTAAGGTAGCTGGCAATCGCCTGGCGCAGCGGATACCAGCCCAGCACGGGCGGATTTAGCATCTCTTCCTGGCGCATGGCGCGCGTCGCCTGGCCTGAAAGCAGCAGCCATTTTTTATAGGGAAAGCTGTCGAGGGAGGGAATGCCGGGGCGCAGAAAGCCTGCCCGTTCGCGCTGGCCGATCAGCGAGGCCGGAAGCGTGCCGGTGGTCTGCTCCGCAGGGGCGTGCTGTGCAGGCAGTAACAGGTCCGGATTGACCCGCGTGCCGCGTGCCCCCTGGCTTACCAGATACCCTTCGCCCGTCAGGATGGCGTAAGCGGTTTCAACGGTTTTGCGCGCCACCTTCAGCTCTTCCGCCAGCACGCGAATGGCGGGGACTTTGTCGCCAGGCTTTAGCACGCCACGCGTGATGTTGTCGCGATAGCGGGTATAAATAGCGTGATAGCCCGGTTTCATGTCCTACCTCGTTTGACGATTTTTGTGTCTTTTTACTATGTCATTATCCGCGTACATTGTCCTCATCGCATGACATATGCCGCACAAAAAAGAGGAAAGACAATGAGCACTCGCGTAAACCACCATAAGATCACACCTGCCCTCGCCAACGCGCTGTCCAACCTGAGCATGGAAGTGGCGAAAACCTCCCTCGACCCGGCGCTGAAGCACCTGATTGACATTCGTGTCTCACAGCTGAACGGCTGTACCTTCTGCCTGGATATGCATTCGAAAGAGGCCAAAATCGCCGGAGAGCGCGAGCTGCGTCTGTACCATCTCGCGGCATGGCGCGAGTCCCCGCTGTTCAGCGCCCGTGAGAAAGCGGCGCTGGCCTTCGCTGAAGCGCTGACGCAAATTAGCGTGCATGGCGTGAGCGATGCGCTCTACCGCAGCGTGGCGGAGCACTTCTCGGACGTGGAGATTTCAGAGCTGAACTTTGCCATTGTGGCGATCAACGCCTGGAACCGTCTGGGGATCACGTCCCGCATGGCGCCGGGCTCGCTGGACGCGGCTTACGGGCTGAACAAAGCTAACCTCGAATAACCCCGCGCTCACGGATCATCGCCACCAGCGCCCGTAACCCTGGCGGGACGTGGCGATGCCCCGGATAGTACAAACGCAGCCCGGCAAACGGCTGCGTCCAGTCGTTTAACACGCTCACCAGTTCCCCGCTTTCAAGCTCTTCCCGGATATACAGTTCCGGTAAAAACCCTATCCCTAATCCCGCCTTCACGGCCCGGATCGAGGCGAAGAGATCGGACGTGGCAAAGCGCGGCGGTACCGCCAGGGCGTACTGTTCCCCGCGACGCGCCAGCTCCCAGCGGTAGATCCCACCGTGCGCCATGCGCATACCGATCCCCTGATGTAAGAGCAGATCCTCCGGCGTGTGCGGCGTGCCGTGGCGGGCAAAGTAATCCGGCGTGGCGGTGACAAGCTGGCGGATTTCACCGGTCAGCGGCACGGCGATCATGTCCTGTGGCACGGATTCTTCAAGACGGATCCCGGCGTCGTAACCTTCTGCGACGATGTCGATCATCCGTGCTTCGCTTAGCGTCTCGACGCGCATTTTCGGGTAGCGGATCATAAAGTCGATCAGCAATTGATCCAGAAAGAGCGCACCGATATGGTTCGGTACGTTTAAGCGCAGGGTGCCGGCAGGTTCGCCGGTATCACTGTGGATCTCTTCGCTGGCCTGGCGTATCGCCTGCAGTGCCGGGCCGATACGGGCCACGTAGCGCTGCCCGGCGTCGGTAAGCGCCACGCTGCGGGTCGTGCGGTTAAACAGGCGCGTCTCCAGGCGGCTCTCCAGCCCGGCGATAGCGTTACTTACCGCCGTGGCGGACATGCCCAGCTCCTGTGCCGCACCGCGAAAACTGCCGCGCCGCACCACCGCCATAACCACTTCCAGCTCTGTCAGACCCGAACGATGCATAGATTATCCTGAAAATCGAAACAACCCTTGCAGCATAGCGTGGATTATCGCAACGGAGAAGCCGTGCCAGACTGTGTCCATACAGCCTGAGGAGGTTTATATGCACAACATCGAACAGATCTTTATCAACGGCGAATTTGTTACCCCGCACGGCACCGAACGTTTTGATTTATACAATCCGGCGACGGCGCGGGTGATTGGCCAGGTTCGCCTGGCCGATGAGGTAGACGCTGAGCATGCCATCGCGGCCGCGAAAGCGGCATTTCCGGCATGGTCGCAAACCCCCCGACAGGAACGTATTGCCGCGCTGAAACGCATGCATGCCGCCGTGGCCGCCCGTCATGACGCGCTGCTGGACGCGGTGATTGAAGAGTACGGCGCGCCAGCCTCGCGCTCGGCGTGGATGGCCCGCTACCCGGCAGATGTCATTGCCCAGGCCATCGAAGCGCTGGAAGCCTTTGAGTTTGTGACCACGGCGGGGGCGGCAACGGTGCAGATGACGCCGCTTGGTGTCGCCGGGCTTATTACCCCGTGGAACAGCGACGCGGGGTTTATCTGCGGCAAACTGGCGGCTGCGCTCGCGGCGGGCTGCACGGCGGTGATTAAACCGAGCGAGATGAGCGCGCTGCAAACCCGCATTGTCACCGAGGCGCTGCGCGATGCCGGGTTACCGCCGGGCGTGTTTAACATTGTCACCGGACGGGGTGATACGGTCGGTGAGACCATCAGCCGCCATCCGGACGTGGCGAAAATTTCGTTTACCGGTTCGACCGTTACCGGCAAAGCGATACTGCGCAACGCGGCGCAGAGTGTTAAGCGGGTGACGCTGGAGTTAGGCGGTAAATCGCCGACGATCCTGCTTGATGATGTCGATTTGGCGCAGGCTATCCCGCTGGTGGTGCAGGCCGGGTTTATGAACAGCGGGCAGGCGTGCGTGGCCGGAACGCGCATTCTGGTACCGCAGTCGCGTAAGGCGGAAATCGAAACTGCGCTGGCGCAGGCCGTCGCGGCCGTGAAATCCGGCGATCCGCGCGATAATGCGACAGAAATTGGCCCGATGGTCAGTGAAAAACAGTGGCTGCGGGTGCAGGGCTATATTCGTAAAGGTCTCGACGAGGGGGCAAACCTGCTGGTGGGGGGCGAAGGGCGTCCGGAAGGCACGCAGGACGGCTGGTTTGTGCGCCCGACGCTGTTTACTGATGTCACAAATCAGATGGCGATTGCCCGGGAAGAGATCTTCGGCCCGGTACTGTGTGTGATCCCTTATCAGGACGAGGCCGAAGCCGTCGCTATTGCCAACGACACCGAGTATGGCCTGAGTGCGATGGTGCTGGGCAGGGATGTCGAACGTGCGCGTCGCGTGGCGCAGCAGATTGTCGCGGGCCGCGTGCTGGTGAACACGCTGGCCCATGAGCCTAAAGCGCCGTTTGGCGGGTTCAGGCACTCCGGCGTGGGGCGTGAGATGGGCGAATGGGGGATCCGCGCGTTTATGGAGCCGAAGTCGATTCTGGGATAACCGTTTGTCGCCCTCCCGGGAAGAGGGCGACAATACTTCGCCCTTCACCGAAGCATCCGCATTTTCTTTCCTGCATGCTCTTCGCACCCTCACAACGGAGAGACAACCATGATTGCAGTCCTTTTCGAAGCCCAGGCCGCGCCTGCCCACCAGGCGCGTTACCTGCAGCTCGCAGCCGAACTCAAGCCCCTGCTGGCGGATATCGACGGGTTTATTGATATCGAGCGTTTTCAGAGCCTGACCACCGACGGCAAAATTCTCTCCCTCTCCTGGTGGCGGGATGAAGAAGCGGTCCGCCGCTGGAAGCAGAACGTCTTTCATCAGGCGGCGCAGAGGGAGGGGCGGGAGGCCATCTTTACCTACTACCGCATTCGGGTGGCGCAGGTGGTGCGGGAATACGCCTCAGAAACCGGAGGGCATGCGGATGTATGACGTTCATGTGATTTTCGACGCTACGCCAGGGGAACTGGCGCGATTTGGCCAGCTGCTGGGGTGTAATGGTGTGGGGCTGGAGGGCGGCGGCGTGTTTGGTACCGAAGCCCATTTCCTGGTGGAAGAGGGCGAAAAAGCCCATCGCGTGCTGCTTGAGGGCGGGTTTAACGTCCGATCAGTCCGTAAACCGCTGATCAGAAAACTGCAGCAGGCGCGCCCCGGTGAGCTGGGCGAGATTGCCGCGGCGTTAGCGGCTCACGGTGTGTCTGTACTGACCCAGTACAGCGACCATGCGAATCACCTCATTCTGCTGACGGATAATGATAAGCTGGCGGCAGAGATCACCAGACCATGGGCAGTCCATGCTTAAGACCCGTTTACCCCCTGACAACAGCGCGCTGCTGGAGCAGGCCATGGCGGCAGTGGCCGCCGCCATGGCGGATCCGTCGCGTGTGAAAATGCTCTGTGCGCTGATGGATGGCCGGGCATGGACCGCCACCGAGTTGAGCGCGGCGGCGGATGTCGCCCCCTCCACTGCCAGCGGGCACCTGACCCGTCTGCTGGACGGCAAGCTGATTACCTGCCTGTCACAGGGGCGGCATCGCTATTACCGCCTGGCAGGACACGACGTGGCGGAACTGGTCGAGCAGATGATGGGGCTGTCGTGGAGCCGTATCACCCCGCCGGAAACCTCCGCCCCGAAAGCCCTGCGTGAAGCCCGCACCTGTTACGACCATCTGGCAGGGACGGTGGCCGTTCAAATCTACGATTTTATGCAGGCGCAGGGCTGGCTGGAGACGGACGGATCAGCCCTGACCGTGTATGGACGCGAACAGTTCCTGACGCTCGGTATTTCATTAAGCGCCAATCCGCGCCGTAAGGCCTGCTGTGCCTGTCTTGACTGGAGCGAGCGGCGGTTTCACCTTGGGGGCGAGGCGGGCGCGGCGCTCCTCGCGTACCTGGACAGCAACGGCTGGATCCAGCGGGTGACGGGATATCGGGACGTGGTGGTCACCGCGTCGGGAAACGTTGCCATTAAAAAACGTTTTAGCCGCTAAATTCTCCGCGGTTTGATGCCCTTTCCCACCGGGAGAGGGCATTCGTCTTTCGCAATTCCTGCTCTTTTGTCTCTCGTTTCTTGATACTTACCCTGGTAACTATTATCTTGACCGCGTGTTACGAGAGGATATCCCATGCGTGAAGAAGAACTGTTTAGCCGCAGACCGATGGGGATGCGGATGGCCATGATCGTGCGTCAGTGGCGCGCCGTGATTGACGACGCCATTCTCGAGACCGGGTTAACCCAGTCGAGCTGGACGGTGATGATGCAGCTTCAACAGCTTGGGGATAACGTCTCGGTGAGTGAACTGGCGGAGGTGCAGGGTATTGAACTGCCGCCGCTGATGCGCACGCTGACACAGCTGGAAAAACAGGGTTACCTGTTACGCACTGTATCGCCTTATGACAAGCGTATCCGGCTACTCACGCTGACGCCGGCGGGGAACGCCGTACTCAGGACGCTCTCCCGGGTGATCGAGACATTTCAGGCGCGCGTATCGCAAAACATCGCGCCGGAGCATCTCGATATTTTCAGCGCCACATTGAATCAAATCGCCTGCAATTTGCGGAAAATCCGCGAAGAAGATAACAAGACCGAAAAATAATGACTCCTGAACAAAAGTTTGCCCGCTGGGTAAGGGTAAGTATTGCCTCTTTCCTGCTGATGTTTGTCTACTTTGTCGTCGCGGACATCTGGATCCCGCTGACGCCGGACTCCACCGTCATGCGCGTGGTGACACCGGTTTCTCCGCGCGTTTCCGGCTACGTGGCGGCTGTCCATGTACACAACAACAGCCAGGTGAAGCGAGGCGACCTGCTGTTTGAGCTGGATGACACGCCGTTTCGCAATAAAGTGGAAGCAGCGCAAATCGCGCTGGAGCAGGCACGTCTTTCTAACGAACAGCTGGATGCGCAGATCGCAGCCGCACAGGCCAGCCTGAAAACCGCCGTGCTGACCGCGCGTAACGACAAGGTGACCTACGATCGTTATCAGAAACTCAGCACGCTGCAGAACGTGTCGCAGGCGGATCTGGATAAAGTCCGGACCACCTGGCAGAGCAGCGAGCAGTCCGTCAGTTCGCTGCAGGCGAACATCCGTAACCTGCGCATTCAGCGCGGTGAGCGGGAAGAACACCGCAACGTCACCCTGCAGAAATACCGCAACGCGCTGGATGAAGCGGAACTGAATCTTGGCTGGACGAAGGTTTACGCCCAGGCGGACGGCACGGTCAGTAACCTGCAGCTCAGCCCCGGCTATTACGCCTCCTCCGGCTCGGCCGCGCTGGCGCTGGTGAATAATCAGGCCGATATCGTGGCCGACTTCCGCGAGAAGAGCCTGCGCCATACCCATCAGGGAACCGATGCCGCCGTGGTGTTTGACGCCTTCCCGGGACACGTCTTCCGTGCGCATGTGACCAGCAGCGATGCGGGGATCCTCGCCGGACAGGAAGCGGTGAACGGCGAGCTGTCCGAGCCAGAAACCTCCAACCGGTGGGTTCGTGATGCCCAGCGTATGCGAATCCACGTGGCGCTGGACGAGGCGCTGCCGAAGCAGCTTCCGACCGGTGCGCGTGCCACCGTGCAGCTCTATAACAGCGAAGGGCCGTTTGCGCGCTTCTTCTCCGGGATGCAGATCCACCTGGTGAGCCTGCTGCACTATGTCTATTAACACTCTGGCGCGGGTGTTTACCCCGCACGGCAACATCGTCTATACGGCAAACGACTTTCGCCAGACCCTGCGCATCGTCTTTGCCGGCATGATTGCGCTGAGCATTTCGAGTTTTTACAACACTCACTACGGCGTGTTTTTCGTGGTCTACCCCATCATGCTGCTGTCGCTGGTACCGGTCTTTAACCGCCACGTGGCGAAGCAATTTATCTTTAGCGCCTCGCTTAACTGCGTTGAAATGGTCATTATCATCGGCTATCTGTCGCAATGGCCGGTGATCATGACGTTAGTCGTGTTCGCCCTGTACGTCATGCGTTTTCGCTTTATGAGTAAGGGACCGCTGTTTCTGTTTGGTTCGATGGGCGTGGTCTGCCAGAGCGTGATGCTCAACTTTATGAGCTATCCCACCACCGACTGGCATACGTTGCTGTTTTCCAATATCGAAGCGAGCGTTATGGCGGTGTGCCTGAGCGCGCTGATGAATTACCTGCTGCCGGACGTGGAGCCGCGCAAGCCGCCGCCGCTGATTGAAAAAGATGACGCCCGTGTGCGCCACGAGTCGCTGCTTTCCGGGACCGTTGCCACCCTGATTTTCGTCATCTTCCAGATAAGCGACCTGAGCGACTCACTTTCCGCGCTGATGGCCGGGGTATTGATTCTGTTTCCCATGCACTATCGCGGCGCCGTGATGAGTTCCCTCTGGCGCGTGGTCGGCGTGGTGCTGGGCTGCCTCTACATTCTGGTCGTCCAGCTTATCCTTTACGATCACAGCAGCCATATGCTGCTGATGATGCCGCTTATCGGCCTTGGGCTGGCATTTGGCGCGCGGCTGCACGTGATGGAGAAGGTTGGCGCCGGGGTCGGGTTTTCCAGCATCACCACCATCGGCATTATGTTCGGGCAGAACATGCACCCGGACAGCGACCTGGTGTTCAGCGATCTCTATCGCATTACCTCGGTGACCTTTGCGCTGGTGGCGACCCTGACAATGGTCTTTCTGGTGCATTTGATCCTCAATCGCTTTGCCCCTACGCGCTATGTGATCGCGCCGCCTGAGGCGAATTAATGCGCGAGCACGGCAGGCAATTGCGAGAGTAAAAACAGGATCAGGCCAATGGTCCCGCCCACCAGCGTGCCGTTCACACGGATGAACTGCAGGTCTTTGCCGATGTTAAGCTCAATCTGGCGCGACATATCTTTGGCATCCCAGCTCTTGACCGTGTCGCTGATATGCCGCGTGAGGAACGCGGCAAAATCCGGTGCTACGCGGTGCGCCGCCTGCTCCAGATGCTCGTTCAGCGATGCCTGCAGGCTGGCATCGTTCGACAGCGTTTCACCAAACCACAGTCCGGCGTTGGCGATGCGCTGCCTGACGCGCGAGTCCTCGCTTTGCATATCCGCTTTCAGCCACTGACGCAGGTCGGCCCACATCTCGCCCAGATAACGGTTAAACGCCTCGTCGTTCTTCAGGTAGTGCTTGATGTTATCGGCTTTGGCGGCCATTTCCGGATCGTTTTTCAGGTTGTCGATAAACTTCAGCGTGGCGCGGTCAAACGCCTGGCGGATCTGGTGCGTGCGGTCGTGGCTGATATCATCCAGCAGCGTATTCACCGCATTCGACACCATCTCCGCACTCTGATCGCCGAGCCACTCGGTAGGCAGCACCATGGCCTTGCGCGGATGCTCGGTCTTCAGCCAGTGCACAATCTGGTCGGCGATAAAGTCCCGCGTGCTGTCACGCTGGATAAGCGCGATCAGGCGGTTGATGATGGCGTCCAGCAGCACCTGATGGCGATTGTTCCGGGTCATGCTCTCCAGCATCACCGCGCTGGTTTCGGTGAAGTCGACCTTGTCGATGGCCTTGTGCACCGCTCGTTTGAGCAGCCGCTGAATGCGTCCGTCGTCGGTCAGTTCAAGAAAACCGCTCATTACCTGAATCAGATGCAGCCCGACGCGCCGGGCGTTGTCGGGCTGGCTGAACCAGGTGCCAATCATCTGTGCCGGTTCATAGCGGCGGATCAATGCCACCAGCGACTGGGTATCGAGAAACTTTTCCTGCACGAACTGACCCAGATTGTCGCCAATGCGGTCTTTGTTGCGCGGAATGATCGCCGTATGGCGTGAGATAAACGGAATGGGCACCCGGCGAAACAGCGCGACGACGGCAAACCAGTCCGCCAGTGCGCCGACCATTGCCGCCTCGGCAATGGCCTTTACGCCGCGCACCCAGAAGGTTTGCGGCAGGAACAGGGTGGTGATAAACGCCGCGGCGGCAATCAGCAGCAGCGACAGCGCCAGCAGCTTGGCGCGTTTAAGTTCAGCTATTTTTTCCATGGCTTAAGAATAGAGGGAGGCGGGAAGAAAATGCAAAAAACGCCACACGACCCACCCACCAAACGCCATCAGTACCACGCCAGCGGTTCGCTCAATCAGCCAGAGTGAACGGCTGAGCGTCCGCTGAACCACGGGCAAGCCCATCAGCGACACCAGCGCTAAATCCCAGACCAGCACCACCATTACCATCCAGACACCGCAGGTTGACTGCTGAAGCAGCGTGACATCCGGCCCTAACAGCGCCGTCATGAGCGCCAGATAAAAAAGTGCATTCTTCGGGTTTAACAGTGCCGAACCGAGCCCCAGCAGGATTTGCTTACGCAATGAGGGGCACCGCTGATGAGTCTCATTGAGCGCAAGCGTCTGCGGGCGGCTGCGCGCCAGCCGCGATCCAATCCAGAGCAGGTAGAGCGCGCCGGATAATTCGATAAGGGTGAACAGCCACGAAAACGTGCGCAGGGCACTCCAGCCGATAATCACCAGCACAATATAGAGCGCGTTACCCGCGGCGATACCGAGGCACAACCCGGCACTGCCGCGCAGCCGGTAACGCGCGGCGTAACCGACCAGCAAAAAGAAATCCGGACCGGGGCTTAACAGGGCTACAAAATGCGCCAGCGCCAGGGCGAGAAAAGCGGAAGGGAAGAACAGTTCCATCGTGACCTCCAGAGCAAAAACGGAGATCACCTTACGGCGTTACGTATCCTGATTATTGTCTGATATTGATCGGCCCGTCGCGTACTGGCGAGGCGTGGCGGCCGTGTAGCTGACGAAGGTTTTATGGAAATGGCTCTGGTCGGCAAACCCGCTCTGGTAACCGACATCGGCGAGATCATCTCCCGCACGCAGTCGCGCTTTGGCGTATTCCACGCGAGAGATGCTGAGAAAGCGTCCTGGCGTCAGGCCGGTGTCCTGTTTAAAGGTGCGGATTAACGTCTCTTTGCGCAGTGAAAATCGCCGGGCAAGGTCGTCAAGGGAAGGCGGAGCGGTGAGGTTCGACAGAAACGCCTCTTGCACCTGCTGACTCAGTGAATGGGGCTTATCTATGCGGCCTGTAGAGGGGGGAAGGGCGCAAAGCAGTGCGTTCAGGGAGGCCGCGGTCATGTTCTCAACCACTCCAAGATAGTGATTAAACAGCGTTTGGTCGCGAATGACCTGCAGTGCCAGCGAAAGGTCAGTGTCGATATACAGCATGTGGTAGCTGCGTGGCTGTCCCGCCACCGGGTTGCAGCTGTGGGGCGCATGCGCCGGAATGACGATGATGTCGCCAGGGGTCAGGATATACTCCCTGTCATGGACTGTGCAGCACGTCTGGCCTTCCAGGATCGCGCCAATAGAGAGCTGTGGGTGACAATGACGTTTATACGCCTGGGTGCTCTGCCACGTGCTGCGCAGCTCGTGGCCGCAGGCGCGATGAAAGGTCTGGCGGATGTGTCGGGTCTCGGTCATGGGGAACTCCTGTCAGGAACGTTTTTTATACCATGCCCGCGCGACATGTTGCAGTACCACGCTAAGAACCTTCCGGATATACCCAACTTTACGTCCATCGCCAGTCATATTGTCTACCCTTAATACCCTAAGCGGTAAAACAAGGAGATTCGACATGGCTTACCAGACAGTAAATCCTGCCACAAACCAGCTCATCAAAGAATATCCCTCCCATACCGACGCGGATGTTGAAGCGGCGCTGAAGGCGGCCGATGCGCTTTACCATTCGGACTGGGCAAAAGGCGACATTAACCAGCGCCTGCCGGTACTGCGTAAACTTGCGGACCTCATCGACGAACGTACGGAGGATCTGGCCAAAATTGCCAGCAAGGAGATGGGTAAGCTCATTGAGCAGAGCCGCGGTGAAGTGAAACTGTGCGCGCAAATCGCCCGCTACTACGCGGATAATGCCCAACGGTTCCTCGCCCCGGTGAAGTACGACTCCGAACTCGGGGAAGCGTGGGTCGAGCACCACCCTATTGGCGTGCTGATGGCCGTTGAGCCGTGGAACTTCCCTTATTACCAGCTGATGCGTGTCCTCGCCCCGAACCTGGCGGCCGGTAACCCGGTGATCGCCAAACACGCCAGCATCGTGCCGCACTGTGCAGAGACGTTTGCACATCTGGTGCGCGAGGCCGGTGCACCGGAAGGGGCATGGACCAACCTGTTTATTTCGTCGGATCAGGTGGCGAACATCATCGCCGACGATCGTGTACAGGGTGCCGCGCTGACCGGTTCCGAAAAAGCGGGTAGCGTGGTCGCGGCGCAGGCGGCGAAGCACATCAAAAAATCGACCCTGGAGTTGGGCGGTAATGACGTCTTTGTGGTGCTGGATGATGCCGATCTGGAGAAGGCCGTGAAGACGGGCGTGAATGCCCGACTCAATAACGCCGGCCAGGTCTGTACGGCGGCGAAGCGTTTCATCCTGCATGAGAAGATTGCGGATGCCTTCCTCGCGAAATTCACCGAGGCATTTAAGCAGGTGAAGATTGGCGATCCGCTGGACGAGAGCACCACCCTGGGGCCGCTGTCCTCTCAGGATGCGCTGAACACGTTGACCAGACAGGTCAATGAGGCGGTGAAAAACGGCGCGACGCTGCATTACGGTGGCAAACCGGTGCAGCGTGACGGGTGCTTCTTTGAGCCGACGATCCTGACGCATATCTCGCGCGACAACCCGGCCTACTTTGAGGAGTTCTTCGGCCCGGTGGCGCAGATCTATGTGGTGAAAAATGATGACGAAGCGGTCGCACTGGCGAACGATTCCCACTATGGTCTGGGCGGCGCGGTGTTCAGCAAGGATATCGAGCGGGCGAAGAAAATGGCGTCGCGTATTGAGACCGGCATGGTGTATATCAACTGGCTCACCGATACCGCGCCAGAGCTGCCGTTTGGCGGCGTGAAGCGATCCGGTTACGGACGCGAACTGTCGGACCTGGGGATCAAAGAGTTTGTGAACCAGAAGCTGGTGGTGGTGCGTAAGTAACTTCGCGAATAAAAAACCTGCCATTCGGCAGGTTTTTTTTGGGGTTATTGCACTTCAATCTTATCCCAGCCGCTTTTGAACATGCAGCTGTCGACTAAGGTATCCCGGCGATATTCATTCGCGTCTTCAACCGTGTAGCTCGTGGAAATATCCTTTTTCTTTTTCGATTTGTCCATTTTTTCCGAGCTCGAACCGGTCACAACATTGTCCGGGGGCAGATCAATCAGGGCCTGTGCTTCGCATTCCGTGAGCTTTTTATTCATCTCAGCGTCACTGACTCCCGGTTTCACCCATTTATACTGGACGCAACCGGTGAGCAGAAGCGTGATGCTCAGAACGCAAAGCGCGGTAATGCGGTGTTTCATCAGAAGGTGACTCCACCGCCTACATATGCGCCGTCGATCAGCGTGTGGCCAGGACGACCGTCTTTGCCGTCAACGCTTACGTGACGATAACCCACTTTCAGCGTCACAGGCGTGATTGGCGTCCAGCTCACACCGCCGTTGGCTTCCACGTAATTTTTCACGCTGTTGTTCAGACCTTCTGGTGCGGCATACCCTTCGCCAAACACGTGGATGCTGTCCGTCAGCGCAACGTTAATACCGCCACCGATGGGGAATGCCACGCCGTTATCGCCTTTTTTCGGGCCAAGGTAGATTGCTTTGGCACCGGCATTCAGCATCACCGGGCCCACTTCCAGGTTGTAACCGGCGCCAACGCCACCTGTTTGCGTGCCGTCATCGGTGTTTTTGAGCCAGTTGCTTTCAAGGTACACACCGGATGAGGATTTACCCATTTCCAGATTAAGGTTAGTAAAGTTTTTACCTTGCTCAATCGTGCCGCCCATAGCCAGCGCGGAACCCGACAGGACGGTCAGAGCAGAAAGAAGAAGAACATTCAGTTTTTTCATGTTTTGTGCCTCGTCATTAATTTCATCTGAGGCCACCTTAACAAGCGATGTTTATGACTGCAAATGTGATTAAGATCGTGTTTTTATGCTGTTTTTGTTAATGGCTGGCTTTTGAAATGTTGCTTTCATGTTTAGTTATCGCCGGGTCAATATGTATTGCCTGGACGTTTAGGACAGGTTTAGTTTTTTGACTAAATAGACACTGAACGAGACAGAGGATAACCGTTTGACATGAATTAATTGGCTTTCTAATAATTTCCAGAAACATTTCAAATTTTACACTTTGTGGTTTAGTTTTACATTTCTGGCGGTTCATGCTCCTGCAATTGCCTGCCCGCGTATCTCTGCGGTGTCATTTTACTGACACGTTTGTTCTTTACGTTGTTGGCTTCACTTTCTGGATACTAACAATATGAAAAGAAAAATTATTCCTGTGCTTATCGGTTGTGCGCTCTCTTTCTCTGGCCTGGCGGCGCAGCCCACGGCCGAACACTATGTTGTCAGCTTCCCCGAAGGCACGCGCGTGAGCTACAGCGGCGCGTTTGCCGGTGCGTTCCCGAAGGGGCTCCCGGTCGGGATCGGCTCTGGCCTGCTGTTTACCGGTAAACAGGGCGATACCCTGACGTTTGCGACCGTGACCGATCGCGGTCCGAATGCGGATTCGCCGAAAGTGGGGAAAGATGAAGCCAAAATCTTTGTCACGCCCGATTTCGCTCCGCTGCTGATGACGATTCGCGTACAAAATGGCAAAGCGGAGGCCGTCGATGCACGCCCTCTGCATGACGATAAAGGCGAGATCAACGGTCTGCCGCTGCAAAGCGGCGTGATTGGCTCGACCAATGAAGTGGCGTTCAGTGACACGTTAAAGGTGCTGAAGGGCGACAATCGCGGGCTGGATACGGAAGGTATCACGCCGGACGGTAAAGGCGGTTACTGGCTGTGTGACGAATACGGTCCGTTCCTGATTAACGTCGACAGCAAAGGCAAGATCCTGGCGATTCACGGTCCGCAGGCGGCGCAAGGCGAGAAATCCATCGCGGGCGGCTTGCCGAATATTATTAAATGGCGTCAACCAAACCGGGGCTTTGAAGGCCTGACCCGTATGCCGGACGGGCGTATCATTGCCGCGGTGCAAAGCACGCTGGATATCGACGGCAAAAGCAAAAAACAGGCGCTGTTTACCCGCCTGGTGAGCTTCGACCCGGCGACCGGGAAAACCGCGATGTACGGTTATCCCATCGACAGCGCGGCCTACAGCAAAAACAGTGACGCCAAAATTGGCGATATTGTGGCGCTTGATAACCAGCACCTGCTGCTGATTGAGCAGGGCAGCGATAAAAACGATGGCATGCGCAACCTCATCTACAAGGTGGACCTCAGCAAGGCGAGCGATCTGACACGCTTCGATAAGCCGGGCGAATACCCGGAGTTTGATGACGAGAAGACGCTGGCCCAGCGCGGCATTACGCTGGCGGCTAAAACCCAGGTAGTGGATTTGCGCGCGCTTGGCTGGCAGCAGGAAAAGGCCGAAGGGCTAGCGCTGATTGACAACAACACGCTGGCGGTCGCGAACGATAACGACTTTGGCGTGAAGGTGGCGATGGAAAATCCGGTTGAGGGCAAGAAGCTCAAGGATTATCGGGTGAATTCGCAAGGTGCGCTCACGATTGATGATAAACCGGTTGCGACCACCCTCGCCGTGAAGCCGCTGGCGAAGCCGGCGTCAGAAAGCGAACTGTGGATTGTGACGCTGCCCGAGGCGCTGAAATAATCTCACAGCCCTCTCCGCAACTGCGGAGAGGGCTGCGTTCGTACGGTTATTTGCGCAGTGCTGCAAACGCTGTCCGGATCTCGTCTTCCGGCAGCTGTAGCCCAATAAACACCATGACGCTTCGCGGCGTTTCATCTCCCCACGGTCTGTCCCAGTCCGCGCTGTACAGCCGCTGTACGCCCTGGAACAGCAGGCGGTTCGGTTCGCCATCAATCCACAGCATCCCTTTGTAGCGCAGCAGCCTGTCGGCAAAAGAGAGCAGCAGGTTTTCCATGACGCGGGAGACGTCGCTGATGTCCACCGGGTAATCCAGCTCGACCACAATCGACGAGACGTCGTTTTGTTTATCTGCCATAAAGTGGAAGCGCGGCGTTGAGGTGACATGCTCTTCCAGCATAAAGCCGTTGGTGTTGAACAGCTGCGAGAGGTCGATATCACCGTGCGTCGCGATGTAAATCGGCGCCCGCGAGTTGATACGCGTCAGGCGCTCGCGCAGTTTTTCGCTGTCGCCCGACACGTCGGTTTTGGTCAGCAGGATGCGATCGGCGTAGCCCACCTGCGACTGGGCGAGGGTGAACTGGTTCATCTGTTCGTCGGCATGAACCGCGTCGACCAGCGCAATGACGCCATCCAGCAGGTAGCGCTGGCAGAGGATCTCATGGGCGAAAAAGGTCTGAATAATCGGGCCGGGGTCAGCCATACCGGTGCATTCAATCACCAGGCGGTCAAAATCGATTTCACCGCGATCGCGGCTGTCGAGCAGATCCAGCAGGGCGTCTTCTAATTCATTTGAGCGGGTGCAGCAGATGCAGCCGTTAGTCAGGGTTTTGATCTGCGTGGCGCGATCGCCAATCAGCTGATCGTCGACCGAGACTTCGCCGAATTCGTTTTCGATCACGGCGATTTTGAAGCCGTGCTGCGCGTTCAGAATGTGGCGCAGCAGGGTGGTTTTACCGGCGCCAAGGAAACCGGTCAGCAGGGTGACGGCAATCGGGGTCATGGTCTCTCCTTTAGCAGCAGCGTACGCCGCCTTCTCCACTCCCGCCGTAGCGCGCTTCCTGACGCTCGCGGAAGAATTCGGTATAGGTCATGTACGGTTTATCCGGATGGTTGGTCTTCATATGCTCAACGTAGTTGTCATAGTCCGGAATGCCAATCAGCATTTTCGCCGCCTGACCGAGGTATTTTTTCGCTTCGCCTAAGTTACCAAACATTGTGCCTTCCAGATAGAAAAAGCCCGGCAGGGGCTGCCGGGCGTAGTTTCCCTTCACCCTAACCCTCTCCCGCAGGGAGAGGGTTGCGAGGGCGGATTAGTGGTGTGAAGAGGTCTTCACGCCGCCTTCCGGTACCGGGACATACGGGGTTTCTTTATCCGTACGACCGTCGGCGTTACGCACGTTCAGCCAGGTTTTGATGCCGTAGAAGATGATGCTGTACACCACCACCAGGAACAGAATGCTCAGACCTGCGTTGGTGTAGTTGTTCACCACGATGTGGTTCATGTTGGCAATCTGCTGGGCAGTGAGGTCCGCGCCGCCTGCGGCAATTTTCTCTTTGTACTGGTTAGCCATGAAGAAGAAGCCTTCCAGCTGCGGATTGGCGCTGAACAGTTTCAGACCAAGCGCCCAGGTGGTGCAGAGCAGCAGCCACAGCGCAGGGATCACGGTGACCCAGATGTATTTGGTGCGTTTCATCTTCACCAGTACAACGGTGCCAAGAACCAGGGCGACAGCGGCCAGCATCTGGTTAGAGATACCGAACAGCGGCCACAGGCTCTTCACGCCGCCCAGCGGGTCGACAACGCCCTGATACAGCAGGTAACCCCACAGACCCACGCAGCCCGCGGTTCCCAGAATACCCGCCACCAGAGAGTCGGTTTTCTTCAGGAACGGCACGAAGTTACCCAGCAGGTCCTGCAGCATAAAGCGTCCCGCACGGGTACCGGCGTCCAGCGCGGTGAGGATGAACAGCGCTTCAAAGAGAATACCGAAGTGGTACCAGAAGCCCATGTCCGCCCACGGCAGCACTTTGTGGAACACGTGTGCGATACCCACTGCCAGCGTCGGTGCGCCACCGGCGCGGTTCAGGACTGACGGTTCGCCAATGTCTTTCGCGGTCTGCATGATCTGCTCAGGCGAAATCACGAAGCCCCAGGAGCTAACGGTTGCGGCAGCATGTGCGCTCGCATCTTTCAGCTGCGCCATGATCAGCGCCGCGTTATCACCGCCCATCTCATGCAGGTTTGGCATGGTAATGCCCAGGCCTGCGGGAGGGGTGTTCATCGCGAAGTAGAGACCCGGTTCGATGATGGACGCGGCAACCAGCGCCATGATCGCCACGAAAGACTCCATCAGCATTGCGCCGTAGCCAATCAGACGCGCGTCTTTTTCGTTAGCCAGCAGCTTCGGTGTGGTACCGGAAGCAATCAGGGCGTGGAAGCCAGAGACCGCACCGCAGGCGATGGTGATAAACAGGAACGGGAACAGCGCACCTTTCCACAGAGGACCGGTACCGTCGATGTACTGGGTCACTGCCGGCATTTTCAGATCCGGGTTAATCACCAGGATGCCGATCGCCAGACCGACGATAACGCCGATTTTCAGGAAGGTCGCCAGGTAGTCACGCGGTGCCAGGATCAGCCAGACCGGCAGCAGAGCGGAGACAAACGCATACCCAATCAACGCGAAGGTGATGGTGGTGTCCTTGAAGGTCAGCGCCGGGCCCCAGTACGGGTCGTGCGCAATCACGCCACCGAAGTAGATGGATGCAACCAGCAGCACAATACCAATCACCGACACTTCACCCACGCGACCCGGGCGGATAAAGCGCATGTAGATACCCATGAACAGCGCAATCGGCACGGTAGAGCAGACGGTGAAGACCCCCCACGGACTTTCGGCCAGCGCTTTCACCACGATTAACGCCAGCACCGCGAGGATGATGATCATAATCAGGAAGCAGCCGAACAGTGCGATGGTCCCCGGCACGCGGCCCATCTCCTCTTTCACCATCTCACCCAGAGAGGCGCCGTTACGGCGAGAAGAGATAAACAGCACCATAAAGTCCTGCACCGCCCCGGCCAGCACTACGCCCGCGAGCAGCCACAGGGTACCAGGCAGGTAGCCCATCTGCGCGGCCAGAACCGGGCCGACCAGCGGACCCGCACCGGCGATAGCGGCAAAGTGGTGACCAAACAACACGTAGCGGTTGGTGGGCACGTAGTTGAGGCCGTCATTATTAATGACCGCCGGAGTGGCACGCGTCGGGTCGAGTTTCATGACCTTCTGCGCGATGTATAAGCTGTAGTAGCGATAAGCAACAAGATAGACGGAGACAGACGCAACGACGATCCACAGGGCGCTTACGTGTTCGCCCCGGCGTAGTGCGACAACCGCCAGACAAAAAGCGCCGAGGATCCCGAGTAACGCCCAGGGCACGTGCTTCAGTAGTTTTTTCGTATCCATAGTAAGACCTGGTTTTTTATGTAATGAAAAAGGGTCAGGGTTCGTTATGAGGAGGTATTGATTAATGCTGGAGCGATCGTGCCAGAACCACGCGCGTGTAAAGACAGGTAAATGAATGAGCGGTTGAAAGGGCCAGGTGAGCGGTCAAAGAGGGCGGCGAGTGGTTCCGTCTCGCCGCCGCCGGGAGAAATTATGTGATTGAGATCACGTGGTTATCTGCTGTGCGCTCTACCGCCAGATAATTTTCCAGCGTTTTAAGCAGCTTCTCTTTTAGCCAGTTGGGCTCCAGGATTTGAATGTTCGGCAGCCAGTAGAACAGCAGCGGCAGGATCTGGTTCTCGTGTGCCGCCTGACAGCGCAGCGTGACGCCGTTGTGCTGCTCACCGACAAGCTCTTGTTCCGGCAGCAGGTCGCGGCGCATAAAGTAATGTGAAATAGTATCTTTAATGAATATTTTCACTTCGAAAGTGTCTTCCGACACCCACGGATCGCGGCTTTTTTCCAGCAGCCCGAGCGCATTTTCTTCCGGCGTGAAGGTTTTTTGTTGAATATCAAACCAGCTAATCTGACTCAACGAGAAGGATTTTAGGCGGCTATTCTCGGTGGCTTGTAAATACCATATATTTTTATTGTTAATGAGTTTATAGGGATTAATCAGGCGGGTTTTACCCTTATAAACGATCTGGCATACATTACGATTCTTAATCGATTTCTCGATTTTCGATAAATAGCGACGAATATCACGTTCTACCGTGTGCTCTGCTTCGTTGCCAAGAATAAGAATATGATTTTCGTCAACGCGTGTTTCAAGTTTCTGCCAGAATTCCGTATTTCTTTCCGGGAAAAAGCTATCGGCATTCAGGAAGTTAGCAATCGTGTGATGTAATCCTTGTCCACCGGGAGATTGTGCGGAGTGGATCAGACGATACAGCCCGTTACCGGTATGTTCCACAATAGGTGAAAGCGCATTTAAATCCCGGTAGACGGTGCGCTCGGTAATTTTAAATTTTTCCATGAGCGCACTGCGGTTTACCACACCATTTAAATGTAACTCAACCAGAATATCGACCAGACGTTCAGCCGAGCGGCTCCGCGTCGATTTAGCCATAAGGTCTTCCTGTATATTAGGGTATGCGCTGAATGATGCGGGTAGCACTGACATGTATTGTCAGTATTCAGACACAGAAAATTTCTCTTATGGCTATATAACGGCGTGATTAAGCGGAAACCTTAGGAATTTTTGTGGAAATTGGCGCTGGCCGGGAAACGGCCAGCGCAGGAGGGGGTCACACTGCGGCTTCAGCCTCCATCATGACGGGGTGGAAACGGCGTTTAAAATAGATCAGGCCGTGTCCCGCTTCGCTCAGAATGATGTTTTTAATTTCAACGAGATAAACCAGATGGGTGCCGATGGTTTGCACCTGGCTAATCTCGCCTTCAAGGCTTGCCAGCGCGCCCTTCAGCACCGGTTGCCCCTGCGGACCTTTCTGCCAGCAGGAGAGGGCAAAGCGATCGTCCATTGCCATGCCGGTCATCCCGGCGAAGTGGCGGGCCATGATCTCCTGCTCATGGTTCAGCACGTTGACGCACAGCTTACCGTTACCCTGGAAAACCGGGTTCATGGCGCTGTTGGCATTGATGCAGACCATCAGCGATGGTGGGGTGTCCGTGACTGAACAGACGGCGGTGGCGGTGATACCGCAGCGTCCTGCATCGCCCTCGGTGGTGACAACGTTAACCGCCGCCGACAGGCTGGCCATCGCATCGCGAAAACGCAGGCGTTGTTCTGTATGCATTGAAACCTCCCGCTGCGTTATTTCAGCAGCTTATCCAGCATGTTGATATCGGAATTATTGTGCAGGTGCGGCACTGTCCAGCCATGCTGGTCGTACTCGGACATGCAGCGGTCGACCATTGCCATCATTTTGTCCATGTTGCCAGAGCTCTGTGCCTGACGCAGACACTGCAGACGGATTTCGTCCTGGCTGCCGGAGTAGTTGATCTCATACAGCTCGTGACGACCACCAAACTCGCTGCCGATGGCATCCCACATCAGTTTCAAAATCTTAATACGTTCCACGTGATCCATGCCGTTGGAGCCGCGCATGTAGCGCGGAAAATTTTTTGATACTGATTTGAAGGGTATTTGATTTGATTTTTCACAGGAATTTCAAATCAAATACCCTTCAAAATGATTGAATTTTGAACGAGTGCAGATTCGTGATGCATGTCTCTGCGTTCTCGCCAGACTGGACTGGATAGATGCCGCAACCAGAGTTAGTGTCTGACCCAACGAAAACACGCTATGGGAAGCACAACATGACCATCCAGACCGCTAAAAACCGCCCTATGACCGATACTGCTCGCTGCATCAGAGATTCGATGGTCAGGGCTGGCGTTCGCAGTACATGGCCACTTAGCGATCTGGCCGACTGCGCTGGCATCGAAGTGGGTAACGCAGAATTCATCGTTACCCAGATGGAGCTGGCCGGTTATTTGAAGAAAACACGCTGGGGCCACTACATGCTCACTCAGTCCGGGGGCACGGCGCTGTAACCCCGGCGCTTAAAGTCAGGCTGGGGTAAAGTTACAGATGAGCAACTCTGCCGCCCTGTGGCCGTTATTACCGCCAACCGAATAAGTAGTACTGGTGCTGCGTATATCCAGCCCGTCAAACACCGCCCGCATGTCCGGGTGGTCGTTCACTGAAATTATCACTTTCCCCTTTATCCCTCTTACCGTTTCCGCCATGAACTGGTACTGCTCGATACCGAAGGGTACACCGTAGCCCTGTGTTTGCCAGTACGGCGGGTCGAGATAAAAGAGCGTGCCGGGGCGGTCATAGCGACGTATGCACTCCTGCCAGTCCAGATGTTCAATCGTCACGCGCTGCAGGCGCAGCCAGGCATCGGACAGCGTTTCTTCCAGGCGCATCAGGTTCAGGCTGGAAGGACTGGTGGCGCTGGTTCCGAAAGCCCGGCTGTCAGCCCTGGCACCGAAGGACAGTTTTTGCAGGTAATAGAAGCGGGCTGCGCGCTGGATATCGGTCAGGGTTTCCGGTGGAGTCACTTTCGCCCAGGTAAATATTTCCCGGCTGGTTAAAGCCCATTTAAACTGCCTTATAAACTCTTCCAGGTGATTCTGCACGACACGGTATAAATTAACGATATCGCTGTTGATATCGTTCAGCACCTCAACATCCGATGGCTCTTTCATAAAGAACATCGCTGCGCCGCCACAGAACGGCTCGACGTAGCAGGTGTGCTCAGGGAACAATGGCAAAATGGTTTTTGCCAGTTTACGCTTACCACCAACCCAGGGTATTACCGGTAATGCAGAATGGTTTTTCAAAGTGATCCCCTTCGTTATTGACGCAGCATTTATGCCCTTTATTGACATTCAGGACATCCGTTCTGAAGATGAATCTGTCTGGTTTCTTCATCGGTTTCCAGACACAGCACAGCTAACAGGATTCCGCATGGACGCGGTGCTGTGCAATATCGTTATCAATGGCGGTGTGGTTTTACCTTTCATCTTGCGCTGATCGGTTACCCCAAAATTACACCGCCACCCTCTATGGTGGTGCTTTCCAGATCCCTGTTTTTTCATCGTTATCGTCATTCTGGTTAGCGCCGCCACCATTTTTCTCTTGTTTTATATAACTCCCGTGATGAGTATCACCTCGTCCGGTTTCCTGACCGGTTTACCGGACAAAGGTGCAGCATTTGACGGGCAGTTGATGCTGCGCCACATCCCTAACGAGGTATTTGCAATCCACGGCGGCGCCCCCGGAAGCATCACTTTGCGCCGCCGTTTTTTTTACTCTGGCTTATCCGGCCACTCAATCTCTGGCGCATCTTCCGGCTTAATACGCGTCAGCAGTACGCGGTATTTTTTCCACTCGATAAGCTGAAACTTTTCGTCTTCTGTTGCCATACCGAGATCAACCGCATCCTGGAGAATGGCAATTTTCTCTCTGACCTCCGCCAGCAGTTGCCGCTGTGTGCCTTTAGCGATGGTCACATGGTCAAGGATATAATCACCGTCGATGATTTTTGCCTGGTAACCCTCGGTCAGAATATTGTCGGGGGCTTCATCGGCGGGAATTTCCCAGACGGTCATATCGGCAGGAAACATGGCACTGCCATCATCGGTAACGCACAGGATTTGCCCCTCATTATCAGTACCGGCATAAATATTGCCCGCGATACGCTCCTTATCCCATGCGATGGAATACCAGTCCACGTCGTTCGCGTTTTTGACGTAAGTGGCCCCCGGAATCTCCGGTGACTCCGGGGTGTAGCGCTTGAATGTTCCTAAGTTATTCACTGTTTTATCCTTATGCAAAGTTGACCCAGTTGCCGTTAAGGTTGTACTGGAGATAGGCATATACGACACCGTTGATACGGTCATCGTTATTGGTGTAGTTGTTGATGTTTACCGCGCCCTGAGGTACATGACTGCCAAAGTCACTGCCGTTGTAGGTCACCCTGGCTCCTACGCGGAACAGTGTCGGGTATTTAGTTTTATAGCGGTCGTCAAAGTTGGTGTAATCCGTCGGAACAATCTGACCAGTGAAAGAAAATGTCGTCGTGTTCCAGTACCCCATCATTTTGCTGTTGGCCCAAAGGTCAACCTGCCCGTCTTTTGAGCTACGCAGGCCAGAATCATTATCACCAATATTTAAAACGCCTGAGCCAATACCACCAACCTGAATCGTGCTCTGCACTGTAAGATTGCCGGTTAGTGTCCCGCCGGTCAGCTTCAGGTAGCGGGAATCAAAATTACCGTAATCCCCCGGGACAAACTGGCCCACCGTTTTCATCTGCTTGCTGGCGCCGGCATATGAAAGTATCGAATTACCCGCAGTTGAATCTTCGTCAATACGAAGGCCGCTGCCGTCAACAACGATGAAGTATTTTTTCCCGGTATCAGCTTCCGAAAACTGAATAATCGGTGCGTTATCGTTTATTTCCAGATTACCGGTTAGTTTGCCGCCAGTTATTGGCAGCGCCCCCGCCTGTGCCGCTGTGGGCGGGTTTTTCTCAGAAAATAACAGCCCGGAGTTACTCCAGTATTTTTCCGGGCTGGTCATGTCCCCGTTCTGGTTGTTGTAGATATGCAGTGCCATCTTACCGCCGCTGGACTGCTCAAAAAGAACGCCATATCTCTTGTCTGAGCCATGCTGTTGCCACTTAAAGCTAACCCAGCCGCTACTGGTCACTTTATTAACAAGATTACCGCCACCGCCATAATTACCACTGGCTGCCGTGGCAAAATATTTATAGATATCGGTGCCATCCGGAATGGGTATCTCCGGCCCGCCTGTACCCATCCACCCGACAACAGGCACCCGCCCTGCTGTCGTATCGGTCATGGAGGTGACGATATCTGCATCTGCTGCACTGCCCAGCTTTACGTTGCCAGCATCGTCGGGAGATTCACTGTTGACAGTTTTTACTGTGCCCTTTATCCCGTCGGTAACACCATCGGAAATAATTTTCTGAATAGCCAGCAATAGCTGATTTTGCTTTGCCGGGTCGGGTGTAAATCCGGCTTCAGCCAGAACATTTATGACTTCATGCTGAATATCCTGAATAGCGCTTTGCTCATTATTCATAAATTCAGCGTAAAGAATGGTGCCTTCCACGCCGGTGGATTCGTCACCGTCGTGGAATAAATTATCCGGTGTATTGACCGGTGGCATTAAATTCTGCATATCACACCTGCTTATAAACGAAGTGACAAAATGTATGGGCCGGTTTTAAGTCCTGAAATATTTCTTCCAGATGCGACTTACCGAAGGAAAGCAGGCGCTCTCCCATCGCAGAGCGGCCCGTGCGAAAGCGGTAAACCGGGTTTTGTGTGTTCCAGACGTTCACCCGCCATATCCAGATGGTGTCGCGGGTATAAAGGGCATCGCCCATACGGTTAACTCCCACCCGGAAAGGTTGCGGCTCGTCTATGGTGATGGTGTAGCCGAGGCTTCTGGCCAGATTGATAAAGTACGGAATCGACAGGCCGCCGGTGGCGTTAATCATCGCCTTAACCAGCGCCAGTCGCTCCTGAACGGTAGCGCCGGGAGACGGTGTCAGCCCAAGAAGGCGCTCCCAGTCCGGCAGCAGCTCGTTTGGGTTAAGCGGCACCACGCCCTGAGCCACCCGGTCAGCGGCGTCTTCAGCCTTCTGCAGGGCGTTGCCTTCAGCCTCATGTTCGGCAGCCATTTGCTCACCGTTCGGGTCGTAGGCTTCTGCCGGTAGCAGAAGGCCGAGCAGCTCGCGGTAATTCATGGCAGGTTCCCCAGGTCCAGACTCCCCATGCGAACCCATTCAACGACGTCTTCGTTAACCAGCGGCACGACGTTGGCTGCAGGCGTCACTATCTGGCAGTCAGTGATACCCGGTATCGCTGATATCAGCGCACCAATCTGGAACAGCACTGCCGGAGCACCGGGAGCCAGTTGAGAGAAGTAGCTGACCAGGGCGCTGTTAATCTGGGTTTTCGCATCGGCGAGCGTCAGCCCGGAGAGTGCGACCTGGATAACAAAATCCACGTTGCGCGGTGTCGGGGCCAGTACCAGGCTGTTTTTTGCGGTCACCGGGCGCATGTCGTCAATGTGAGCCTGTGTGGCGGCGATAGTCTCCGGGGACGGCAGGTCGTTACCACTGGTGATAACCACATCCACAGTACCGAGACCCCGTCGCAACGGGTACACGTAGGCTGCCGTAACGCCGGGAATTTCCATTGCCCAGCGGTGATAGTCGTATTTGTTGCCCCCGGCTGGCGGGCGGCGAATCACCTCCAGCAGACGCGCCAGCAGTGAGTCATCGCTCTCCGTGTCTGTGCCGCCGGACATGGTGAGCAGAACGGCCTTTGAGCTGATGCCGGAGGGAGCCTGCACCAGCGTGGCAGGCGTGTTATCCGGGACATTGCTGTCTGTGCCGGTGGAAGTGGCCACTACCGATACCGTGGCGTTGCCGTCAGCACCGGTGGTGGCCGGCGTTATCGTCAGACCGGTCTGGCCGTTGCCGTAGCTGAAGGTAAGCCCGGAGGAAATCGTGGTGCCCGGCGTACCGGTAATCTGCAGCTGACCGCCTGCCGGTGTTGCCGGTTTCGGGGTCAGGTTACGCAGGCTGGCGTGCATCAGCAGAAAATCATGGTCTGCCGTGTCCGGGAATATCTGACGGGCAATCCACTGCTGGTCCTGATAGGTGCCGCGCACGGTGCTGGCAACGGAGCTTGCCCGGACAAAATAGTCGCTGTCCGGGCCGGTAAAGGCTTCCGGGCGCAGGTTTTTGATATCGCGCAGAATGGAGTCGCGGATGTCGCTGACCGACGGGATTAAATGCGGCATAACGTCCCCTTAACCCACCTGTACATAGTGTGTAAACGGCATCACTTCACCATTCGCCTGGGTCACTTCAATCAGCAAAATAAGCAAGCCGTTCGCCGGATGGTTCGCGGTGACGGTGATGCTGCTGGCGCGACCGTCGTCGAGGATGGGCTGTAATGCCTGCTCCGCATACTGGCGCGCCAGCGTGCGCACCCGTGCCACATCCTTTTCCCGCTTAAGCAGGTAGAGGCGGGAGCCGAGTGTCGGGTCAGCCCACCACGAGCCGATCGGCACCGTCAGACGCAGGTAAACCGCGTTCTGTAGCGTGCTGGTCTGGCTGCCGGTGTAGTTGCCGGTTCTGGTATCGATGAGTGCGTCCATGCCAGTACGGTATGGCATGGACGAAACGGCAAACAGTTGACGGGTGTCAGTGGGTATATAAAGAGGGGAACTATCAGGATTTACGCGGCGGGCCTGACGGGCCATCCGGGGTGTCGTGGATGTGGTCGTCTGGCAGATTGGCGGCGATCACTTTACCCTGAGAGGTAAAGTTACCGGATTTCTGCTCTACATTACCCTCAAATGCCGTGCCGTTACCACCCTTAATGCTCATGCCGCCATTGCCGTTGATGGAGCCGTCAGCCGTAACCTGTTCGCTTGCCTTCAGCTCCGGGGTGGTGAAAATGGCATTATCCGAGGCATCGACGCTGTATTTTTTGCATTTCACACGGTACTCATCGCAGGTGGTCTCGACGATTTTTCCGCGCTTCATCACGATACTGCTCCCCTCGTCGGTGTAGATGGCCACCTCGCCGTTTTCCAGCCCCTGCAGACGAAAGGCGCTGTTCTCGGTGGCGACAATCACGCAGTGTGAGGTGCGCCCGCCCACCGGAACCAGCACCGCCATTGTGCCTGCTGGCGGGGCGCTGGTGAAGCCGTAGTGCTGAAACAGCTCAATCCCCGGCAGGTCTTCGCCGGGGAGACCGCTGACCTGCGACAGCTGCACGCCGCCGCCGGTCTCCGTCAGGGCCAGCTTTCCCCGGAATGCCTGGCGAACCCGTGATAACAGTCGGCTGACTCGCTCGTCGATAAGTTTGATGTTCATTACGAGACCTCAGTATTGTGGCTTATCGACAGGGATAATGATAAGTCCACCGTGATGTTTGTGGCGCTTGCGCTTCGGATACGCATCCGGTATCCAGACGCCGTCCTCTTTCAGGGTGAGCGTGGTCTTTTCACCCGCGCCCAGGCTGCCGCCCGTGAAGTTACGCTTCATGAGGAAGAAGATCGCATCGAGACCGTGAGGCTCACTGACCAGATGGACGCGCTGGCCCGGTGCCCACGGCTGGCCGTTGGGCGCGCGTAAGCCTTTGACGATAACGGTCAGCGTAAAACCGGCCAGTCGTGCGTCGGCCTGTGCCTTACGGGCGCGGAAGTCAACCTCCTGCTGGCTCTGCGCATCGTGGGTGACGATGATTTTGGGCCGGTACAGCGCGATTTGTGGGTCGCTGACCGTGGCCTTCATGGCGTTCTTACCGTCCTCTTCCTCGCTGCCGTGGCACTGCGCCAGCACGGTGGTCTGCGAGTACCGGCGGGCGATGGACTCATCGTGTATCAGATCAACGATATTGTTTCCCTTGCCGTCGTGGCGCATCACCAGCGTGCCCACGGGCGGGGTGGTGTAATCCGGCCCGCCGATGACCAGTGTGCCGTCAGGGTCCGTCCACGGACACAGGCCGCTGGCTTCAGCTGCCTGCGTCAGCGCATCCCACGCGGTCATACCCGGCTCGATGGTGACTTTCGAGCTGGTGAGCGGTTTGGTGGCGGCGATACGAATGCGGGTCACGCCGAGCGGCTTCACTATCTTGCTGATAACGTCGTTCAGGTTCATTTCACGCGCGGAGAAGACCGGCGCGGAGCAGTCCACCAGTATGGCGTTGGCATCGCGCCCGGACATCATCAGCATGTGGCGCTTCTCACCCACGCCGTGACGCAGGGTATCGATACGCCCGGTCATGATGGTGTCGCTGCCGAGTTTGAGCAGCGCACGTGCACCGGCTTTTATGCCCGCCGGGCGCTTACCGCTGGGAAAGCCCAGCGTGACCATCCAGCCATCCGCCGGGGTCAGCAGGTCTGAATCCACCTCGTAGCGCTGCCAGTCGTCATGCATTACATCACCGACCAGCAGGGCTAGCTTGTCTCGGGCGGGGACGGTGGAGGATGCGGTGTTACCCGCTGCGTTATTTTGCGTAGGCATTGAGGACGGTGCCTCCTTCGATTTTATTGGGGCTGTTCAGCCAGGGATTAAGGCGCAGCAGCTCGTCAGCGCGGGTGTAGTCGTCATACCAGATATGGGCCAGCAGGTGCAGGTTGCAGTTGCCGGGAACAACGCGGCAGACCAGGGGCGGTGCAGCAAGAATGACCACCCGCGCCAGCTCCTGCAGCTGCAGCGCCAGCGTTTTCAGGGTTTCCACAATCGCGGCGTTGTCGCCTGTATCGGCGGTGGTGTTGCTGATGAGCGACGCCTGCTGCATCAGCTCTTCCCGCGCCCGTTCGGCGTCAATGGCGTCATTAATGAAGCCCCGGACATCAGAAAGGACGTCGCTGACCTGGTCGGTGGTGAGCGTCGGCGTCTGCAGCTCGCCACCCAGAATCATGCCCGCCGTGCTGCCCAGTTCCGTGATGACCGTCAGGCGGCTGGTCTCGGTGATTTGCTGCAGGTCTTCGTCCGGCATCACCGACGTGGTGGCCATCGCCGGAACGGTAATGATGTTGCCGCCGTTACTGTTAGGATCAGCCACTCCCTGACGCGCACGCTGTGCGGGCATCGCCACCACTGCAGTACTCATTGAGGTCAGGGAGCGCCAGTCCGAGGTCAGCCGGTTGCCGGTGAATGACAGGCTGTCGCTGAAGGTGGTCATCAGCCCTTTAAGGTCGGAGACAAACTTACCCGGCTCGTCCAGGTAGTCCAGCCCGGACATCGTAACGCCGTTAATCTGCGCAGACAGGCTCTGGATCATGAATTCGGCGGTGTTGGCCAGATTGCGGTAACGCTCCATCGTGTACTGCAGCTGCTGCAGGGAGGCCATCATCTTGTTCCATGCCGCCAGCGCCTCATCGAGCAGGCTGTCGGTATTGAGATCGATAGCGTCAGCCTGCTGTGTCGGGTACTGGCGGCTGAAGAACTGCTGGTCAGGGGCTGCTTCCACAAAGGCCATCTTCAGCCGGGCGCAGTCCACCTCGTCAGCCTTGTGCGATATCGCACAGGTCAGCAGCTGCACCTTCGGGTACGAGCCGAAAACCGGGTGGATAAGTTCACCGTATCCCGGTGTGTTGACGGCCCTGATGAACGCCTGCATCCGGGTCTCGTAATCTTCTCCAAAGAAGATCGCCGTCATGCGGATGTTATCAGGCTTGCCGCCGAGGTCTTCCACGTCAGCGCCGTCCCGGTAGGGGTAGCGGTACTGCGCAACGTCACGGGCCAGCATGTCGCTGGCATCGAGGCAGTCAAACTCAATGCCGCGAAAGGATGCAGGGAGGAGATCGTCTTTCCAGGACATCGTCAGTTCCTCTGTGCATTACGGGTGTTGCGGTCATCCAGTACGGACTGAATTTCCTGGCTGTCGACATAGACGTGCACCTCGTTATTGACCACAGGCTGTACCGTCTCAGGGTGGATATGATCCGTTTGCGGATTGGATTTATCATCAGAGAAGATATTTTTACCCAGCTTTCCTCCCAGCCAGTCGCCAGCAAAATAACCGGCAATACTACCTATGGCAGCGCCAATGGCGGTTCCGATACCAGGCAGAACCAGCGTACCGGCGGCAGCACCACCTTCAGCACCCGCCCATGACCCGGTGGCACCACCGACAATCTGCGTATACTTCTGGTCTTTTTGCTTGTCTGTAAGATGGGCATCTTTGCTGACCTCATGGGCTTCATAAACGCCAACACCAGCGGCAACAACAGGCCCACCGAGCCGCCCGAGATACTCCGGCATGAACTTGAGAGCCTTCATGGCCCCACCTGCAGCTTTGGTCAGGATTTTTTTACCTGTGCTCGCTGCCGCGCCACCCTGCACCAGACTCAGCGCAGAAGATGCCAGCAGGGCATAACCAAAGGTTTTAACCGCATCAGCCGCAAAGGTAGCTGCATGTGCCAGCCCAGGAAACTCCTCAGCCACTTTTGTCGCTTCGCTGGCGACAGAACCCAGCGCTTTGTTGACCGGTGCTACCAGATCGTTTTCGTCGAGTTCTTTTTCGTTATTCACCTGGCGAAGCTGGAAAGAGGGGTTTTCTTTCAGTGTCGCCATATCAACTTCACCGGCAAGATGACCGGGCTTGGCATCCATTTCTTCCTGGGTGCCTTTATAGATACGCTGGGCATCGCCCTGATAGTGCTGAAAACTGATAACCGCGTTACGTTCCTGCTGGTTGGGCCATAACTTTGCGAGGTATTTAGTTTCAAGTACTGCAGCTTCGCTTTCAAGGTTCTCTCGTTTTACTGGATCTTTCTCAGTTTTTAATCGGTTCTGAACATTACGATACCCCTTATCGCTGTTGACGATACTCCTGAAGATCTGCATAGCCGCATCTACCGGGCTAACCCCATGCGAAACTGCGCCACGCATAGACTCAACCCAGTCAACACCTTTACCGTTTACCTTGATTCTTTTGGCATTATTGATGGTATGACTGCTCATCAATCCGGCAAAAAGGTCCGTGACGTTTGTAGCAGCCTCATCCTCCGTACCAGCAGTTATAGCTGCTGTTTCGTTGGCCGTCAGTACCCACTGCAGGGCTTTCCTGCCTTTAAGCCCCAGATTTCGCGCGCCCTCCAGCTGTTTTGGCATATCGTGAGCCATCGTGCCGAGATCCATTCTTCCCATCTGAGTGGCACGAACGGCAGCACTAAGGGCGTTTGGCATTTCTCGGTCGCTAATTCCAGTGCGCTTCAGGGACGACGCCACTAGGGCAAGCAATGCAGGATTATTGCCTGATGAGGTGGCGTAAGCGGTGACGGTAGGAAGCAGTTCCTTAATATCTTCCAGCTTAAACGCTCCTGAGGTGGCCATAGTCGCCAGACCTTCAAGAACATCGTCGGGGTTCCCGTTACCGTACCGGACTGACTTTGCGACGATCTCGCCCAGTTCCTTCTGCCCCTCAAGCCTCCCTTCAACGCCCCGGTCTGCGTAAACGCGGTTGGACACGTAGGCAAGCCGTTCGCCAAAATCCAGCTGGCGATCAAACACCGGAGCCATCGCCTGTTTCGCACCCCAGAGACCCGCACCAAGCGACATCATCTTCGAACCAAAGCCACGGGTATCTTTCTCTGCCCCCTGTAGCTCTTTGCGAAGCGTGGCCACTTTACTTTGCATGGCTGCAAATGCGCGCTCCTGCTCTTCGGCAGATAACACACCGGCGTTTGCCAGGCGGTTATACGCCGCTTCGGTGCGCTGGATTTCACGCTGGATCATCTGCTCTGAACGAATCCCCAGCATCTCACGGGCTTCCGCCATTCGCTGGTAGTTAGTACGTGTCTGGACAGCCTCGTGTTCCATCTCCGCCCGAAGCGCGGCCACACGCTTTTGCATCTCACTGTAGGCTCTGGCCTGCTCGGCGGCAGAGAGCTGACCACTGCGGGCGAGACGGTTATAAGCCGCCTCAGTACGCTGAATTTCCCGCTGGATGTCTTTCTCGGAGCGGATACCCAGCGCCGTTCTGGCCGTCGCCATACGCTGAAAGCTGCTGCGGGACACATCAGCCTCCCGTTCCATCTCTTCCCGCAGAGTCGAAACCTGCTTCCGCATGCTGGCATAGGCGCGGGACAGCTCATCGGCAGAGGCTTTCCCGCTGTTGGCCAGGCGGTTATACGAAGCCTGCGTGCGCTGGATTTCCCGCTGAATGGTATGCTCTGAACGTACTCCCAGCGTGCTGCGGGCGGTTGCCAGTTTATCCAGTTCATTACGCATCGACTTCACTACCGGCGTGGCGTTGTCGGTAGCTTTGACCTCAAGGCCAACTTTCAGGTTGCTGTCCATGACTTATCTCCGGGATGACTTTTTAACGCGGTTTTTCTGACGCTTGTTCGTGGCGTTCTGCTTACGCAACTGGTCGAGGGGTATACGTTTCGAAATGACGGTGTTTTGCTCACCTTTGTTATATGCCTTCGGGTTACGAAGGCATTTGATGGCGTCGAGTTCGGCGGCGAACTCGACTGCATTCATGCACCGGATGTCGGATTGTCTGAATCCGTATTCCCTGAGGAGGGCGCAGCAAATGCGGAAATCTCTTCTGGCGGTTTCTCTGGCTTCAGCTTTTTTTTTGCCATTGCGGCAGCGACCAGAAGCGCATTGTAGTCTTCGTACACCAGCGCATCACGAAGGAGCTGCGGCGTGATCTCTTCTTTCGGTATCTCCCCCAGACGCAACAGCGTGCGGGCCAGGAGGTGCACAGTAAAGTTGACATCGATAATGTCGCTGCCGATGTCGTCACCCACGTCAATCTCATCGCCTACGGTCTGCAGGCGGATTTCAAAGTCGCGGTGAATAACACCATTGTGCAGCACGCCAAACGGCAGAGTGCCTGCATGAGTGAACTTATCAGTCATTATTCATTTACCTTATCCAGGGCATTCATTTTGATGTTGATGCGCGCTTCGTTGTCCACTTCATACTGCTCACCCACCTCGGTGGTGGCACAGTCCAGATAACTGATTTGCTGACCGCCCCCCTCAGGATACTGCGTCAGCTTGGCGCCTTTGACCGTTCGCCAGTCAATGGCTGTATCACCCAGCGGCATTACAACCGTCAGCGACAGCTCAAAGGTTTCAATACCGGAGCAAAAGCCTTTGGCGCGGCCCGTGGAGTTCATCGTCTTCACCAGCTTGCGTCCGGTGTTATTGGTCACGTTAAAGCTAACCACTTCGACTTCGCGACCGTTCACCTCAAGGACGACTGCCCCCATGTAATCAATGGCCATACTTCCCCCTTAAAGGATCATCTCGATAACGGATGCCACGATGTGCAGGCCGCTGACAATGTTGGTCGGGATGCGGCTGTTCAGGCGACCGCTGTCCGTCGGACTTGACTGCACAATCACGCCATCTTTGTACTGGTCCACGTTCTCGACAACTTCCATATCTTCAAGCTGATACAGCACGTTGAGGATTTCCGAGCGAACCGCCTTAGCTACCCGCGGCGTGTTCTTTTGCTGAGGGAAGCGAAGCTCAATACGGTTGTTGATGGCCAGACGCACATAGTCCAGCGTGCGCATGCTGGTGATATCCAGCAGCGACGGGTCAGCGGCACCGTCAGCACTGGTGGTGTAGGTGCTGATAGCCCGAACGATCTGCACCTGATTACCGGCCCCGACCTTCAGCGGCGTGACGCCGTTCCACAGCGCATTCTCAATCTCATTTTTACCCGGACGGCTGCTGAGCGGGGTAACATCCAGTCCCGGCACCGGCAGGTCGTCATAGGGTTTCGCCGGGTCGCCCTGGCTGGCGATAATCGCGGCATAAGACGCGGCGATGATACCGTTCGGCAGTTGCGAGCCGTTGTGCCAGCCGAGCGTGATGCGCCCTTCATTGACATCACCGGCAAGGGTGGTGGCCGTCGCCAGCGAACCATTCCAGCCCGCCACGCCGGTGGTGCCGCGCTGCTCCAGCGGACCGGAGACGTCGTCAACAAAGTCGCGCAGGGCATCGAGGCTGTCAGCGTCGGAGAACGGCACGGCAACGACGGTAAAGCCCGCGCCGAAGATGGCCGCCAGTGCAGGACTGATATCGGGGTCCCCGACGCCTTCCGTACCCGCTGCGGCGGTAAGGGTGACGCCCGGCACCGTCGTTGAGGTACGTACGGAGAACTGATTTCCCCAGGTGCCTTTATTACGCGCGGTCAGCGTCACCACACCTGCAGAGGAATTTGCTGTAACCGGTAAATCCTTGTTCGCGTTAATGGCCGCCGCAAGGCGGGTGCCCATCGCTGTCGCATCCAGTCCGGAGACGGTGGCCACGTCGACTCGCTGCCCCATAATCCATACGCTGTTCTGTCCGGTGCCGGTTGACGGCCCCGTCAGCGTGAGGGTTGACGTCGCCGCAACACCGCCGGTGTTGTCGTCATCAAGCGGCATGACGGACAGTTGCAGGTAGCGGTATGCTTTAATGGCTGCGCGTACCATCAGGTGCGCCTGGCTCCCGCGACCAAAGAGCGTCGCCGCCTGACCGTCGGAGAACACAGGAACCGCTTCATTGTCCCGGTACGTACCGGACGGCAGCCGCTGGGCCAGCAGCACCACCGTCTGCGGGTTACTGGCGAGCGTGCGTACCGCTGTGGCGGTATCAAACTCGGTATAAACACCCGGCGTACGCCTGTCGTCGGGGATCTGGGAAAAATCAATATCCGTCATGACGTTTTCTCCTGAGACGTTTTACGGGATTTAAGCGGCTGCGCGGCGACCTCACTGGCGGCTATGCCACCCACAGTCTGGGCGTCATCCGCCTCGTCACCGGCAATCGGCTGCTGACCGTCATCCTGACCCGTGGTGACCAGTACTACATCACCATCAGCCAGGCGGCGCAGGTAATACGGCGAGCGGCTGACTTCCACTGCTTCCGCATCCGTGATGTACTCACGCGGAGCGCCTTCTTTCGGCACCCGGACGCCGGGTCTTGCCTTAACTTTCATCAGAGCCATTGTCGGCCTCCCTGAGTTTTACGGTATCGTCTGCTGCCACTTCGCCATCGGGCGCACTGGTCAGATGGTACTGAAGCTCCACGGACGTCAGGTCCGGGTACGGTGCATCGGTTTTGCCCCGGTACTGCACGAAGACATAATCCGGGTCGTTACTGTCCTGCGGCTCCGGCCAGCGACCGCACTCCAGCGCCCCTTCAATCCAGTAGGTATCGAACTCGCACCCGAACACCGAGACGGCACGATCGCCAAGCCTGGTGTTGTAGAGCGTGCGCACGCGTCCCGGCTTCAGGTAGTCAATGGGCAGCCCAAAGTCCTGGTTGATGAGCAGGCGTCGCACGGCATGTACCATGCGATAGCTGCCGACCTCATCAAGCGCCGGACCACCCATACGGGTGCCGCCCTCGTTGCGCACGTTGTAATCGCCGACCATCACCACAAAACGAACGTAAGTGGCGAAATTTTTACGGGATAAACCGTGCGTTTTCGTGTTGGTGACACCGGCGAACGTCACCCAGACTGACGGAAAGGCACGCACGACGTTATCCAGATCGTCATCAAGCTGTCCGCCGTAGCTCTCCACCTGAATCGCCATCTGACCCAGCCCAAGACGGAGGCGCTCGATGATGGCCTGCTCCACCTGCGTGGTCATCGGCGTCATCAGTACGCCCCTCCGCCCGTGCTGCGGCGGGTGAACTGGCGGGGAGCGCCGACGCAGAACTGCACGGCGTCCTCGCCGGACTCCACCACCGTGCCGGTGTTCACGCCCGCGCCCAGCGTGACGGAACCCGCCGCGACTTTCTCCAGATAGCGGATGGCCATACGGTAACGCTCAAGAACGACTGAACTCTCGATGCGCTCGGTGCCGGTCAGACGATAGCGGGCGATATCGCAGGCAATCCCGACCAGCACACGCGGTGTCTCGCGAAGCGGCAGGGAATATCGCCCGGCGATGAAGCTGTCGATTTCGCCGTCAGCCGTCCGAAGACCATCCTCGATCACAATAATGTTTGCCGTACCGGTGTTTCCCCGGTCGCTGATAAGACGCACCTCGCGCTCACCGAAGTAATCCACCATGTCCTGATACGTTGCGTAACCCATCCGCGCCCCCGTTATTTACCGCTGTTTTTAGCGGCTTTAACCGCAGTTTTAACGCCGTCTGAATCCTGTTTAACCGGGGGTTCAGGCTGCTCTGGTGCTTTTTCTGGCTCTGGCTTCGGTTGCTCACTTTCCACAACCGCGCCTGCAGCAGGCGCAGGGTCGGCCGGGTCGGAATACCCCTGAGCATCCAGTGCGTCGTCTATTTCGGCACGAAGTGCCAGCAGCCCCGGCACATCCAGCTTTTCGACCAGACGGTCGCTAATCGCGATACGAGCCAGCTGCAGCGTGGACAGGTCAGCCTCGCGGATCAGATTAGCCAGCGTCATCACCTGCGTAATTGACGTCGGTTCTGGCGCGGTATTACTGGCGATATCGACAATCAGCATCGGCTCGGCCTGCAGCTGTTTAAGCTGCGCAGGTGTGAACTTATCGTCCGGCCACGTGGTGGGTTTACAGGTGTGATCAACACCGCAACGGCGGAACCCTTCGGATTTAGACGTAATACGTACAGGCATCAGGAATTATCTCCGGTTGAACCAAAAGCCAGCTGCCAGAAACCGAAGCCTGCTTCACCTCGCGCTTCAGCACCAAATCGGAATTTTTTCGTCAGGAACACCGCATCGGAACTCATGTCGGTCTGCTGCACAAATTCAGGCTTTTCGCGCTCCTGGAAGATGAACGGCTTAACCGGCTTGGTGGTGTCCAGCAGGAACCAGGCTGTGTCAGAGATAAGCTCATCGCTGACCACGACTTTTGCCGCGCCTTTGTAGAGGTTTGGTTTGCCATCTTCCAGGCGGTCAGTGGTCATCAGGGTGTTAGCGATATCTTCCAGCGCCGGTGGCACCAGCAGAATGTTCGGGCGTACCTTCAGCGGCTGGCCTTCATCATTCTTGAACTTACGCATGGCAGTACGCGCAGCACCGAAGGACGCGCGCGCCTCTGCCTGCGTGGCGATAGAGAGCGGTCTGGTGAACATGTTGGAAACAGACTGCCCGGCCACTTTGTGGTCGGTATCAAAGAAATACTGATTATCAAAGCAGCGCGTCTGGAACGCTTTATTCACCAGCTCAAAGACCAGCTCATCAGGCCAGAATGCCGCAGACTGACCGGCTGACTGCGCCTTTACGCCGTAGATACCCAGCCTGTCGTCTTTGATATCGTTACGATCGACTTCCACCGTGGCTTCAAAGTCACGGTTTTTCAGTACATAGTTGAAGGCAGCCAGAGAACGAAGCACTTTCTCGCCAATCCATTCACGCATACGCGGAAAGTCAGAGAGCCAGGAATAATCTTCCGTACTGGTGGTTGACGGGATAAGCATGGCGACGTTCTGCCACTGTGTATCGGTGCTGGTAAAGGCGTTGTTAAAGATGGTTCGAAGGTTAACGAACGCCAGGTCGAGGTTTTTACGGTTTACAATCATTGCTTTGTTCCTTACAGGCTCTGGGTCCAGACACCATCGTCGTTAATCAACACACAGTACCCGGCAGAGGAGGCACCTGTGTCGTCTTTCCTGACCGTCTGGTTATCCGCGATATAGACGCGCTTGCCGATTTCGGTCTGAGTGACAGAGCCATCATTCGCCCAGGCAAACATCCGGCCACGCTGGACCTCAACGGTCATGTCGCCATCCTGCCCGGTCGTGTTGTCCACGCGCTCGTTGGCCCGACCAACATAAACAAGGTCATCTGCCAGCTTGCCGCTGACTGCTAACCCCGTCGCACCGATACAGACTATGGTGCCAGCGGGGATCAGCTCGCCACCGGCGACCTGAAAAGCCACAATGTCCCCCATACGCGATGGGGTATTACGATCTGCTACAGTTGCCGTCATGCTCCGGCCCTCCTTGATTTTTCCAGTGCTGCCAGCTCTTCAGATACCTTTACCGGGTCAACACCAAATGTGCTTAGCTGGCTGCAGACCGCGATAAGGTCGGCATCCAGATTATCCGGTGAGCCTGTCGGTGCCGGGTCACGTCTCACATTCGTCTTGCTGGTCTGCAGAGAGGTCAGTGCCGCAACTGGCGTCACCACGTTCTCCAGGTAGTTGCGCACGCCCGCCATGTTGGTTTTGCCCATCTCACGCAGCCAGTCTTCGGTTGCTTTACCAACGACGCGGCCATCGGACAGCGCCGCCGTCAGCAGGGTCTCCAGTTCGCCGTCCTGCTGCTGTGAAGACAGCGCGGCGATCTGCTCATCCTTTTCACGCACAACCGAAATCGGGACGTACTGAGAAAGGTCCACCGCCTGCGGCTGTGCCGTTCTCAGCTCATCAACCTGCTGACTCAGCGCGGCAATACTGGTGGTGCTGTCGGTCAGGAAGGTTTCCAGACTGAAACTGGCGGCAGCGGTGCCAAGCTGGGCTTTGATTTTGTCGAGCTGTGCGGAAATATCTTCCGCCGTCGACCCCTCCGGCATGTTGAGCAGCCAGCGAAGCCGCTCAAGCAGTTCTTCATTCATGGATGGTTCCTCGGTAATGTCGCCGGACAGCATCGAGGCGGCAGCGAGCAACACCTCTTCCATATTGTCCAGCGCGGGGGTGTTGGTCAGGGCGGCGTTCAGTAGCCCGGTAATGTTGCCGTTATAGTCATAGGAGAATACGGGGGAGATATAGCGGTACTCGTCAGCCGCTATCATGGTGGCAGCGTTAGCCGTCCAGCGAACGTTGATGGCGTACAAGCCGTCACCCTCACGCCACTCCAGCTCATGAAACCAGCCGGAGGCCGGGGCAGGCTTGCCGTTCTGCCTGGACTTATAGGTCTGGTGCTCATAGTCGGTTACATAGTCCACCCCCTTGGCGTTGGCCGCTGCAATCAGCACCTGTGCGTTAGCGGCGTTCATCACCCAGCAGGCACATTCCGTCGGACGTCCGTCATTGGCGCGGAACTCGCCCGCCGGGAAGAGCAGGAACTCGTTGCCGGTGGCGGAGATTTTTTGTGTGCAGTAAGCGATAAACGTCTTTTTCATGCCGCCAGTATGTCGGGGGCAAAAGCAGGCAAACAGTTGACGGGTGTCAGTGGGTATATAAAGGAAGAAAACAGCGAAAGCAGAAAGCGAAGCGGAAAGGCACATCAGGAATGCACAGGAAGGCGTTTAAATCCCGTTTAAATTTTTTTAACTCCCCCTGAGTCGAATCACCCTACCATAAAATGAGAAAGACGCGCTACGGGCGATACAGCGCGTCTGTGAGACGGGGCTATAAAATCGACTGGATCAGGTAGTCACTGACGGTGGTGACAATCTTCTCTTCGTCTTCGTTGGTCAGCATCAGGAAGGGACGCGCAGGCATCATAAACGCGTGGGCACCGATGGTGGCATCAATACGAATATCCGCATGGCGCTTCTTCGTCATCTCCAGTCCCTTTGTGGTTTTGTTGCGCCGGAAGTGCATCGTATGCTGCCGTGCAGTCTTTTTGATCTCACCGCCGAACTGGTGAATAGCGGCATATTCCACATTCGTCCCGACGACCGCCATGTCGTTATCGCTGTACTCGACGATGCTGTTTATCAGTCGCCCGGACTTCTGCAAAATCTTGTGGTTATCATTTTCACCCTTCCATTCGGTACGTTTGAGGCCCAGCCACGCGGGGCGACCCTGTGCGGCGAAGTTGTCCTCGACCGCGCCGTGCATGATTGCCGCAATCTCCCGCATCAGCGGCTCGCGGTGCGTCAGGAAGCCCAGCATGTGGTCGAGCTTATCCTGAATGGCCCCCACGTCGATTTTGATGTCAATATCCATCACTTCCACCCTCCAGAGAGAACCGGCAGACCGGTCAGCGTTGCCCGCTGGCGGTTGTCCAGCGGCGTAAGACCAGCAATCACCGGCTGGCCGTCTTTCACCCGGACGGCAGCGGTGTACGGGCTGTTGTCCTGGGCGATGTAGTGCAGCAGCTGCGCCGCCGCATCCCACAGCACCGCGCCCGGGGAATAGAGCAAATCCGGCAACTGCGTCCAGTCCGGCGCGTTATCTCCGGCTGCATCCGCCACGGTCTGCCCGGCCAGCGCAATGGTGGCAGAGGCAGGCTTCACCCCGCGCTCCGGCAGCGCATCAAGCAGCGACGGCGACAGCCCACCGACGTAGCGCCGGTCGGCGGTAAATTCCAGGTGCTGCGCAATGCGCTGCTGCCAGCCGGTCAGGTCTGCGCCGATACTCTGGCGCAGCATCGGGTTCTCCAGCGTTTCGCGCAACGCCATCGCGGCAATCTGCGGCGTGGCCACCGTGGCTTTTTCCATCAGGCGCTGGCCGAGCGAGGACAGGTACGAGCGACCAGCGTTGTGGCCAAAGCCCGCATCCGGCACAAAAAGCTGCCCGGATTTCGGGTCATTGTAGGCCAGTACCGGGCGGGTGGTGCCGTCACCCCACGGCTGCTGAATCACGGTCATGCGGCCTTCGCTGGACTGTACGCCCACCGGATTACCCTGCATGTCGCCTTCTGAACGGGTCCGCACGCGGCAGCGGCACCGGTAGCCGTTCGGCGGATAGCACGCATCCCAGAACGGGTCGTCCCAGCGGAACGTCTGGCCGTTGAGTGCGGCATGCGTGGGGCGGGTGCGGTTGTCCATCACCGCCACATACTCCCAGTAGGGACGGAAGCTGACGTTCGCCAGCTGCTGCTGGTAATGACCCGCCGAGTAGGCCGACTGCATGTTGGTGCGAAAAATGGTGTCCAGGCGGTACGGCAGCAGCTGTTTCCCCTCAAGCACTCCGTCCTCGTCGGCCTTCAGGCCGTCACCCATCCAGCCTTTCTTCTCCAGCACCGGCTGGACGGTTTTCTCCCACGACGCCTGACTCTGCCCCGTGGCCAGCGCATCTGCGAGGCTCTGGTGAATGGTCTCCAGCACGTCCATCTTGAGAATGCCGGCAACGGTGAAGCTGCAGGCGTGGGTCTCGGCCTCCACCTCATGCCAGTTAAAACCGATAGTGAAGTTCTTCGCCTGGAAATAGTTAATCGCCTGCTCAGGCTTCAGCCCGATGGCATACCCCAGATCAACATCAGGCATTGAGACGCCCCCAGATGTCCATTGTGAAGAGCGCCTGCGTGGTCAGCTGCGTCAGTTCGGCGGTGCTGAGCTGCGGATACATCTCCACCAGTTTTTCCATCGCCACTTCAGGCGGCTGTCCTGCAGAGAGCGCTGCCATCAGCGGGGCCAGCATGTCCTTCATGGCGGCGCTGACGTTCTGCGCGAATACCGCACCTGGGGCATCGTCCACCGCCTGCTGCGCCGGGTCAGGCGGCACCTCCTCCGGGCCGTTCTGCGTCAGTGCTGCAATAGCTACCGGCAACTGACGGGACGCCGGAGCAACCGGCAGCGTTTCACCCTGTGGCGTCGCTGTTGAGGCTGACGGCGCGCGCAGCAGGGGTTCGCCGTCCTGCGGCTGGGGGATACCGGTTTTCTCATAGGCCCACGAGGCCGGGATGTCCATCATGCTCACCAGGGCTGGCATGGCTTCTGAGAACAGCGTCAGATCCAGCAGCTCACGGGTATCAAACGCAAAGCGCGGCATCCGGTGAGGATCAACCTGATACCCGTTAAGCACCAGCAGCGGGTAAAGCACGTCGCGCGTCAGGGTAGTCCCGGTCTGTTTAGCATCGGAAGTCATCAGGTCATGACGCACCTCGTTATGCACACCGCCCAGCGCGTTGGTGGAGGTCTGCCCGTCAGCCTGCGAGGTGAGCGTCCCGCCGAGCACTGCCTTCGAGATGGTCTTGTCGCAGAAGTCGATCATCACCTGGAAGTTCTTTGCATCCCCCTTGACCGCATCCTGAAAGTCGATCGCCATATCGTCCGGGATGATGCCCGCCGCATCACGGCCGATATGCATCAGCGCACGCAGCAGGGTGTTTTTATCGCGCTCTGTCGCGCCGTTACCGTACTTGCCGACGCGCATCGGGAAGCCATAGATATCCAGAAAATCAGCGAGATCGAGAACCGAGAAGTTCTTGAACAGATACGGCCAGCACAGCACCCGGTGCAGACCCGTTTCCGGCAGGTAACCGGCCTTGGCCTTGTGGCGGTGAACCACCCAGCCAAGCGGCTGCAGCGGTGCGCCGTACATACTGTAGTCGTCCAGCCGCAGCTCGTCGCGGCTGTCCTGCAGCGTGCGGAACCAGCTCTGCGGGCGCTTGTGAAAGGCTTTCGGGAACCAGAAGCGCGATTTTGACGTGTAGTTCCACTCGATCTCAATCGGCGAGAAGCCGTGCCCGATGCCGTCCAGCATGTCGAGGATAAACTCGTCAAAGTTCGGTAAATCCTGGAACCATTCGTTCGCCGCTGCCGCCATATCCTTTTCCGCTGCCGTGGCGTTGCGGGGGGCTTTGATGGACCAGTCCAGCGTCAGCAGCGCGCGACGGCGCTTGGACATCTCCGCGAAGATATGGCCATCGCGCTCTTCCATGTCGCAGAACAGGTCAGACTGCGCCCGCAGGTCACCGCGCTCTGCGGCTTCCAGAATACGCGGCAGCTTGCGGATATCCAGCCCGCGCGACGGGTGCTCTGAGAAGGTGCGCCGCAGGTTGATAAGGTCAGCCGACTGCGGCTCGCGCAGCGGCGCTGTTTTAATGGGATTACCGTGCACATCAACTATCTGCGCCATAATAAATACTCCTGATTAATAGGCACCACGACGGCAGTCATCATCGCCGTCATCATCACCGTCCCAGCGCCCACGGCGTGACCGGTCATCGTTATCATCGCGGTCACTGCCGCCGCGCACGGACTGAAACTCATAGCGACAGGCACCGCTTACCGCCAGCGCCCACAGCATGTGCAGCGCATCCGGCCCGTCGTCGTGGTCGGCTTTGGGGAAGTGTCTCAGCTGGCTGATAAGGGTTTGCTGGCTGGCATGCAGGCGAATAAGCCCGTTGACCATATGCGGCTGCAGGGACTCGATACGCAGCAGCTTGTCGGCGTGCGGCGTGACCGCACGGGCCGGAACGGGGATGCGCAGCGCTGCCGAACGCTTCACCAGCTCGGTGCGCAGGAACTCCTGGAACTGGACGGCTTCAATTGCCCAGACCAGACAGCCGTATTCTTTCTGAAGCTCGATGATGTCGCTGATAATCTTGTCCGGCACGCGCTTGCGGATTCTGGCCTCGACCACGTCGAGTATCCCGGTCTCGCGGTTCATGCCGCCGACCAGCAGCGCCGACGGGTCGCGCCGGTTACCGGCTTTACCAAGGCTCGGGTCAGCCGCGCCATAAAATACCCACTCCTTCAGGCGGTTGACCCAGAAGTGAAACACGCCTTCACCGGCAAAGATGGCATCCTCGCCGCTGACCGGGTCGTTCTGGTATTCCGCATCGAAGGTACTGTGGCCGTCACGGGCGCGGATTTTCATCAGCTCGACCAGCGGACGGGCTGACCAGGACACCACCGCGCCCTCGTTCATTTCATCGAAGTTGTCCTGATAGAACGATGCCGCCAGCCATTCGCCTTTCTCGTCGTTGTTGCGGTAGATTTCTTCCCACTTGTCCCACAACTCCATATTGACAGGCCATTCCAGGATGGCCTGAAAGCGTTTTGTGCGCCACCAGGTGTTACTGAGCGTGCGCGACAGCACCGAGTCATAGTGCAGGATGGTGCCGATGTAGATCACGTCCAGCTTTGCACCCGGCCCACCCAGCGGCAGCACGGTCTTCTTCAGCCAGTTATCCAGCTTGTCGCGCTGCTCCGGCTTTTCGACGTTCTCGTCGTTCTCGATATCATCGAGGATAACGAGGTCAGGACGATACGGACCGTGACGACGACCGCGCAGGCGCTTACCTGAACCGGCCACCTGCACCTTAACGTCGTTGCGGGTGAGAATGGTGTGCATGTTCCAGACGCGACCCTTGCCAGCCACGTCAGGGAAGTCCAGCGCCAGACGCGGGTTAAACTCCAGCTCGGTCTTGATGGCTTCGAGCATCGGATACGCCTGGTCGATGGCATCCATGATGAGCAGAGGATAATGCTTGCGCCCGGTAATGATGTTCCACAGCGTAAACAGCTGCGTGACCAGCGTTGACTTGGCTTCACCACGGGGCGCAGCGATAGCGTCATTCTCGCTTTTCGGGCTGGCGACAATCTCCGGCAGGCGCTCAAACAGATAAACGTGCAGCTGGCTGCGGTCCTTATGCTGCACGTAGTGCGGAAAGTAGTTCTCCACAAAGTATGCGTAGCCGCTGACCGGGTGCATGACGCATTCGCGGCGGGAGAGGACTGCCAGCGGTGACGGGTCAAGCCCGACGCCCTCCGCCTCGATAAGACGACGAAGGCTGGCAGAGTATTCTTCCAGTTCTTTTTCGAAGTCCTTACCGGAGAATTTTTTAGCCATAGCAACCTGTTTAAAAAAGAAGCTCCCGCTGGTATTGTTGAGAATGTGATTTGTTATCAACTAAGGCGGGAGCCAGAAAATGACCAGAACACACGATATAGAAGCGTTACTGGAGAAATTACTCCGGGCAAAAAAGTCCGCTGCAGACATCATGAGCAAAGACACTATATCTGCTGAAAATGCGGCCCTGATTCTGACGGACATTCGTGCCGTTATTGATGCGCTGATCTCCGTACAGTCTGGAGAGGCATCATTCACATCGCTTTCGCCATACCCGGCAGATAAAGGGAACAACTGGCGTGCTGATAACGTCGATTTTGACCATCAAATAGACTGCTACCTTCCTTACACAACGGCTTCTGGCCTGAAGGTGTACAAGCTGAAAGAGGCAAATCAACCGGGAGCAGAACCGATGTATGCCTGCCCCCGCTGTATAGATAAAAAAGCCATAGCGCTGCTTTATCCTGTTGATGTTCAGGGTGAACATTCCGACCTCCGGTGCTTGTGCTGCGGAACCGTATTCAGTGGCATTCGCAGGCAGTACGGGTTCAGCCATGTGCCTGGGGCTTGTTAACCATTTATGACCAGACTGCGCCGCATAAAATCGGCGCAGCTCTCCGGTGTTGCCAGTAACTGCATCGCCAGCCACAGCTCACGCACGATCACATCGCGGCGGTCCGGGATATCCAGCTCACGGCGCAATACCGTCAGCAGGTGTTCAGAGCTGAAGGGAAGTTTTTCAGGCTCAGCAGCATTGATAACAGGGACCGTCACACTGCGACAGTTATGGCCGTATGCTTCGGGAACAATATGGCTTTTCCAGAAGGCATCTTCAGGCAACAGAATGCGCCATCCATCCGACAGCAGCTCTTTCTGAGAGCGTGCCGCAAGGAATTCAGCCAGTTCTTCCTGGCTGGCAAGCGTAACTCCGCCAAATATTACTGCGGTATCCTCATGCCTGACTCTCATCCCCGGCTTAAACTGCTGTAAAACCTCAATTAAACGCATGGTAAATCCCCTTTAATCTCCAGTTCGAGAGAGGCCAGCATCAGCGCCACTCTCCCCATATCGTTGTACTTGTCCAGCATTTCAGCGATGATTTGCTTACTGGCCGCAAAGGCCTGTTGCTGCTCCGGCGTAGCTTCCGACAGCATGCCCTTGATGGCGTAAATCACGCCCTGAATCTCTGCAATTTCATTAACCTGACTAGCCATATTTCTTTTTCACCTCATCGCCCAGCGCGGGCAACATTTCCAGATAGGCGGACAGGTGTTTCGGGTATTGCCGAGATACCAGCTCTCCCAGCACCTTGACCACCTCCATTGCTACCGCCAGTTCGCTGGTCTCCGGCAGCACCTTCTTGCTGGCTGCAATGCACTTGCTGAACGAGTCGCCCAGCCGGGTCAGCATGTCCACGCGCTCAGCGGCGGGAATGTCCGGGTTTTCCCGGATGCGCTCCATCGTGACCTGGTACTCGGTGAGCGTACCCAGCAGGATCATCCTGCTGATATCCTCAATCCCGCCCCCGGCCATCAGAACGGCGGCGCGGTGCTTATCCCAGTTGTCGCCACGGTCAGCAGCTTCACGTTTCCAGCGGCTGACCGTTGGAACAGAAATACCTGCCTGCACCGCGATTAATTCCAGCGTCAGGTTGCTGTTGATATAGGCATTGCGGACCTTCTGACGGTCTTCCGCTGGATACGCCATATCAGACGCCGTGACGCAGCTTCAGGTACAGCAGGGTGACGGAGACCACCATCGACACCAGACCACCTGCAGCTGCCCCGGCAATCGCCCCCTGCCTGATGGACTGGTCACCCACGGTGTCGAGGCGATCTTCCATACGCACCAGCGTGGCGTTCATGTCCTGCAGCAGACGGATTTCAGTCAGGTTGTTACCGCGACGGCGGTGCTTTGGTTTACGTTGATTTTTCATAAAAATCCTTGCTTATCCGCCTTGCGGTCCAGTTTTTCGTCTATGCGATTGAGACGATCACGCATCTCGATCACCAAATCTTTCAGGTTGTCCATACGGTCACAGGCATCGTCGCGGCGCATGTACTCGCGCTGCATCACTTCCAGCATGGAGCGCAGCTTGTGCAGCTCATACTTCTGCTGGGCAACAATGAAACTGCCGAACGCCGCAATCAGCCACAGCGCCACGTGCAGGACCATTTCAGTGCTCATGGTGCAAAGCCTCCGTGAACTGCAGCCAGCCGTTGACGGTGTCCGCATGGCGGGCCAGCGTCAGCAGACGCACAAAGTCCGGGTCGGTTGCCAGACGAATGGTGGTGCGCAGCGGATGCGCGGGCAGCGCCGCACACCCGACCACAACCAGCGCCAGCAACAGCGCAGGAAAGAAACTACGCATCGCTTCCCGCCTTACCCTGCGTCAGGGAAATCAGTCGCGTGGCGTGACAGTGCAGCGCCCATACCGCGAGATAACCGACGAACAGATAGTCAGTCATGGTGTGAGCGAAAGCCGCATCCAGCACGACCACACTGCTGACCAGAAACGCGCCAACGGTCATGACCACCGATACCGAAAGTGCCCCGGAGTCCGGGTCGGTCAGCATGTTGCGAACGGCATGGAGCAGGCTCATACGCTCTCCGGGAACAGATGCCCGCACAGCGGAACGCAGCCACCGGCAACCCATTCAGCAACATCAAAGCCGGGGCATTCCTTGTTCTCGTATTCGCGGTGGCCATGAAGTGTGGCATTGCGGTATTTGTCCTGCAGGCGGGCAACAAGGTCATGCAGGGCCAGCCACTGCGCCGTCGTAAAACTGCGCGTGCCAGCCATGCAGATACCGAGCGAACTGGCGTTGTGCCCCTCGACGTGAGCGCCGATTTCGTCTTCACCGCGCCCGGTCAGTACGGTGCCGTCACAGTCGATGACGTAGTGGTAGCCAATGGCGGTCAGCTCAGGATTAATGGAAGGATGCGCACGGTGAAAACCGCGCTCAGCATGCCAGCGGTCGATAACCTGCGCGGCGGTCTCATGGGCATTGCCCAGAGCGTGGCCATCAGGCGAGGCGGCACAGTGAATGACAATAAGGTCGATAAAGCGAGACATATACAACAACCCTCTAACATTGGTAGGGTCATTGTCTCGTGCTTACTGGTCAGGGGAATACTTGACGGGTGTCAGTGGGTAACGTTATGGAATCACTAATATTTAATAGGTTTAGAAATGAAAAGACAATGGCTATTTGCAGCGGTCCTCCTGGCATTCTCTGCATCAGCAATGGCGGTTGATGGTTACAAGAACCTCAAATTTGGTATGTCAATCAAAGAGGTACTCGACTCTCATATATGCTCCTTCAAGTATTACCCATCTAATGATTCAACTTATGAAGCTATAGAGGACGATTATGACTGCCATGACTTTCAGTTTGGAGATAAAAAAGTTAGAGCAATTGCATTGTTTTTACAGGGAAAACTATCACGCATTGGTATCGTTATTGATTCCGATGACTACAACAGCGTACTGGCGGCCTTGCGTAACAAATATGGAACAGGCATAGAATCTGAATACCCCAGCAAAAAGAACCTGCACTTAGTTCCCAATTCCAATTATTACGTCAGTTTTGATAATGATACGGTTGAATTGATGTCTGTTAGCGATGAGAGTCTCGTTATACATTCGCAGATTATTTATACTATTCCGAATTATTTTGAAAAACGAGATAAGCTAATCTCTGCTCACATCAGTGACGATGTTTAGAGCAAAAAAAACCGGCTATCAAGCCGGTTTCTCTCAAAACAACGAACCTTGCTGCAATCCTGAATCCCCATCCCGATACCGCTTGAGCACTCGCCATGCTTTACGGTCAGTAAGACCAAAATCAGAACAGCAGGTCTCGATTGCTTCCAGTGTGGAAACACCCTGCAACTTAAGTCGTTCAATCTCGTCGACAAATCGCTTGTTTCTCCACTCGCTGAATGCTTTGTCACAGCGGGGGATATAGAGCGTTGCTCCACCAAAATGGCGACAAATCAGTGTCGTATTGCTCTCACCTATGACCTGCTGAAGAAGGTTCAGGCGACGCTCGCCACGAGAGGACATCGCCTTACCTATCGGGAACGAGCGACCACCAAGTCGCTCAATCAGCTTCTCTGTTGCCTCAAAACCAATCAAACCGGCAATGACCTGAACAGAATCAGGCAGCAAGCCCTGAACATCTTCAAGATTCATGACCGCCTCCCTTTGCGCTTCGCGTCGTACTGCAGGGCATTCATCACGGCACTAAGCTGTTTTACGTCCAGCCACTCCAGCTTTGACTGAGCGAACATCTTATCGGCAATACCCTCGGCATATCCCCACTGGCGGTTTGCATCAGCAAGTAACGCTTCGACTTTACCGAGGATCGCTTTCTTAGCTGCCGCCACTTTCGGACGGCGACCATGATTAGCAGCAGGCGCAAAACCCTGACCACGCATATAGAGCACAACGCTCTCCAGCTCCGATGCTGAACAGTCACGCGCACTGCGCTTACCAGTCACCCGCGCCAGAACGGCGCGGTAGGTTTCATCATCCCAGCCCAGCGATTTTTTGCCGGTGTGGATCACTTTAATGAGATTCGCCATTACCATTCACCACCCTCAGACTTAACTGTACGAATATAGTCAGGAAGCATCATGACGCTAACAGGCCACAGCACCATCATGACCAGAAAACCGATATAACGCGGTGAACGCCTCACAAAACCCAGCTCCTGCATGGCGCTGGCGTGGCAATAACCCAGCCACAGGTAAGTCGCGGTGAGATACAGCACCCAGAACAGTTTCATGGCGTTACCTCCCGAGACGAGGAAGCGAATATGACGGCGCGGCATGCCTCCCATATCTCTTGCGCACCCTGATCACCAATTTCGTAACCTGCGCACAGGTCGATAATCTCATCGCGCAATGTATCGGGAACGATCTCCGGGGCTACCAGCATTAACTGCGGGGAGGTGAACAACGGACCCGGTGCAACATCTAAACGACGCCAGCGAATATCACACTTTCGCTCTTCATGCGGCGATGACCATGCCACAACATCAGCTACAGGTTCACCTGCCGCCTGACGGTAAGCCCCGTAAATGGCATCACAGATGGCTTTATACTCCAGCAAAATATCCGGCTCACTGTGCGTGCCATGCAATCCGCCGAACGTTTCTTCAAGTGCTATGCCTATGTTTGTAATTCCCTGCCTTGCCCTGCGATAGCATTCGAATTCGGGGTCGCCAGCCGCTTTACGGTATTCCTGAACCTCGCGAATGATGCTCGCCACATCAGCACACTCGTGCGCGAATTCGTGGTCACCCATTTCCGTGGCTTCCAGCTCTGCGCCATGGAACTGCTGCAAACGGAAAAGCAGCTGTGCTTCTGTCAGTTTGTTATCGCTCATATACCACCTCCGATACGCAGCGGCTCGTCACCAGCACCGCCAACGCCGTGGTGCAGACGCGCATTCTGTCCGGCCCAATAACCCGCACCAACGGCATCTTCAGACCCGCGACAGGATTTAGCCGGGCGCGCTTGCCCCTTAGTGAAACTGTTCTTTTCATGAAGTTGCTGCGTATAACGCTCCAGCAGACCTTTCTCAGCAGGAGAGATGCCAAAAGCGGTGATAACACCAGAAGCACCACCGACCCAGCCCTCACAGAACTGGTCGCCACGGGCAATACGCGTTGCGGACTTACAGCGCTTGCAGTGCTTAACCTGGTACTCTTTGCGGGCACGCACCATCTGGCGGGAGAGAACATCAAAGGCATACGCCGCAATCTCCGCACGCTCACCGGGACCGTAGAAACGCACCACGCGCTTAAGGCTCCCGGTCTTACGCCACTCACCACCGAAATAAGCCTCAACGCCAAAGGCGCGACAGACAAGTTTTGCGAGAAAATGCATATAATCCGGGGATTTCTTCGCATTACTCGGTGCGCCGGTACTGGACGCCTCTTTGATCTCGGTAAACTCCACATCGGATTCACTCAGACCATACTCGCGCATGTACGCCTGCACTTTCGCCATTGCGTTAGCCGCTTCTTCCGGGCTGGACGTACCATTAGCCAGGCGCATCAGCTTTTTAATTTTGGCGAGATATTTTTCTTTATTCATCTCAATATTCCTTACACTTTCGATCATTTTTTGATAGCTCCCGTAAAGAGAATTCCCTGGCCAATTTCGGCACACACAAGAGAGAAATATTTATGACACAAGGTAAAGACCCAATCGCGGGAGCAATCATGGCAAATAATGTTGCGTGGAGCGCATTACTTGCAGTTCTGGCTAACCAAGGTGCAATTGATGCCCGCACTGTTCACAGCGAGTTGGTTCGCATGCAGCAGCGCTATCGTGACATTGGGAATGGTGCAATTGCTGAATCACTCGACTGGTACGTTGAAACCGCTGAAGATATTCAAAGCGAGCAATAGTTCGCTGCACCTCGGCATTTTCAACAGAGGCGCTGCGGCACGTCATTTTCCTTAGTGACTGAAGCGCGCGTTGATATGACTCGTAGCACGACACCATAGCGGCAATATCAACACAATCAGAGTTATCAGACTCCTGCGAAGAGAGAGATAACTCTTCATAGCCAATCACCACCAGAGGGGGAAGCGGCAGCAGCAGAACCACATTAACTGGCGTCGCCATGCTGGCAACCAGTCTCTGGTAGCGAATGAGAGTACGCAGTATTTCTTTATCAATTTGCACATCAGAGCGAATATTCATAAATAACCCTTAGTTGATTCTAGACGTAAGTAGTCCCCTGACGGTTTACGCCATAATTAAACGATGATTAATATCTGTTTAAATCAGTTTTAAATTCAGCCAGCAGGAGTCAGCGAATTAATATTGGCAAAATAAGGCTCAACATTAATTTCAACGACGGCTGCCGATTTAAGGTCACGAGCAGCATCGACAGTCTTGACGGTCCTGATCACCTTGCCACCACGAACAATGCCATATGACCTGAATACGAAAAGACTACCGACCACATAACACCGGTTGAACTCTGCTGCATTCATAAAAAACCGTTCCTTTTTATATGCTTAATCAAACGACGGCGGGCCAGAAAATCAAATTCATACCAGCGGCGCTTCAGGCCGTAAATCACCATCCACTCAGTCAGCACATCGCCTGAAGCAGTATTGGGAGGCATTCGAATCATACTTATACCCCTGCAATATCCAGAGAAATAGGAATGTACTGGTCAGTATCGCCGATACGCTCATACAGGCGGATATAGCTTTTGCTGCCCACCACCTGCACTGCTTCAGACAGCGCGCTCATGGCTTCAATCCAGCGCGGGTCCGTGATTTCATAACGGCGCAGAGAGAGAACACGGGCCGGGTTGATCTCGCCAGCCTTGTCGGCAGAGAACGCGCGGTCGATGATAGCCAGCAGTTCAGGACGGGCGTCCTGCGTCCACTCAGCGACGCAGGCGTCAATTAAGGCTTTAGCCGCCTGAATGCGCTCATCAAAGGCGATGCTCTCCTGCATGGCCCGCTGCACCTTATAGCGCCCGTCAAAGCTGTACAAAGTGACGTTACCCTTACGCCCACCGACCTTCGCGCCGTACTGCTCAGCAGACAGGTCAATCAGCGCCTCAATGTCAGCAAACGCGTCTTGCTTGAACTTGTGCAGCGCTTCCTGCAGTGGCTTTGCACGCTCAACCAGAGACTTCACCAGCGCATCGCGTTCTTTATCAACTGGCTTGATAACGGACTCAGGAATCAGCGCACCGCGTGCGTCTTCCCAGAATCCGGCAGGAATAGTGGCTTTTGGGCCTGAAGTGTTATTAATGGACATGGTCATTTTCTCCTGAACGTTTAACTAATTGATTAAATTTATTACCAGCATTCATCGCCGCCTTAACGGTTGTTGTCGCAAACATCATTTCGCATGCGCAGTGACCGCTGGCGGGAGCCTGAATCTCAGGGGCCAGCTCAAGCCCGTGTTCGGTATGAACGACTTTTATAATGATGGTGACTGACATAATTATTCCTCCTCAGTCAATTCACTGTGCTCTGACTGTCCATTTAACTGCCTGGCACCAGTGATAAAAATTCTGGCAAAGTATTGCGCCAGCTCAGATTCCTCTTCATTAGAATCCTGTCCGGCCTCAACATTCATGTCGAAATCAAATCCGTTATTACAGCGATTAATCGTCACAACGACTTTTGCAGTCATACATTTATCTCCATATAACCTGACAATCATTAATACGGGACGTACACACCACGCGCTGTACGCCTTTCTCTTTCACTACCACCTCAACAACAGGCCACGGAATATGACCGGTCATACATTCCGCCGTAATCACAGGACGCTGCGGCTTGCGAACACAACCGCGAACAACGCAACCCTGGGCCTCCAGAGATTTACGGGCCTCCGATAACGCATCAAATTGATTAATCATGACTTTCTCCTTAGTGGATCAACATCTGCGCGTAACGCTCAACCAGACCAGTCGAAATCCCCTGGCCACCAATGGTGCTCGCCCGTACCACACCGCGAGCCAGCTTGAACATACGGCGATAATTACCCTTCGAGTGCTTCATAAACGCTTCAGCAAGCCCCGGCTGGGTGATGTAGTCCTGCCCGCTGTCTTTAGGCAGCAGACTGGACAAAATAGTGTTGAAGTCGTCGACTTCGGTCTCGCGCTTGTGCACCTCGATATCCAGCGCCATACCCACACGGCTGTATAACTGCGCAAACTCACCGCGAGAGCCTTTGAGGTTAATCAGCAGACGCGGCATTCCGGCCAGAACGATGGCCACCCCGGAACGGTCATGTATACGACGCAGCACCTCAAGCGCGCGGTAGGGCAGTAACTCTGCCTCATCCACCAGGATGACCCAGCCGGTGCCGTTCAGCGCCTGAATACACTCCTCGCTTAACTCATGGATATTGCCGGTCTTTTTCACACCGAGGCGGGCGCATAGCTCCTGCAGTAACACTTTGGCGGTGTAGCCGGGGTCAGCCTCAATCAGGATCACGCCCTTGTTGGTGGCGGCATACTCACGCAGCGCCATGCTCTTTCCCATACCGGCAGGGCCGTAAATAACGCCGATATCGCCGTCCATGTGGGTATTGCTGATAAGCCCCAGCACCAGACCCGAAAGCTGCGTCTTAACAAAACACTCCTTAACTTCGCGGCGTTTTGCACGGTCTTCTTCGCGGCTGATAAAGTCCGCCAGCGCCGCTTCCACGTTGGCGATATTGCCGTTGTAGACACCGTTGATGTACTGCGAAATAACCGCCGTACTCAGGCCGGTCTTTGTGGCTACCTTTTTCTGGGTGTAGCCGCTCCCCTCCAGCAACTGGATTAATTTCTCTTTAACTGTCATTTAAATATCCTTAGCGGTGATTACCGGCTTTCTTTAAATCGTTTTCTAATTCAGACTCAAATAAATAAACCTTCTCCGGTTCTTTATTTATTTGCTGTGCTGCAAACAGACTAAAGTCAATTTCCCCTGGCTGCCCGATAGCAGGGCGTAACAGCTCCTGCTTACGCTGAATCTGGGTTTCCAGATTTTTGACGCTGCGCCTGATGCTCTTCTCTTTAGCCTGCTCAACGTAGGATTTTGCGAACGCGGCGACTTTGTTACCATCCCATACGGCATCGCATACCCAGCTGCCGTCTATGCGGCGGATAATGACGGTCTGCGGGTCATGAATGTCAAAGCACACCCGGACCTTCTCACCCTCGACCTGCATCAGCTCTTTGCTGAAATAGCGGTTGTTGAATATCTGCACCTCGCCACGAATAGCGGTACGTTCCACCTCCGGTCTGAACATCTCGTGCAGCTCGCCGCTGGTGAGATACGAAATCTCGGTCTGCTCCAGCTCCAGCACATGCTTACGATAAGCCAGCGGCGACCAGTGCTCGCCGGATTCACGCTTAGGCAGACTGTCGTGAGGGCGGTTGTTGTGACGCGCAATCTGCACTTCGATCTCCGCGATAAGCTGCTCCCAGCCTGGCACCTTGCGCATGACCGCACTCTGTACGCCATTGAGCGGCTTGCCTTTCTCGATAGCGTTCACCGCCGACATCATCTGCTTGCGGTATTTACGCTGCGTCTCTTTGTCGCCGGACTTTCCCACATACGAGCCAAACTTCTTCGCCACGCGCATCGGTATTTCACGGTTTATACGTTCGATAATACCGCGCCCCTGCGGATTACCCGGCCTGCCTGTCGGGTGGGTCACCTTAAGACGGGAGAAAATACCTGTAATATCGGCGTCAAATACACGGTTAGTTTCACCGCCACCGTTATCGGAATAATAAATCAGCGGCACCCCGTAATTTGAGACCGCATGACGTATGGCATCGCCAACCGCAATCTGGCTTTCTGACGTCGCCAGGCTCCACCCCATCACAACACGTGTCCGGCCATCAATAATCAGGGTGATCTCCGGCATAAACGGCTTGCCGGTATCCGGGTTAATCACTTCCAGCTTCATCCCGTGACCGTCACCAATCCAGACGCCATTAACAGGCAACACCGACCAGTCACGACGAACGAACGGCAGCAGCGCCTGATACTCGGACCCGGTCACGCGCCCGCGCTCACGTTCGGCTTTCGGCAGCTTATCCAGCGCATAGCGCACGGTATCGACTTTCGGCAGCATGGCCAGCATCAGCTCATTACCAGCGTTCTGCTCACACCACCACATCGCAAACTCTTCATAAGCCATCGTGACCGACGGGCGATTGGGGTTACGGTAGAACCGCAGAAAATCAGGCATCCACGGATACTGGAATACCTCTTTTTTGCTGACCTTCCCCGGAGCCAGCAACGCCATACGCTCACCGACAGTATCAGCTGCCATCCACGCAGACAGCCAGCGCTGCAGCGTCGGAACGCTCAGGCCCGAACGGTTTTCACCTTTTTTTGCGTTGGCGATACCCGCCGCGCGCTGTACATGGTCAGGCAATGTTCCCGCTCTGGACTCTGTCGCGATGAATTCGACAGCCTGCTTGCGTGACATATTGAGACCATCATGCGCATCCATCAGGCGAAGAACTTCCTGGACGATCACCATCCGCGCATCACCAGTAGCCTTCTGATTATCGGTCAGCTCACGCAGTCGCTTATCCAGTAGCGCCGGACACTTGCGATAGAGATCAACCTCAAGCTGTACTTTTTCCCCACCGACAACCAGCTCACCGCGACGCTCAACAACAGCAGGAACCGCAGTACTGGTCTCCGCCAGCACCTGACGCGCCATACGAGACTGAACAGCAGCCCGTGCCACATCAGGCAGGCAATCAATGTGATACTCGAATGCCTTGGTGCCTTCGCGGCGGCGGCGATATTCAGTATTGCCACCAGCATATTTATCCAGCTTATTGCGGACATTGTGTTCTCTGCCGGGCATACCGGGCAGCGATGCGCATTCCTTGGCTGTTAACCAGACAGACATATCCATCTCTCCGCTACGCGCTCAGACGAGCATCAGAAGGATAACGACTCGGCCAAATCAAATCCGGCGTAACACCGATTTTTTGTGCGATAGCTGCTTCATAACGATCGCACTTGCGATAGAAGACGTTACGGACTGAACCTTCTTTCACCCCCAGATCGCTTTCGATATCACCGAGAGTAACGCCCTTGCGCTTGAGTGCCAGGATAACGGCACTACTCGGCCAGTCGCGCCCGATCTCAACAAACAAATCTGCCAAATCTTGTCTCAGCAACTGCATTGTGTGATCCTCTAATGTTTATCAAAACCGATAATCGAAAACGGTTATCGGATACGTTTAAATTTATTCCAATAAAAAACCGATGTCAATTTTTAATTCGGTTTTTTATTGGAGGTGGCACAGACACTGAAAATCCAAAGGAATTAGTTTAATGTCAGATACTTACGAAGAAAAAACCGTTGATAGCAATAAAAACCGAGATCGGTTTTTTATTAGATATGGAATAAACCGCTTTGGTGAGAGGCTGAAGCAGGCGATGGAAGAGAAAGGGATTACTTCCAACGTCAAAATGGGGGAACTGTGTTCAATGTCTGATACGGTTATACGTAACTATCTGATTGGAAAAACATATCCAACATTAGACAGACTTTCATCAATAGCCTTCGCCTTGGGCTGCTCTCCAGTATGGCTAATGTCAGGAATTAACGAGCAGCCAAGAGAGATTGAAGATAAAATCGATGAATCAAATAAAAAAAATACCAATCTGAGCGGCTCTGTATTGGACATGCTTTCACAGGAGCAAAGGGATGTACTGACAAAAGCTATACTGGAGCACGGCGTGGTGGGGATTATAGCTGCTCTGAACGGAATGGCTGACCTAGCGGACTTCATGCAGATGACCGAAGCCGAAAGAGCGCAAACGCTTAGATTATTTAATCAGGTCAAAAAGGGGGCTACTGGCGGTAGTGATGTAGATACAGCAAATAATCCTGCGACTAATGATAAGCGGGCTAGTTAAGAGCGTAGAACGAAGCGGCAAAAACGGTAGCTCCCGTTCAGGATCAAGTTCACATTCTTAGCTAGCAATTTGCTCAACTATCAAAAACGATTTAAACGGCTATCAAACGTGTTTTAACTACAATCATTTCATATCAAATACCGTTCAAAAAAAGACATTTTTTCTCATTTTGTCGCGCGGTGTATCAAATAGCTGAAATCCCTCTCACGCCGCACCACTTAAGGCTTCGCGGTGAATTCAAGGCTTGCACAATCAGTATCAAAATGATTTCCACCCCACACGCACGTATTTCGCCAGATACTGGTCGATCTGCGGATTGTTCAGGTCTCGTGCGCTGGACGGCAGATAGATCAGGCCGCTGGTGACGTTACGCTCGATGATGTTCTTGATCTTCGCATAGGCCATCGGGGCCATGACGCGGTAGGTCTGCAGCGCCGCGTGATCCGGCAGGTACGCACCATTCACCCACGGTGTGGCTTCAGAACACATGGAGTCGCTCAGCGCCCAGAACATGTTGCGCCAGGCCACCACTTCCCCGAGATCCGCCTGCACGCCGCGGAACTCCATGGTGCCGGTACACTCCAGCGATTTCTTCAACAGCGCGGTAATGAAATCGAGCTTCACCGCCAGACGTACGCAGGCCTGCAGCGGGTACATGCGGGCAAAACCGCCTTCCATGGTCCAGCGACGGCAGCGATCGAAATCGCGGTAGATCAGCACGTTTTCCCAGGGGATCAGCACATGATCCATCACCAGGATCGCGTCGTTTTCGTCGAAACGGCTGGAGAGCGGGTAGTCGTACGGAGAGCCGGTCGCACCTGCCACCATTTCGTAAGAGGCGCGAGAGATCAGCTTCACGCCTTCGGCGTCCATTGGCGCAACGAACATCAGCGCGAAGTCCGGGTTTTCGCCCATGACCTGCGCGGAGCCAAAACCGATCATGTTGTAGTGAGTCAGCGCCGAGTTGGTTGCCACCACTTTTGCGCCGCTAACGATGATCCCGGCGTCGGTCTCTTTTTCCAGCTTGATGTAGACGTCTTTTACTTCGTCCGCCGGTTTGTGACGGTCGATGGGGGGGTTAACGATGGCGTGGTTGAAGTAAAGCCCGGTTTCCTGAATACGGGTGTACCAGTTGCGGGCGTTCTGTTCGAACTGGCCGTAGAACGCCGGATTGGCACCGAGCGCGCAGCCAAACGCCGCCTTGTAGTCCGGGGTGCGGCCCATCCAGCCGTAGCTCAGGCGCGACCACTCGGCGATGGCGTCACGCTGCTGACGCAGGTCGTCGGCGCTTTTCGCCACGCGGAAAAACTTATGGGTGTAGCCGCCGCTGCCGGTATCGGTGCCCCAGCACAGCGTGTCCTGCATGTCTGGCTTGTGCAGCGCATCGTACATCTGCGCGATGGAGGCTGCCGCATTGCGAAACGCCGGATGAGTGGTCACGTCTTTGACGCGCTCGCCGTAGATATAAATCTCGCGGCCATCCTGCAGGCTTTTTAAATACTCTTCACCGGTTAACGGACGTTTGGCATCAGCGCGGAAATCTTCAGGCTTCATAGGGACCTCGTATCGGAATAGTGATGTTAAATTTATGTTTTGTTTTTGTTGTTTAATTGAAGCCTGAGCGGGGGTGAACGTGAAGGGACGATTGGGACAACGGCTGGTACTTTTCGCATATGATCGCAGAGTGTGATTTCCCTCACCCTGAACCCGGGAGAGGGTCAGGGCTGGGGTGGGGTAACAGACGACACCGGTACTTTTTGCGCCCGATACGCACTCGGCGAACACCCCACTAACCGATTAAAAAACCGGGCAAAATAGGCCGGGTCTTTAAACCCCAGCTGCCAGGCGATTTCGCTGACCGCGCTGTCGGAGAAGAGCAGCATCCGCCTCGCTTCACGCAGCTGACGGTCAAAAATCAGCCGCTTCGGCGGGCGGTTGGCGAAGCGTCGGCAGATATCGGTCAGACGCGATTCGGTCAGGTGCAGTTCGCTGGCATATTCCGGTACCGTCCAGTGCTCATGAAAATGGACATCAATCAGCTGGGTAAAGCGCTGGAACAGTTTCAGCTCGCCGCGCATGCCGCTGGCGGCGTGATCGTCGAGCTTCGCGTTGCGCAGCAGCAGGGTGAACACCGCCTGGGCTAACAGAACCAGCGTGTGTTCGCGCCCGGGCAGTTGCGCCGTCGATTCCCGGGCAATCAGCGGCCAGTAGTGCTTCAGCGCCGCCAGTTCGTCCGGCTTATCGGCCAGCGACAGGCAGATCCCCGGCAGGCCAAAGGCTTCCCGCGTGCCGGGGTAGAGCACTTCCAGCAGCGGCCAGATCAGATCCTCGCGCACCGTCAGAACGTGCCCGTCGCTGTCGGATTCGGTAATAAACGCGTGCGGCACCGACGGAGGTGTGAGCACAAACAGCGGAGCCTGCACCGAGTAGCGGTGATCGTCGAGCTGCAGTTCGATCTGTCCGGTATCCAGAAAGTGCATCTGAAAATACTGGTCGTGACGGTGAGCCTGCATGTCGCGGCCGAAAAAGGCCGCCATGCGGGCGAACGACTGATAGTGAACATCATCCGTTCCCAGACTTTCGTCGTACTCTTTGCTGATGTCGATATTCGCGATCGGGTTCTGGCACATAGCCGCTCCTTACGGGATTTTCTGCGCCGCCATACCCGGCTCGTGCTCAAGGCTCTCCCGCTGCGTCATCGGGATACGTGTCAGTACCAGCGCGCCGACCACCAGCAAGCCGGCAACAAACCACAACCCGGAGCTGAAGCTGCCGGTGCTGTCACGCAGAATGCCGATCAACAGCGGGCTGACGGCGGATCCGACGTTACCGATGGCATTGATCACCGCCAGTGCGACCGCCCGCGACTGCAGGCTAATAACCCGATCCGGCGTGGTCCAGAAGATCGCCATGGCGGTAAACGATCCGGTTGAGGCCATGATGATGCCAAGCAGCTGGATCAGGCTGTGGTGGGTCGCCGAGGCCAGCAGCCATCCTGCCGCCGCAAAGAGATACGGCAGAATGGTGTGCTTTTTTCGCTCTTTCAGCCTGTCGGAGCGGCGGCTCCACCAGATCATCCCGAGGATGGTGCAAAACTGCGGGATCGCCGCCAGCAGGCCAATCACAATGTTGCTGCTGCCGGTGTTGAAGCTTTGCAGGATCTGCGGCGTCCAGATATTTATCGCACTCAGGGTGTTTGTGAGGCAGAAATAGGCCAGGGTATAGAGCAGCACGGCCGGGGTAAACACTTCGCGCAACGTCGAACGCGGCGTGACGGGGCGGGCGATGGCCGACTCCTGCTCGCGGGCGATCATTGTTTTAAGCGCCTGCTTTTCGTCGTCATCCAGCCAGCTGGCCTGATCCGGCGTGTCGTTCAGGTAGAACCACGTCACTACGCCGAGCACCACGGACGGTAGCCCCTCCAGCAGGAACAGCCACTGCCAGCCTTTCAGGTTCCACAGCCCGTCCATGGCCAGAATATAACCGGAGAGGATCGAGCCGAGCATCATGGTCACCGGCATGGCGATCATAAACAACGCATTGGCGCGGGCGCGGTGGTAGGCAGGGAACCACCAGGTGAGATAGACGAGGATCCCCGGCAGGAATCCGGCCTCGGCAATGCCCACCAGCATGCGCAGCACATAGAGCGTTTGCGGGCTGGTGGCGAACATGGTGCAGGTGGAAGCGATGCCCCACACCACCATGATCCCGGCGATCCAGCGCCGGGCGCCGACCTTCGCCAGCATGATATTGCTGGGGATCCCACATATCACGTAGGTGACGTAAAACAGGGTGGCGGCCAGACCAAACATGGTCGAGGTGAGGCCCAGATCTTTGCCCATCGTCAGCCCGGCAAAGCCGATATTAATGCGGTCAAGAAACGAGAAGACAAACAGGATAAAGAGAAACACGATCAAACGACGAAACAGCTTCTGAATAACGCGGTGTTCTACAGCTTTATTATCATGGGTTTGCAGGGTAGAGGTCGTCATGTTGCGCTCCACATCGTACGTTTAGTAGACGGATTTATTGTTATTTACTGACGTAACCGGGATATCGATAAAACGTGCCGCCAGCGCCTCGGCGCTGCGTGCAAGCAGGGTGGTGTCGACCCCGACAGCGACAAACAGCGCGCCAAGCTCGAGGTAGCGTTTTGCCAGCGGCTCGTTAGCCATCAGGATGCCGGGCGCTTTGCCTGCCGCACGGATCTGCGAAATGGCCTTCTCGATGGCGGCCTGGACTTCCGGGTGCTGCGGATTTCCGGCAAAGCCCATGTCGGCGCTCAGATCCGCCGGGCCAATAAACACTCCGTCCACGCCTTCCACGTCGAGGATGTGCGGCAGATTTTTCAGCGCCTCGCGCGTTTCAATCTGCACCAGCACGCACATGGCATCGTTAGCGCGCTGCAGGTAATCAGGCGTGCGGTTCCAGCGCGAGGCGCGAGCCAGCGCGCTGCCCACGCCGCGGATCCCCGCCGGTGGATAACGCGTGGCGCGCACCGCCAGCCGGGCTTCATCGGCGTTTTGTACCATCGGCACCAGCAGGGTTTGCGCCCCGACGTCCAGCAGCTGTTTGATCTGGACCGGGTCGTTCCACGACGGGCGTACCACCGGCTGGCTGGCGTAAGGTGCGATCGCCTGCAGCTGGGTCAGGACGGTTTGCACGTTATTGGGCGCGTGCTCTGCGTCGATCAGCAGCCAGTCGAACCCCGCACCGGCCAGCAGCTCGGCGCTGTAACTGCTGGTCAGCCCCAGCCAGAGGCCGATTTGCGGTTTTCCGGCGCTGAGCGCCGCTTTGAATCTGTTTTCCATGGTGGTCTCCTAAACAAAACGGCAGCTGATGGAGCCCATCTTGCCGTAGTCCACGTGGAAGGTATCGCCCTTGCTGGCCGGCACCGGGCGGGTAAACGAACCGCCGAGGATGATTTGGCCAGGCTCCAGCTGAACGTCGTACGGCGCGAGTTTATTGGCAAGCCATGCCACACCGTTGGCCGGGTGGTTGAGCACGCCCGCGGCGACCCCGGTCTCTTCAATGACGCCGTTGCGGTAGAGCAGGGCGGAGATCCAGCGCAGATCCAGCTCGTCGGGCTTAATCGGGCGACCGCCAAGGATCACACCTGCGTTGGCGGCGTTATCGGAGATGGTGTCGAACACCTTGCGTGGACGCTGGGTCTCGGGATCGATGTTGTGGCAGCGGGCGTCGATCAGCTCCAGCGCGGGGATGACGTAATCCGTGGCGTTGTAGACGTCGAACAGGGTGCAGTTTGGGCCGCGCAGGGGTTTTGCCAGCACGAAGGCCAGCTCCACTTCGATGCGCGGGACGATAAAGCGGTCGGCAGGGATATCGCCGCCGTCGTGGAAGAACATGTCGTCGAGCAGAGCGCCGTAGTCCGGCTCGCTAATCTGCGAGCTGGCCTGCATCGCTTTGGAGGTGAGGCCAATCTTGTGGCCTTTCAGCACGCGACCTTCGGCGATTTTCAGGCTCACCCATTCGCGCTGTACGGCGTAGGCGTCGTCAAGGGTGATCGTCGGGTAGTCGAGCGAGATCTGGCGGATCTGCTCCCGGGACTGCTCCGCCTGATGCAGACGATGGGCGATCAGGGTATGGGTGTGTTTATCGAGCATGGCGATTTCCTGTTGTTGCCGGGTGGCGTGCTGCTCACCCGGCTTGCGTTCAAAGCCGTTGTCGGCCCGGTAAGGGCGCTACTTAAACAAAGCGTGCACGTTGTTCTGCTTGTAATTGAGCGTCGGGTGCAGCTCGTCTATTTCAAAAGAGAGCGCCAGATAGCGCGATGCCATCAGGTCGGCGAAGTGGGTTTTAATCAGCTCAAACAGTGCCTTTCCCACCGCCTCCCGGCTTTCCAGACTGCGCCCGGCGCCAATCTTCAGCGTCATATGCACAAAGGCGTAATCGTGCTTACCGTCGGCCATCTGCCAGGTGTCCAGCCAGTGCGCGCGGCTACGGATACCGCCGAGTGGGAAGATTCCCGTGGCGGCAAGCGCGTCGTTCACTTTGGCGAACAGTGCTGGCAGGTCCGCCTGCTCGCGGATGTTGTCAGTGCATTCAGCAATAAAGTGCGGCATGGTGGCTCCTTACGCGGACGCGGGCAGGGGGAAAACGGCGTTAACCTGGCCGGTGCCGGAGCTGGGGAACAGCTCGGTGAGGAACTCCACCTTGCCGTCGTATGTGTCCCAGCCGAGCATCCCCAGCAGCATCACCGTGTCGTGCATATTGCCCTCGCCGTAGCAGTAGTGGGCATACTCCGGCAGCATGCTGCAGAACTCCCTGAACTTGCCTTCACGCCACAGCTTCACCACGCGTTCGTCCATCTGACGGTCGAACTCGCGGGTGTAGCTGTTCATTCCCTCTTCGGCGCGCTGGTCGTCGATAAAACGGTGCGACAGCGAACCGCTGGCGAGCACCGCCACGGTGCCGTCATATTTCTGAATCGCGCTGACGATGGCCTCGCCCAGCCTGCGGCTGTCGGCGAAGTCGTGGACGGTGCAGAACGCGGCGATAGAGATCACTTTGAAGTGCTTATCGCTGTTCATGTAGCGCATTGGTACCAGCGTGCCGTACTCCAGCTTGAGGCTCGGGATGTTGTGCGCTTTGGCACGTACGCCGAGTTTCACCGCTTCGTCGGCGATAAGCTGGCCGAGCGCCGGGTTACCGTCGTAGTCGTAGGTCATGTCGCGGATAAAATGCGGCAGCTCGTTGCTGGTGTAGATGCCGGAGAAATGATCCGCACAGTTGATGTGGTAGGCGCTGTTCACCAGCCAGTGGGTATCGAACACAATAATGGTATCGACGCCCAGCTCCCGGCAGCGCTTGCTGATTTCTTTATGTCCGTCGATGGCGGACTGGCGGCAGCCGTGGTTTTTTCCCGGCAGTTCAGAGAGGTACATTGACGGAACGTGGGTAATTTTTGCCGCTAACGCTAACTTGCCCATACTCAGATCCCCCATTTTGGAATCGGATGGTCGCCCATGGAGATGCAGACGTTTTTCATTTCAGCGAACACCTCGAAGCTGTATTCGCCCCCTTCGCGCCCGGTACCGGAAGCCTTCACGCCGCCAAACGGCTGACGCAGATCGCGCACGTTCTGGGTGTTTACAAACACCATTCCGGCTTCGATATTGCGCGCCAGGCGCAGCACTTTGCTGACGTCCTGGGTCCAGATGTATGACGCCAGGCCGTACTCCACGTCGTTAGCCAGACGCAGCCCTTCGGCTTCGTCCTTAAACGGCAGCAGGCAGGCAACCGGCCCGAAGATCTCTTCCTGGGCCACGCGCATCCGGTTGTCGACGTCTGCCAGCACGGTCGGGCGCAGGAAGTTGCCGTTTTTCAGGTGAGCAGGGAGATCGGTGGGTTTGTCAGGGCCGCCCGCCAGCAGGGTCGCGCCTTCTTCAATGCCAAGACGGATATAGCCGGAGACTTTTTCCCAGTGCTGCTGGCTGATCAGCGCGCCAACCTGAGTGTTCGGATCGGTCGGGTCACCCACGCGCAGACGGTTCGCGCGCTCGGCAAAGCGCCTGACGAATTCCGGGTAGATGCTCTGCTGAATGAAAATGCGTGAGCCAGCGGTGCAACGCTCGCCGTTGATGGAGAAGATGGTGAACAGGGCGGCATCCAGCGCGCGTTCGATATCCGCATCTTCAAAAATCAGCACCGGAGATTTCCCTCCCAGCTCCATGGAGTATTTCTTCAGTCCGGCGTTTTTCATGATGTTGCGCCCGGTGGCGGTGCCGCCGGTAAAGGAGACGGCGCGCACGTCGTGATGACGTACCAGCGCATCGCCCGCCGTTGCGCCATAGCCCTGCACCACGTTCAGCACGCCCGCCGGAATACCGGCCTCCAGCGCCAGCTCGCCCAGACGGTCGGCGGTCAGCGGGGAGAGCTCAGACATCTTCAGCACCGCGGTGTTGCCCAGCGCCAGGCACGGCGCAACCTTCCAGGTGGCGGTCATAAACGGCACGTTCCACGGCGACACCAGCGCGCAGACCCCCACCGGCTGCACCAGGGTGTAGTTGAGCATCTTGTCGTCAACCGGGTAGGTTTTACCGTTCATCTGCTGGCACACTTCGGCGAAGAACGCGAAGTTGTGCGACGCGCGTGGAATAAGCACGTTTTTGGTCTGGTGGATCGGCAGGCCGGTGTCGGCGGTCTCGAGGGCCGCAATCTCCGGAACGTGTTGATCGATAAGATCTCCGAGGCGACGCATCAGGCGTGCGCGCTCTTTCATCGGCAGGTTAGCCCACGTCGGGAATGCCTCTTTGGCCGCCGCCACGGCCTGATGAATTTCAGCTTCACCGCCGGACGCGACCTCCGCCAGCACCTCTCCGGTGGCCGGGTTAGTGGTGTGGAAGTAATCACTTCCTGCGACGTTCTTACCGTTAATCCAATGGTTTATTTTTTTCATTTTGCAGTCTCCTCACTGACAATGCGGTTCACCAGGCGGCCCACGCCCTCCACTTCCACGACCACTTCGTCGCCTGGCTGTACGTCAGACAGACCCTTTGGCGTGCCGGTGGCAATCATGTCGCCGGGCTGCAGGGTCATAAACTCGCTGAGATAGGCAATCAGGAACGGGATGCTGAAGATCAGATCGGCAGTGGTCCCTTGCTGGCGCAATTCTCCGTTCACGAAGGTACGCAGGGTTAAGTTATGCGGGTCGGGAATGGCCTCTTTCGGCACGATATGCGGGCTGAGGGGGGTCAATCCGTCGCGGCTTTTCACCCGCAGGTTCGGGCGGTAGTAGTTTTCCAGGTAGTCACGGATGGCGTAATCGTTACAGACGGTATAGCCCGCGACATAGTCCATCGCCTCGCGCTCACTGACCTTGTGCGCCGTTTTGCCGATGACCACCACCAGCTCCGCCTCGTAGTGCATGTACTCAATGTTGTTCGGGCGGACCGAGGTCTGGTTATCGCCGGTCACGGTGTTGGGGGCTTTGATAAACACCAGCGGTTCCGTTGGCGGCGTAAACGCCAGCTCGCTGGCGTGATCGGCGTAGTTCAGACCAAGCGCGAACAGCGTGGCGTGCGGATGTGGGCCTTGCGCATGGGCGACCTCGCGTTCATCAACCACCGGGTTTTCCAGGGACGGGAAGCCTTTCGCCAGAATGCGTACGCGATCGCCCGGCTGCAGCGGGACGCGCGAGTGTGGGGTGCCGAGCAGAATGGCATCGCCCGGACTGAGGGTGGCGAACTCGCTCAGGGCGCTCAGCAGTTCGGCGGCATTGCGCTGCAGGTCAGCGGTGTTCCAGTGGTCCGCTTCCCGGCCGTTAATTTCGGTGACAATGGTCAGGTTATCAACGTGGTCGAGGGCGGCCAGCTCTCCCAGCGGACAAAAGCCGTCGCGGCATTTGGCCTTGATCGCCGGGCGATAAAAACTCTCTTCCGGCAGGCTCACTTCGTTGGCAAGCGCGTAACCGGCGATGTACTCCGCCGCCTCGTCCACGGGAACGTTACGCGCCGTTTTACCCACAACCAGCGCAACCGTGGCTCCGCTTAACACGGTTTCTCCCTGCGGGAAGGGAATGGGGTCGCCCGTGCGGATCACGGTGTTATGCGGTTTGATAAACCACACGGCGGTTTTTGGCGGCGTGTTGTAGGGGGCTTTTTCAAACGCGTCGCGCCAGGCATCGCGCTGGCTCTGGTGGTTCAGCGCTACGGCAAAAACAGTACCTTTCATTCACTTACTCCTCAGGCCGGACGTCCGGCCTGTGATTTCATTAATATGTTAATGATCTGGTTGTATGCCTTTGCTGTTTATTTCGCAACCAGAAGTGAATAATTTGTGATATGAATAACAATAAATTTACATAAAGAGATTAAAGGCTATATTTATCATTGCGTTAATAAATCAGGCTTGTTTCTGTTAGACTTTTTGTCGTAAAACGCGTTGTGTGTAAAACCAGCAGAACTGAATTGTTCATGTGTTAATGATTACCGGGAGAGGCTATGCATGATTCATTAACTATCGCCTTGTTACAGGCGCGGGAAGCGGCGATGTCTTACTTCCGCCCGATTGTGAAACGGCATAACCTGACCGAGCAGCAGTGGCGCATCGTGCGCGTGCTGGCCGAACATCCGTCGATGGATTTTCACGATCTGGCGTTTCGCACCTGTATCTTGCGCCCCAGCCTGACGGGCATTCTGACGCGCATGGAGCGTGACGGTCTGGTGCTGCGCCTTAAGCCCGTAAACGATCAGCGCAAGCTGTACGTGTCGCTGACCAAAGAGGGGAACAGGCTATACGAGCGTGCCCAGGCGCAGGTGGAAGAGGCGTATCAGCAAATCGAGGCCGAATATACGCCGGCGAAGATGCAACAGCTGACAGCGCTGCTGGAAGAGTTTATTGAACTGGGGAACCGGCATATCACAGCGCGCGAAGAAGAGTAAAAACCACAAATTTAAGGATGATTTTCGTAAAGTTTTCCCTTTCCAGGCCGAAAATCCTGTTATCTGTCTGATGGAAAGCGAAAACATGTTAAACCGTATCAAGATTGTCACCAGCTTAATGCTGGTATTAGCGATATTTGGCCTTTTACAACTCACATCCGGTGGTCTTTTCTTCAATGCCCTCAAGCATGACAAAGAGAATTTCACCGTCCTGCAAACCATTCGCCAGCAACAGTCCACGCTGAACGCCAGCTGGGTTGCCCTGCTGCAAACCCGTAATACCCTGAACCGTGCGGGTATCCGCTACATGATGGATCAGAGCAATATCGGCAGCGGCGCGACCGTGAACGATCTGATGCAAATTGCGGCGGCTTCCCTGAAACAGGCAGAAAAAAACTGGGCTGAATACGAAGCCCTGCCACGCGATCCGCGTCAAAACGACGCCGACGCGACGGAGATCAAACGTAACTACGATATCTACCACGGTGCACTGGCGGAGCTGATCCAGCTGCTGGGCGCGGGCAAAATCAACGCCTTCTTCGATCAACCTACCCAGAGCTATCAGGATGGTTTTGAGAAGCAGTACGTGAACTATCTGCAGCAGAACGACAAGCTGTATCAGATGGCGGTGGAAAACAGCAATAGCTCCTACAGCCAGGCAATCTGGGTGCTGATTAGCGTACTGATTGCGGTGCTGGTGGTGATCGTGGCCGTGTGGCTGGGTATCAAGCAGGCGCTGATTTCGCCACTTACCCGTCTTATCGACAACATTCGTCATATCGCCAGCGGCGATCTGGTGAAGCGCATCGAGGTGCAGGGCGCTAACGAGATGGGTGAACTGGCCGACTCGCTGCGTCATATGCAGGGCGAGCTGGTCCGTACCGTTGGCGATGTGCGTAACGGTGCTAATGCCATCTACAGCGGCGCGAGCGAAATCGCGATGGGTAACAACGATCTCTCTTCCCGTACGGAACAGCAGGCCGCATCCCTGGAAGAGACCGCTGCCAGCATGGAGCAACTGACGGCGACCGTTAAGCAGAACGCCGAGAACGCCCGTCAGGCGAGCAACCTGGCGCTGAGCGCGTCTGAAACCGCGCAGAAAGGCGGTAAAGTGGTGGATAACGTGGTGCAAACCATGCGTGACATCGCGGGCAGTTCGCAGAAAATTGCCGACATTATCAGCGTGATCGACGGCATCGCGTTCCAGACCAACATCCTGGCACTGAACGCCGCGGTAGAAGCGGCACGTGCGGGCGAGCAGGGCCGCGGATTTGCCGTTGTTGCGGGGGAAGTCCGTAACCTGGCACAGCGCAGCGCCCAGGCAGCACGTGAGATCAAGAGCCTGATTGAAGACTCTGTTGGCCGCGTGGAAGTCGGGTCTACCCTGGTAGAAAGCGCCGGCGAAACCATGGGTGAAATCGTTAATGCGGTAACCCGCGTGACGGACATCATGGGTGAAATCGCCTCTGCGTCTGATGAGCAGAGCCGCGGTATCGATCAGGTGGGTCTGGCGGTGGCTGAGATGGATCGCGTGACCCAGCAGAACGCCTCGCTGGTGGAAGAGTCTGCCGCGGCGGCAGCGGCACTGGAAGAGCAGGCGAGCCGTCTGACTCAGGCCGTGGCCGTGTTCCGCATTCAGCAGGAGCAGATGAAAGCCCGCGAGCAGGCCTCAGCGAAAACCGCTGCGGCCCCTATGATGGCGCGTAAAGCCGCGACCACCGATGCGGGCGAAAACTGGGAAACGTTTTAATCCTGCCACAGTGCCGGGGGGCGGCTACGCCTGACCCGGCCTGTAATGGGGCGTTTTGCAGGCCGATATCAAAGAGGCAGGCGCATGGCACAGCGGGAGTCATACGCGAAACCGTGCGCCGCTTCTTCCTCTCTTTTCTGACGCAGTTCAGGCGTTAGCATCGTCACCGTTTCAAACCCGAGTCGCGCATAAAACGGCGCATTCCACGGCACCTCGCAAAAGGTGGTAAGCGTCAGCGATGTCAGCCCCAGCGTGCGGGCATGGTCTGCGACGCAGGCGATAAGTCGCCGACCTATTCCTCTTCCCTGCCACTCCCGATGAACCGAGAGTTCGACAATAAACAGCGATGACGGATGGGCTTCTGCAAGGATAAACCCGACGGGCAGGTCGTTTGCCAGCGCCAGCCAGCTTAACCCGCGTTTCGCGTAATCAAGATGATGTTCCGCGCAAATGACGTCGCCGTCTGCAAGCCAGGCCAGTTTGGGGACGTCCCGAAAACGCTCGCCTGCCGCGCGCTCGATGGCGGGCAGGGCAGCAACATCTTTGGGCGTCGTCGGTCGAAAGAGAATGTTCATGGCGGAAAGTATACCCCGACCAGCCGCGCCTATTCTGAACAAATCAGGACCGGCGCATAGAAATTGCTGATCACCAGCGCGTCTTCCGGCGTGCGTTCAATCTTCAGAAGTCTTTTGTTCCCCGGCGTCAGGCCGGCGACGTACTTTTCAAAGACTCCCGGTGGCAGGGTGTCATGGCTAAAGCGCGCCACGCTTTGTATGAATATTTCATAGAGTGAACCCTCAACGTGCCGCCACGTGAACATCTCCTGGCGGGAAACATCCCAGTGATGTGGCTCGTTAACCACGTCGCCGTTAAGCGTAAGGTACCCTGTGTTGTCGGGCTGAAAACGCAGCGTAACCTCCCCTTCAAAGGAGAAATCATGATCGTCATGTCGGGCTGAAAATGTCAGGTTTCCTGCACAGGTTCCGGACAGCGGAGGCGTGTAGACGTACCACGCCAGCGTCACGCCAATCAGCAACAGATTGAGCGCCAGAATAAGCCACACTTTTTTTTGTTTCATATCACCACTCGTAAAAGTAAAGCGTTCGGCAGGCGCTGGCTTTACCGTCCGTGAGAGAACACTGGGAAAGGACCAGCCGCCCTTCGTGGCCATAGAAAAGTGTTCTCTGGATGTGCATATAGAAAATAGAGTTTTTCAGGCAGGGCAGATTACCTTCCCGCTGAAGCGTCTGCGCCAGCGCCATGGCCTTAGTGTGAAACACATCTGCCAGCGGGGCGAAGGTGTAGACCGGACAGGTGCCAATGTGGGTGAGCAGATGAGTGTCACTGTACTGGTGCGCCTGTTTCGTCAAACAGGCGCCGATGCACAGCGCCACGACCATCAGCGTAAGTACACCGCAGAATAGCCATTCTGGCTGAATGCGTCGTGAGGCCGGGACCGACTCCACGACGGGAAAATCGTCCTCCAGGGGCGTTACCGCGATATCAGCACTGAGCATAAAGCCCGTTTTCGGCACGGTGACGATAAACAGGGTGTCGGGCAGCAGGCTCGACAGCATTTTGCGCACAATACTGATGTATTGATTTAACGAATTGTTGGACCCCTGGAGCCCACGTTGATCCCAGACATCACTCAGAAAGGTGTCACGTTCGACGACGTTGCCGTGATGCTGAACCAGCAGCTTCATGATGGCGTTGGCGGTACAGGTGAGGATTTGTCTGTCCAGATCGGGTGCATTGATAAGAGAAACAGAACCGTCTTCGTCGTTATAGACGATGGCGTCAGCAAGCAGGTATTTCATAAGTTATTGTAATACAGAAAAAATAACAAAAAAGAAGATAAGGCTGTGCCTTGTCGGACATAACACGCTGGCTATTTTAGCGCCATTGTTACCGATAACATTGATCCAGACAAGATTTAAAGCAATTTACTCGTGCAGTCGGATTACCACGTCATCCCAACGTGGCGGGAAGGGCATAGCGAGACAGCAGCGCCAGCATCAACAGCCAGAGAATGAGACAGGGAAGATGACGCCGCATGATCTTATTTCCCGACGTGATTAGCCGTGCAGTTACAAACACGATGCCGGGTAGTCGAGCAGGAAGAGTTTGCGATGGAATTCCGCCAGGTTCTGGCAGTGAAATTTGTTCATCGCGTTACGCTTGTGGGTGTAGATCGTTTTCGGGGATTTATTCAGGATCTGCGCGATGCGAACCGGGCTGAACCCGTTGCGGAACAGCATGCAAACCCGAAGCTCCTGGCAGGTGAGCGTGGCGTTTTTTACGCTTGCGAACGGCGTGTTCTGAAAACAGCGGCTGAGCTGCGCGAGTGACAGGTTTCCCGCCACCACGTGGACACGCTCACCCCCCAGAATGATTTTAATATCGTTGACGCGGGACGCATCGGTGAATACCAGCCACCCTTTTTTGACGCGGATATTCAACATCAGTTGCCGCAGGGGTAGGATCCCCTCAGGGCTCACGTCGTTAATCCAGAAAATTTCAGGGCAGGGGTCCACACTCTGCGAGATGAACGTCTTCAGGCCCAGCCACAAGAAGGCATTGCCGCTTAAAACGATGACCTTATAGTCGGCATTCAGTGTCTGCGGCATCAGGGTTTTTTCCCCTGGTAGCGCTGGTCGTACTCCGCTGCGCTGTGCCAGGGTGGATTCGAACGTATTGCCGGTTAGCATGATAAAAAGTGGGTAACTCTCTCTGGGTGTAAGGAGTTACACATTCTGAGATATGATTTCTTTCTGGTGAATTTATAAATAGAAATGATGGATATATGGTGTCTCTGTCTTATTTTTAATGATTTTATAGGATTATATATTTACATAAAGCGCCCAGCAGAACGCCGGGCGCAGAAGGGATCAGCTCTCTTTACTGACAATTTTTATCTCTACCATCCCGATGCCGAGCTCGCGCGGTGAATGGCCAAGAATATTTCCCTCATTCGTCGGCTGCGGTTCCGGCGGAACAATCACCAGCGTATTGCTGCGGGAAGGATTATCAAAATGCAGCGTGGTGGTGGTGACGTCATTTCCCAGCGTCAGCGTTTGCTCTTTATCGCCCACACGCACCGGGATGGGACGGTTCGCGTTTGGACCATAGGCCCGGGCGGTGATCACCAGGTCGAATTTTTCCGGCAGAGGATGCGCGTACTCAATCTTCACTTCACTGCCCAGCTGCGCATTAGACCAGCGCCCCCAGGATTCCGGACGCGAGATGCCGCTGAACTGTTTGACCTCTTCCGGTGCCCCGGCCACGTTGAAGATAAAGCTGTCTGCTTTATAGCGAATATCGTTATCCACGATTTTCAGCATGTCGACATTTCGCTGATAGCGCGCGGTATCGATGACCGTATCGTTGAATGCGGTTTTGCCTTTCCACTGCGCTTTATCGACATGCTGCACGGTTTGCTCCCCGCCAAGCTGTCCCTGAGAAACGCACCAGTCGGTTGAGAGCGCCAGTGGCTGGGACCAGAGCTGGCCCATTTTGTAGCACCTGTCGACCCAGACAAAATTATCGCGCGGGGCGAAGTCGGCCAGCTGGAAACGCAGCGGCGCAGAGTATTCGCTTTCCGGCAGCGGTTCGACGCGCGTATCCGACACGCGCAGCAGCAGCGGCAGACGGAAATGGCTGCCGGAGAAGGCAATCGTGTTTTTATCCTGATCGATGGTGAAGTCTTTCATCTCTTTCGGGAAGTTCCACAGGCGGATGATGTCCGGCTTCCACGCAAGGATTTTCTCCTTCATGTTGAGGAACACTTCCGACAGTGACTGCCCCGAGAGCGTACTGCGGCCAAGGCCAATAAAGTTATCCCCGCCCAGAATGTCCAGCACGGTTGCGCCGTTATCCATGGAGTTGCGTTTGGTGGCGATCACATCCTGTTGCGGCTGGTCGCCGCGCAGAATGAAAAACAGATTGCTGCGATCCTGTTTGCTGAGCTGATCCCAGGCGCTGTTTTTCATCGCCAGATGGTCAGATGAGACGACGATGACCGTGTTTTTAAAATACGGCGAGGCTTTGATTTTCTCGACCAGAGCGGCGATATGCTCCTGGCTGCAGGTTACCGCGCTGAACGACGTGTTGTTTTTGCCGTCAATCTCATAGCGTTTGCGCTTGCAGGTGCGCGAGACAAACCCGTCCGGATGGTGGGTATCTACCGTCAGGGCAAAGAGGGAGAAACGCTTGCCGGCGCGGGACAGTTCCTCGAACTTTTTCCAGGTTTCGTCCAGTACCGTGTCGTCGTAAAAGCCCCAGTCGTTGCGGTAATGCGGGTCGGCAACGGTCGTTTTTAACTCTTCTGAGCCATACAGATGGTCAAAACCGTGGGATTTCAGGAACACGTCTTTTCCGGCAAAGCGCAGGTTGGCACCCTGCACGAAGTAGTTTTCGTAGCCGGAGTTTTTCAGGATATCGCCGAGGCAAACGTTCTGCGGGAAGAAGCTCGACATTGAGGCCGAGGCATTACCCTCAAAGGGGGCGAAGAGCGGGATACCGCACTGCGAGGCAACCATCCCGGCGATGGTGTAATCCGTACCGGGCAGCTGCGCGGTATGGCTGAAATCAAGGCTTTCGTTTTTTAGCGCGCCCAGCTCCGGCGTCAGGTTCGGGAAGGCATTGTTATCAAACCAGGTGCGTTCCAGACTCTCGCCGTAGATATACACCAGGTTAAGCTTCGGGTTGGCTATTTTTTTGGACGGCTCTTTATACCAGGCCATGAAATCCGGGTCGCCGTCGCGCGACTGTGACTTTACCAGCTCGGTTATCTGATGAAATGCCGGGCTGGCATCCACGGACGCCAGCGCCAGACAGAGTGCCAGCAGGCTATAGCCGCCATGATGCGGAAGATGTCGACGGCGGCGCAGCACCCAGGCCAGGGCACCAAAAATAATCACCAGCGCCGCAATCAGGCCAAGCCCGGGAAGGATGTATTTACCCACGCCCGCGCCCGTCAGGCTATTCGTCAGCGTGTAGAGCACCGCATCGTTAATGCCGTCACCGGTAAAGTAATCGCTGGCGTATAAAGTAATGTTTAAAATAATAAAAATGCCGAGCACCACCAGCGTGGCGATAAACCACCAGGTGTTACGGCCCGCTTTGCAGGCGTAAACGCCGACAGAGGCCAGAAAAAGGACAAGGGACATTAACTCTGACAACAGTCTATCCTCATGACGCCAGGCGCTTAGCTGGCTAACTGATTATTTTTTGGGTTATACAATGTAATTGCGTTGTCGTGTAGCTGCAATTTTAGTGTCACGAAAGTGTGCTGTTGTTAGGATTTGGTTTAGAAAATCGTTTTTTTGAAGGGGGTCGCATCCTGACATACGGACGCTCAGACGGTGGCAGGCAGGAAAAAGACGGCTTTAACGCCGCGTTAAAAGAGTAACGTCTTAAACACGGCGTGTAATGGCAATACAGGCGGGGATCAGGAGATGAAATTAACGCCTTGTTTCAGCACCAGATCGCAGGCTTTGGTTTTCACCTGTTTCGCCAGCGAGGAGTTGCCGATGGTGCTCAGGTTGAGCTGTTGACCGTTTTGCGCATTCAGCAGGCCCTGAATACCATCCATATAGTTGGTGTCCTGTTTCTGCTCCTGTGTATCCAGACCGAGTTTGCCCAGCACCTGATTTTTCACGTTTTGCGCGTCGGTCACGGAGGCCAGTTTTTGCTTCGCGCAATATTCCAGAATCCCCGCGGCGTTGTTCATTGTGCCTGCGCTCAGGCTCTGGGTGCTGTTACCCAGCAGGCCGGTAAGGGAAGAGGCTGACAGCCCGCCCTGGGTGCTGCTGCTCTCTTTGGTCAGTTCGCTCGCTGCGCTGGACAGCGAATCCTGCCAGGATGCGGCCTGTGCCGCGCCGGTAACCAGCAGGGCGCCTAATACGGTGCTGAAAAGAAACTGTTTTTTCATAATGGCTTACTCAAAAAAGGTCCGTTTTGGGGCGAAAGTGGAGTCAGTATATACCTCCGGGCCACCGGTCTTTCCTGGAAATATCTTAATACTCTTTACCGGTGACACGGCTGCGGTAACTTTCCCAGTCGAAGATGACATACAGACTGTTCCCGAGCTTCATGCGATCCATGACGCGTTCTCCCAGCAAGCGGGTCATTTCGTCGATGTTGTGGTTAGTCAGCATGCCGGTAGGGCGTTTGGAGGAAGAGCGGCGATCGACAATCTGGTTAATGATCACTTTTTCATAGCGGGATTCGGTCTGGACGCCAATCTCATCAATAACCAGTAAATCGACATTACTCAGGTCGTTAAGCAGTTGCTCTTCGCTGGTTTCGCGGTTGCTGAAGGTGTCTTTCATGGCGGACATGATATCGGCCACGGTGATGATCAGCACCGATTTCCCGCGCAGCAGCAGCTCGTTACAGATAGCGGCCGCCAGGTGGTTTTTCCCCGTGCCAGGCTTGCCGCTAAAAATGAAGCTGGCGATATTGCCGTCGAATTCATCCACGTACTGACGCGCGGCAGCGAGTGCATTCATCTGCCCGTTGGTCTCAATTTTATAGTTATCAAATGAGCAGTTCTGGTGCAGGGGGCGAATACCGGAACGGTTAAAGGTGCGCTGCATTTTCATCGCCCGGTTTTCGCGGGCCAGCGCGGCGGCGCGGATCTTACCCTGTTCTTTTTGCCATGCCAGGAGTTCTTCACCCGTCGTGAAGGCGGGCTTCACGTTGGCTGGCATCATCTTTTGCAGACGTTTCATCAGGTCGCCGACGTTCTTCATTTCGCACCTCGGAATCCATTAGGGATCTGTTTATCCGGTTCGGAAAACGCGTTGATATCACGTTTTGGCTGGCCGTTATTGCTGGCGCGATTAATTTGCAGATGACGCGCGAGCTTCTGTTGCCACTGAATATGGGTGAATACTTTGCCTTCCGCCTGCCACCACGCGGTAAACGCGGCCAGCTCTTCGGGGGTAGCCGGTTGCGTTAACGCTATGCCCCACAATGCCGCCTGCCGTTGAAAATCCGCATCAGGTTGCCAGCCCGCATACAGGGCAAATTTTCCCATGGGAACGGCCATGGGGACGTTAACCGGCTCGTCAAAGAACTGGTTATCGAGGGTTACGTCGCTCGCCGGGCGGGACAACTGCGCTTCAATCTCCAGAAGCTGTGCCAGACGTTCCGGTGTGATGGCATAAAACGCCGGAGCGTTGTCAGCAAATACCGCAACCGTGCCACCTTCGGCGTGGGTCAGCACACCGCGGGGATCGCGCATAAAGGCATCAATACCAGCAATGCTGGTGGTCAGAATTCTGGAGGACATAACGCTTACTCTACTGATAACTACGGGCGTGATATGGGCTTATGGTAGCACAGAGAGCGGGAAGGGAAGGAGGGGTTTTCCCCGGCGGCGCGATGCCTGCCGGGGCGTCAACGGCTGGCCTGATAAGCGTAACGCCATCAGGCAGTTATCAGGCGATAATGTTCAGCGTTACGTCGATGTTACCGCGGGTCGCGTTAGAGTACGGACACACAATGTGTGCTGCATCGACCAGTTTTTTGGCTTCTGCAGGATCCATACCTTCAACGTGGATGTTGAGTTTTGCTTCGATACCAAAACCGGTTGGCAGCGGCCCAATCCCCACTTCGCCTTCAATAAAGGCCTCTTTCGGCAGGGTAAATTTGTCGCGAGCGGCTACAAACTTCATGGCACCCAGGAAGCAGGCAGAGTAGCCGGCAGCAAACAGCTGCTCAGGGTTGGTGACGTCACCGCCCATGCCGCCCATCTCTTTTGGCACGCCGAGTTTAACGTCCAGTACGCCGTCGGAAGAGGTCGCACGGCCATCACGGCCTCCGGTTGCTTTTGCTTTGGCAGTGTAGACAACTTTTTCTAAAGACATGGCAGATTCCTCATCTTACATTAATGTGCGCTATTAAATAGCGTGCGATATATATGGGTAAATAAATACGCGTAAAGTATAGCCTTACGCGCGTTGGATCTGTTGTCGCAAACGTTCCAGCTGCTGCTTAAGTGACAGCATGGTCTCAGTATCACACTGGGCGGCGCATCCCACTGCATGGGGGATCCCGGAAGCCTGCTGCTGGAGATGACGTCCCGCATCGCTCAGGGTGACGGCGACCTGACGCTCGTCTTTACGTGAGCGGTGGCGGTTTATCAGCCCCGCGCTTTCCAGACGCTTCAACAGCGGCGTCAGCGTGGCAGAGTCAAGGAACAACCGTTCACCGATGTCCGACACCGTAATGTCATCCTGCTCCCACAGCACCAGCATCACCAGGTATTGCGGGTAAGTCAGGTTCAGCGGTGCCAGCAGTTGCCGGTACAGCTTGTTCAGCGCCAGATTTGCTGAATAGAGAGCAAAGCAGAGCTGGTTATCCAGCAGGAGCGCAGCGGTCGTGTCGTTCGTTTTCGTGTTCATGAGATGAATATAGATAGTGCACGATTTAATTGCAAGCTATTTTATGGGCAAGTATAACGGAGTGCCACCTGAACGGCCATTTTGCGGTAGTGCTGGCGCTGTGCCTGTTCGTCCGCACCCTCTTCAAACAGCAGGGTGAAGGTGTAGCTGTTGGCAACGTAGTGGAAGCTGAAACTGCTGATCAAACGATGCAGATCGCGGGCTTCAACCGTCTGATTGAATAACTGCTTTTCTTTCCCGCGACGGAGGATCGCTTCCAGCAGATCAAGTGCGCTGCGGTTGACCTGGCGGAGGTAGCTGGACTGCTGCATAAAACGGCCACGCTGCATGTTTTCCATGCAGATAATGCGGATGTAATCCGGGTGGTCGGCATGGTAGTCAAAGGTGGCTTCAACCAGATGAACCAGCGCTTCGACAGGGGGCATTCCCGCCAGGCTGAGTGCCTGTTCACTGGCGCGGATCTGGGTGTAAACATACTCCAGTACGAGAAGATACAGGTTCTCTTTGTTTTTGAAGTGGTAAACAACCATGCGTTTGGTGGTGCCGGCTTTCTCCGCAATTTGTTCCATGCGGGCACCGTTCAACCCGTATTCGGCAAACAGCGTGATAGCGCTCTGAAAGATTTTCTCTTTCAGGCTGGATTCTTCATTGTGCTCGGGGAGTTCGCTGCCTGGGTTAGCCACATCCTTTCCTTATCGTCACCAAACGGATTGGAGTGATTATCCTCACGGCAGCGTAATAACACAAATCTCAAACCCGTGGACGTTTGCGGTACAGCCACAGTCCGGGGATCGACAGTCCGATAGAGAGCGCACCGACAATGGACGAAGCCTTAAGAAAGTTGCTCAGAAGGAGGATCATTTGCGGTTCGGTGTAGCCGAAATGGCTGATTTTTACCGCGGAAATCATGGCCGTATAGGCAGATATGCCGGGGAACATCGGGATAACGGCGGCGACGGTGAATACCTTGGGATGCGCCAGATACCAGCGCGACCACTGAATGCCGATGCTGCCGACCAGCATTGAGGCCATAAATGTTGACCATTCAATGTTGAATCCCGCCGTCATCATCACCATTCGCGAGCCATGACCAATAGCGCCCAACAGCGCGCACCACGGTAACGCGCGTTGCGGAACGTTAAAGACCATCGCAAAACCGACGGCAGGGATCGCGGCCAGCAGCATATCCTGCGCCAGCGCCAGCAGAAAATCGATCACGCCCATCCGCGTAACCCCCAGAGTGTCATGGCCATTACCACACCAATGCAGGTTGCAAGCGTCAGCAGGCTGGCAATCGCCCAGCGTGCCAGACCGGTATTGATGTGCCCCTTAAACATATCGGCTACGGCATTAATCAACGGGAAGCCGGGCACCAGCAGAAGCACGCTGGCCGCCATGGCAATCGTCGGCGTGTTGGCAAACTGCGGCAGACGAAGCAGCAGGCCAGAAACCGTGGTGGCGACAAAAGCGGTAATGCAGAAATTAATTTGCGGGTGGAGTTGGCGGTGCGTCAGGAGCTGGCGCACGTACATGGCGATGCTGCTGGCGAAAAAGGTGATGACCGCGCCGTCCCAGCCGCCTTTGTTGAGCTTACAAAAACAGGCGCAGGACAGCCCGACCATTAACACCACCAGCCAGCGGGGATAACGTAAGGGCTTAATCTGGTTGAACCGTTTTTCAATGTCGTGCAGGTCGAGAAGCTTATGCTCAGCAAGAATGACAATATGCTGGACCTCGGTTACAACGTGCATATTGATGCCGCGGTCGTGATTTTTGCGGGTGGAGGTCAGGCACTGACCGTCTTTTATGGTGGTCAACACGATAGCATTGGATGAAATGGCGCTCTCAACGCTGTCCATACCCAGCGCCAGCCCCAACCGGGTGGAAAGTTCCTCGACCAGCGCGCTTTCCGCCCCGTGCTGGAGCAGAAAAAGACCGCACTGAATACAGAGCCGCGTGATGGCACGCTGCGTTGATCGATCTGCCTGCATGTCATGTCCTGAAGAGAAGGTGAATAGCTTGCCTGTTGGCCCGTCATGCTTACTTTTAGCACAAACTGCAGTGCCTCTAGCTGTGGGTCAGATCAAGCTTTATGCAAACAGTTGCGGGCTGTCTGGCGGCGGGATGCGGTTTTGGGCCATAAATATGATGAATTATTAATTGGGAAATATAAGATATTTATATTTAGTTTTACTAAGTTTATATTTTAATTATTTTAAGGCCTTTATAATTAAATTTATCTGTGCTTTGTGAGATATTACCGCTGTTTTAGGCATTTCTTAAATGAAGCACACATCTCATCTTCTGCTTGTATTAATCAGTTTTACACTCAGGGACGAATACACTTATACCTTGATGCGTTTTAACGTTACTCATCATATGAAAATGGACACGGAGGGTCTATGTCGTCATTGAATGGTAAACATGGCGTCGTCATTAGCAGGATACCCGTAATGCAAAACGGGTTGGGGGGCGTGATGACACGCCATTTTGCCGATTTTGATTTAACGTTTTGCCGTTCGCTGCAGGAATTAACCCTGCTGCAGTTACGGCGTGCAGACGTCATTATCGCTGATATTTCAGGTGAATACAGGAATCCCCGGGGCACGCTCGAAGAATATTACGGTTTATTAAATCAATATCGGGATATTCACTGGATTTTTTTAGTCTCCCGGCCGCTTTATCCTATTGCCGTTGAGCTGCTTATGCGTCCGGAAAGCACGTTGCTTTCTGATATGGAGCCGATAGAAGGCGTAATTAACGCCATCCGTGCAGGCAGTGAACGGGCAGAGCGGATAAGCCAGACGTTATTAACGCCCGAACCTGCCTGTAACGATGATGAAGACGACCGCGTCATTGCGCTCACCCACTCTGAACGCAAGGTATTGCGTCTGTTAGGCAAGGGCTGGGGGATTAACCAAATTGCCACTTTGCTCAAGAAGAGCAATAAAACGATCAGTGCACAGAAAAACAGTGCGATGCGACGGTTGTCATTACGGAGTAATGCCGATCTGTACGCCTGGATCAACAGTACTCAGGGATTGAGAGAGCTGAGTTTAATGTCAGCCTATGGAGAGTTCGAGGAATGGATAAAACCGGTTCAACAAGACATATTGCCGTCATCGAAAATTGCGCGATGAGTGCCGTCGGGCTGGAGCACCTGTTTGCACTGCCCACGCTCAGCCATTATCAACTGCACATGTTCAGTGAATTTGACAGCTTTAAGAAGGCGCTTCCTCATGTCTCTTTTTTCTCGCTGATCTATTCACTTTCTGATGCGCGAGAAGAGCGTCGAAACTGCCTGGCATCCCTGCGGGATCTCGCATTTACGCATAATCATATTCAGCGCATCATCCTGGCGGCAGATGAAATGGAAGCGCGGTTAATCAGCCATCTTTCCCCTTCACGCCTTCACGGTGTCGTCAGTAAATCGGTGTCGCTCGACCGCCTGCAGGAGGAACTGCTGGTGTTGCTGAGTGAAACGCTGCACATCAATGACAATATGCTCAACCACTGGTACAAGAGTCAAAACAGGATGTTAAGTCCAACGGAGCGGGCGATTTTGCGGTATATGTCCTGCGGGTTTTCTATTCCTGAAATCGCCGCGCAGCTTGAGCGCAATATTAAGACCATCCGGGCGCACAAGTTTAATGCGATGGTGAAGCTTGGGGTCAATTCTGACGTGGGGCTGCTTGATGCGGCAGATATTCTGACTCATCTCCCGGCCCGGGATCCGCGAACATCAGTATTAAGCCAGCCGACATTTTTATAAGCTGATATCTGTGCGCCAGACAGGCTCTGGCGCCTCATTCAGATGCACACATCCACCCATTTTGCGGACGTCAGTTCTGCCATTCTGTCTGGTGAAATACGCACGGCACTGTGAATTGCACCCGCGGCCGGCAGCACTTCAGCATACTGCTTCAGTGAAATATCGCAATAAACCGCGAGCGGATTTTCCAGCCCAAACGGGCACACGCCGCCAACAGGATGACCCGTGATGGTCACCACTTCATCACAACTGAGCATGCGTGCTTTTGCGCCAAACGTGTCTTTCAGTTTTTTATTATCCAGACGCGCATCACCTTTCGCGACCACCAGAATGACGTCATTTTTAACCTTCAACGACAGCGTTTTGGCGATTTGTCCCGGCTCAACACGATGGGCGGCAGCAGCCAACGCAACGGTTGCGGTACTCTGGCTAAGTTCAATAACCTCTATATCCGGAGCGTTGTCGGCAAAAAACTGCTGTACAGACTGCAAACTCATTGTTTCCTCCTGACAAATATCCCGCGTAATCTGTCATAAGAATTTATGCTCTGTAAATATCTCTTCAGTAACAAATATCCCACACGGTCGATTTCTGGATCGCCTTCACATTCACGGAAACCGGTTACAGTAACCGGTTGCAGACCGTGAGTGAGAGATTAATACTGACTATGTAACGTCCCCTGTATCCAATAATAAGAGCTAAATATGAAACCATTCCGTCTGAGCAGTACCGCTGGTAAACGCGCCGGCAAGGTTGTGAAGGTGATGTATGGACCAACGTATGGCGTGAATGCGCCCGTCATAAACGTCTGAAAGGAGATCTGCTATGTCTGCCAACCATGCTGCGTTTAATCTGATATTTCGTTTTGTAGAAAATTACGTCAGCCCGATTGCCGGGCGGATCTCCTCCCAGCGTCATGTTATGGCTATTCGTGATGGCTTTATCTCCGCGATGCCGTTCATGATTGTGGGTTCATTTTTACTCGTCTTCGCGTATCCACCGTTTTCGCCTGATACCACCTGGGGTTTCGCGCGCGCCTGGCTGGACATGGCGAAGCAATTTGAAGGTCAGATCCTCACGCCGTTTGATATGACCATGGGCGTTATGTCCCTGTATATCTGCGCGGCCATTGCCTATAACCTTGGCAAACACTATGTCAAATCGCATCAGTTAGACCCGTTTATGTGCGCCATGCTGTCGCTGATGGCGTTTCTGCTGGTCGCGGCGCCGAAAACCAAAGGCACGCTTCCGGTCGACAGCCTCGGCGGGACAGGCATTTTTACCGCGATTCTGGTGGCTATCTACTGCGTTGAGATGATGCGTTTTCTCAAAGCACATAACATCGGGATCCGTCTGCCGGACCAGGTTCCGCCGATGATCAAAAACTCCTTTGATCTGTTGATCCCGGTGCTGGTGGTGGTGTTGACGCTTTACCCGCTGAGTCTGGTGATTCAGTCTGAGTTTGGCATGCTGATCCCGCAGGCGATTATGTCTGTCTTCAAACCGCTGGTTTCCGCCGCAGACTCCCTGCCGGCAATCCTGCTGGCGGTATTGATTGGGCATTTGCTGTGGTTCGCCGGGATCCACGGTGCCGCGATTGTCTCCGGGATGTTGCAGATGTTCTGGCTGACCAACCTGGGCGCTAACCAGACCGCGCTGGCCGCCAGCCAGCCGCTGCCGCATATTTTTATGGAAGCGTTCTGGACGTTCTTTATCGTCATCGGGGGGTCAGGTGCCACGATGGGGCTGGTGTTCTGCTACCTGCGCAGCCGCTCCGCTCATCTGCGTTCTATCGGCCGCCTGAGCGTGGTGCCAAGCCTCTTTAACATCAACGAACCCGTTATTTTCGGTACGCCGATTGTCATGAACCCGGTGTTCTTTATTCCGTTCCTGCTGGCACCCATGGTTAACGCCGTGCTGGCCTGGTCGGCGATGAAGTTCGATCTGATTGGCCGTGTAATCTCCGTTGTGCCGTGGACGGCACCTGCACCGGTAGGTGCCGCATGGGCGCTGGGCTGGGATTTCCGTGCAGCCATTCTGGTAGTGGTCCTGGCGTGCGTATCGGCCATCATCTACTTCCCGTTCTTTAAAGTGTACGAGAAGCAGCTGCTGGAGCAGGAAGCGGAAGAAGCGCAACGTAATGCGGAAGAGGAAAATCAGCAGATAGCGTGAGAAACGGACGCCGGGTCAGCGTTAATGCGGCCCGGCAACACCTGACCTTACTTGAGCGTACAATCTCCACACTGCTGAACGTCCGGCAGGCGATAACGCTGGCAGCAGGTGCGACGAACCAGAAGCCCGTCACGAAGGACCACGGTGCGGAATAACGGGTTATCGCGGCCATCGGAAAGCTGTTTTGCAAAGAAACAGGACTGGCGCAGGGCCTCGACCTTCTCATCACCGAGCAGAGGTTTCATTTCCGTCAAATACCAGTGGATTAAATACCCGGTATTGCTCCAGATAAGCTTCCCGTTGATTTCCCCCGTCTCTTCCAGCGCATCCACTACCGGGATCAGGGCGCGAGTTATGAGCTGCTCCATACGTTCCTGAGCAGAGAGGTGCTCCGCGTTCTGGTCTTCGTGGAGATCAATCCAGAAACAGGCCGCACGGCCGGTCTCGTGGAACTCGACATGAAAATATTCCGGGGAGAGTTCCAGCATGCCCTTTTGAGTGAGCAGCGCCAGCATGAGTGGGGGCACCATCAGCCCGATATACCACTGCGCCCAGAGGGAGAGCAGGGGTTTGTTTTCCCGCGTAAGGGTCGGTTGATTGCGATAGATATGGTCGGAATAGGTTGCCAGCAACGACTGCAGTGTCGACGGCTGTCGCCACTCTTCCAGCGTCATGGCGTGGTGCGGGTGCGCTTCATCCAGCCTGATAAAGTCCAGCAGGTGGGCGCGGGTTTTAGCGATCTTATCCCTGATGGCATCCGCAAGCGAAACATTCCCGGTGGGGAGGCGGGCTCTCCAGAGAAGTGGTTCAACGATTTGTGCGGTATGAGTGGCCATAGTAGAGATACAAATCTAAATGATAATGATTGCCAATCCTAACTATTGCTCATACCGATGGCAAGACTTTTGTCCTCGTTATATGACGCCGCGCTTACGCGGTCTGAAGCTCTTCGCTCAGCAGGATGTTATTGCGCCCCATATGCTTTGCTTCGTAGAGGGCTTTGTCCGCTTTCTCCAGTGCACCTTCGGCGTCTTCATCCTCAAAAATGGCAATCCCAATGCTGATGGTGACGTTTGTCGCCACGCTTTCATTGAACATATGCGGGATTTTTAAATCGTAGACTTTCTGGCGGATCCGCTCTGCCGTCTGGCGGGCATGCTCGAGAGAAATATTGGTCAGCAGAACCATAAATTCTTCCCCGCCGAAGCGCGCCACAATATCACGTGAACGCACGGCATCACGGATGGCAGCAGAGACCCGGATCAGCGCCTGGTCGCCCATCATATGGCCGTAGTGGTCGTTGTAGGCTTTAAAGTGGTCAATATCCATCAGCAGGACAAAGTGCTCGCCGTTCTCCACTGCCGGAAGATTCTCCAGCCGGCTTTGCAGTCCGCGACGGTTATAAAGGCCGGTAAGCGGGTCCATCATGCTCAGATCGGTGAGGGTCTCACGCTCCTCCAGCAAACGGGAGAGCAGTTCCTGCGCGAAGCGGTCATTACGTCTTTGCAAAATGTTATGAATCGCAATTGCTACCACAGGAAGTGCGAAAGAATAGGTCATTCTCAGCCATATATCATGATTACTTAACCACAGGCAGACAATAAAGGTGGGGAAGGAGTGCAGCGTAAATGCTTTGATATTACTGGCGAAGGCCAGCGTACCAATAAACAGTACCGTTAATAATGCCATGATCAAATAGGTCGCCTGATCGTGGGTAATTAACGAAAATTTCGAGGCCACCTGCCACGCCCATAAAATACCGAAGATCGCTGAAACGGCAGGAATATTTACCTTGCGGGTTCTCTTTTTCCAGTGCCAGACGAGCAGCCCGGTGCTGATAACAAAAATAGAAATCAGGGGGACTGATAACAGGCGAATAGAATAGAGCGGGTTTGTTACCGAGAACACAGCAGAGGTCGCGTTCAGAAATAAAAATAAACGTAACGATAATTGATATTTACTGTGGACCAAAGACCGCCAGGATTGTGATGTCATAGTAGTGCGTTTTTATTAATATTTAATTAAAACAGGTAAATAGGTGTTGTTTCGCAATGAAAGATGCAAAAAACTCAAAGAGTAATTATCAGAAAAACTTTAGGTCTAGTTAACAGGTGAGCAATTTATCACCTTAGGCATTTCCTGTCATTACAGGAAAGGTAAAGGGGGAGAGTTTTTGATTAATCGTGCTGACAAATGATAATTGATATCATATGATATTGGTTATCATTATCAGTGTGAGAGGGCGAACCATGTTGAACAGGGCGCTGGGAAGTGGTTGGGGAGTGTTACTGCCGGGGGCGATTCTTGGCGGTCTGATGTTTGCCGATCTCTCCATTGATGTCTGGAAAGCGCTCATTGTGTCAGGACTGTTAGTGACGTCAGGGATGCTCTGGCATAAACAGCTACGCCACTTTGTGTTACTGCCGTCATGCGTAGCACTGGTCAGTGGAATTCTGGTGATATTGATGAGTTTGAAATAAGCGGAAAGCGAGAAGAACGTCAGAAAGGATGTAAGATAATTGGTGCGAGGGGGGGGACTTGAACCCCCACGTCCGTAAGGACACTAACACCTGAA
>NZ_JBDKEE010000160.1:0-306 GCF_051130085.1 Enterobacter sp. PTB
GAGCACAACTCCACTCATCGTTGAAAACGCACTGATTACATGAATCGCACCGCGTTGTCTGCTTTTATCATATCCTTCCTCTTCTTCACATACTCTCCCTGTCTGAAGGGGTAAATGACGCTAAATGATATTTACCTGGTTCACAGGGGTCGATATGGATCATCACATTGAGCACATTGTGGCTGGTAATCACCCGGTTACGCGCATTTACCGCAATATCGTGCCCGGCGATAACCGACAGTTCACCGGGGACCTCAATATGCACATCCACCAGAATGAGGTCACCGGACTTTCGGGTTTTCAGGT
>NZ_JBDKEE010000161.1:0-304 GCF_051130085.1 Enterobacter sp. PTB
GAGTATTGCTTTCCGAAGGCAGTGGTCACTGGTTCGACTCCAGTACAGCGCACCAGATCAATGTGTGGTGAATCTCCCTAGCGGTGAGGCGTTCTATACCGTTAATCAGCCGGTGATCGCGGGTGAATAACCCACCGGGAAGCACCCGGCACCACACTACCAATTAAGCGGTCATCGTATAATGGCTGTTATCTCAGCCTTCCTGGCTGAAGGTTCGGGTTCTATTTCCGCTGACCGCTCCAGAATATACCTTCCTGTCTGCGATGAAGGATTAACCCGGAGTGACGGGAGGGCGAACAGTAAA
>NZ_JBDKEE010000162.1:0-302 GCF_051130085.1 Enterobacter sp. PTB
CAGAAGCAGCGCCGCTTTCCGCGCTCTGTTGCCTCTGATATTGACAGCTTGTTGCGCCTGGGACGCCAGAAAGGCCCCGCAACTGGATTACTGAACCGGCTGCAATACCTCTGGCAGTCCTGCACGGAGCCGGTGACGCAGCCGTCGGATTTGTTTCGCCTGACCCGTGCGATTGAGCACCTGAAATCACAGGGCTGGATCAATGCCGTGGTAACTGATGAAGAATGGGTTCCCGACACCTTGTTTGCCGAATATGCGAATACCTCTGCATTACTGGTCAGGAAATCCGAACTGCAGCGCCA
>NZ_JBDKEE010000163.1:0-285 GCF_051130085.1 Enterobacter sp. PTB
ACGGCAGCGTCCTGTCGCCGGCGCAGGAGAACCTGTTTCTCACCCGCTGGCTGGCGACCGCGCAGAAGCAGCGCCGTTTTCCCCGGGTGGTGGCCACCGATATCGAATGGCTGCTGAAGCAGGGGCGACAGCTGGGGGTCAACGCGAAGCTGGTCAGCAAGCTGACCTACCTGTGGGAGTCCTGCACCGGGGAGCTGAAGGCGCAGACCGACATGTTTCGCCTCACGCACGCGATTGAGACGGCGAAGGACATGCACTGGATCTGCCGGATGCTCAGCGACCGGG
>NZ_JBDKEE010000164.1:0-283 GCF_051130085.1 Enterobacter sp. PTB
CGGTGGTGGCGCTGTTTCGCCAGCCGGATCTGAAGCACAACACCTGGCGGCTGGTACTGCGACGTGACGATCTGGATCCGGACAAGGCGCGGACCGTTGAGCTGGGTGACGGCAGTCTGAGTCTGGTACCGGTGAAGGGGAAACGCGGTGGGTGAGATGCAGAATAACGTTCGCGGGCCGAACCCGTATCAACTGGCGATAAGCGACAGCACGGTCAGGGCTGACGTACTGCGCTTTCGCGGGACAGAGGCGCTGAGCAGGCCGTTTTCATGGCGTATTGAAT
>NZ_JBDKEE010000165.1:0-276 GCF_051130085.1 Enterobacter sp. PTB
CTCTATCATCGCCGGATTAAAGGTTCGTCGACAGACGTCGCTGACGGGGCGCTTACGCACATCCGAGATCCGGAATTCTGTTTGCTGGTCACACTGGAGCCAGGCTGTACGGGGGATATTCGTTTTGGCTGTGAGGAACTGCGTTGTGAAGATGAGCTGTTCTTACCATTGCATACCGAGCCATTTCTCCTGGCTCTCCCGGGCGACCACCCGCTGACAGAGAAAACGACGGTGACCGAAGCGGATCTTCATGGTCTGTGCTGGGTAATGTGTCCT
>NZ_JBDKEE010000166.1:0-274 GCF_051130085.1 Enterobacter sp. PTB
CATAACCTTCTGCGCGAAAGTGGTCTTCCACAAACTGTTGTGCCCTGTTGCTGGCGCACCACGTCAGCACCTGGCCCAGCGCAGAGACCAGTATTTTTAGTAATGTCATGGGTAGGGTCTCCGGACTGCCGGGGAGGGCAGCCCGTGAAGGGTGGAGTAGTGATATTTAAATCAGGCGGGGTATGCTCAGTGATAGGTATATTGCCACCCGCCTTTACCGGTGGTGACATCAACTTCTGAAGCCACGCAGTTATTATAAAAACTCACCTCAACT
>NZ_JBDKEE010000167.1:0-271 GCF_051130085.1 Enterobacter sp. PTB
CGTCAGCGCAGCGACGACGAGATCGCGCTTCCAGCGCCATTGGACGGGCAGGGCGACGGTCTGCGTCGCACAGCCGCCGCAGCGGGTGAAATAATCGCAGACAGGCGCGACGCGATCCGGCGAGGGCGTTTCGAGCGCCTCCATCCGGCCGTCGCCCGACAGCGCGACGACGTCGCCGGGCACGGTCCAGGGCAGGAAGAGCGTGCGCCCGTCGTCATGCGCGACGCCCTCGCCGCGCGCGCCAAGACCTTCGATCGTGACGGGATGTGTC
>NZ_JBDKEE010000168.1:0-270 GCF_051130085.1 Enterobacter sp. PTB
TATTGGGGTAGCGCAGCTTGGCGTCAATCACTTCGGTGTAGCTTTCCATCACCATTTTGTCGCCGATTCTGGCGCTGTGGGCGTCGGCGGTGATTTTACGTACCCGGAGGGTCCACGTTGTCCCGGCCTGTGGCAGGTTAATGCGGTGGCTGCGCTCATAGCCGGACGTCGTTTTCCCGGTTACTGAGGTATTGATTACGGTGTTCCATGTGCCGCCGTCGGTCTGGAGATCGATGGCATAGTTAATGGAATTCCCCACCATGTCGCCGT
>NZ_JBDKEE010000169.1:0-270 GCF_051130085.1 Enterobacter sp. PTB
GCGGCCCATATTGGCCTTGCGGGCGTCGGCGATCACCTGCTCGAACTGGTCGATGCTGAGCACGCCGGGCACGCGGTACTTGCCGACGATGAATGACGGCGTGCCGTTGAAGCCGAACGCCTGAGCCTGCTGGTCGTTGCGCGAAAGCACCGCGTCGATCGCCTTGGCGTTGGCGTCGAGGTCCTTCTTCAGCCGGTCCATGTCGAGGCCGGCGCCCGAGAGCAGCTCGGCGATGCGCGGCTCGGTGATGCGCGAATTGACCGAGATCAT
>NZ_JBDKEE010000016.1:0-118457 GCF_051130085.1 Enterobacter sp. PTB
TACTCGGCTACGAACCGAGCGGTCGGAGGTTCGAATCCTCCCGGATGCACCATCTTCTCCGAGATAACAGCAAGGTTGTTGTTTCAAGGTCTGCGGGTTAGCCGCAAGCACCAGGGAAGATAACGTTGCTCAGCAACGGCCCGAAGGGCGAGGCGCAGCCGAGTAATCCTCCCGGATGCACCATCTTCTTTTCTGCACCACTCTCTTTCTCCCTGGTTATTCCTTCGACGTTCCGTCAGCAATCATTTCTCTTTGAGCGACAAAAACCACCGTTTACGATAAAGTAATGCTTTGTTAATCGTTTAGCGAGAGCACGATGTACGCACAGTATGACGGTTTGATCTTCGATATGGATGGCACTCTCCTGGATACCGAACCCACGCATCGTCAAGCCTGGACTGATGTCCTTGCTCGTTACGGTATGCGTTTCGATCTTCAGGCGATGATCGCCCTCAACGGAGCCCCAACCTGGCGTATAGCGCAGGCCGTGATTGAACGTAATCATGCCGATCTCGACCCGCACCTTCTGGCCCGTGAAAAAACCGATGCGGTAAAAGCGATGCTTTTAGATACCGTGCGCCCGTTACCGTTAATTGACGTCGTAAAAGCATGGCACGGGCGTCGCCCTATGTCCGTTGGCACGGGCAGTGAAAGCGCTATTGCGGAAGCGCTGCTCACCCATCTTGGCCTGCGCCATTATTTCTCTGCGGTGGTTGCCGCCGATCATGTTCAAAATCACAAGCCCGCACCGGACACCTTCCTGCGTTGTGCAGAACTGATGGGTGTGCCTGCGGTGAAATGTGTTGTGTTCGAAGATGCTGATTTTGGTATTCAGGCCGCGCGGGATGCCGGGATGGATGTTGTGGACGTCCGCTTACTGTGAGTGACGCGCTGTCACTTTTATCATTATTCGCCAGCAGTTTTTTAAGCGCCACGCTCTTGCCGGGAAATTCGGAAGTAGTGCTGGTAGCGATGCTGTTGTCTGGCGTGAGTCAGCCCTGGTTGCTCGTGTTAATAGCAACAATGGGTAATAGCTTTGGAGGGCTGACTAACGTTATTCTTGGGCGTTTCTTTCCGCTGCGTGAAAAATCGCGCTGGCAGGAAAAGGCAGTCGGCTGGCTAAAACGCTATGGCGCTGCCACGCTGTTATTAAGCTGGATGCCTGTAATAGGTGATTTACTGTGCCTGCTGGCGGGATGGATGCGCATCTCCTGGGGGCCAGTGCTCTTTTTTTTGTGCCTTGGCAAGGCGTTGCGCTATGTTCTCGTGGCATGGGCAACACTACAGGGTATGACGTGGTGGCACTAATTGGTGGAATGAATACGCGACCTTCAATCGTCAACCATTACAATTATGCTGAGTAACAATACTTTGACAGGCGGGAGGTCAATTTGATCCCGGACGTATCTCAGGCGCTGGCCTGGCTGGAAAATCACCCTCAGGCACTGAAGGGTATTCAGCGTGGTCTTGAGCGTGAAACGCTGCGCGTTAACGCGGACGGTAGCTTAGCGACAACGGGTCACCCGAAGGCGTTAGGCTCGGCGCTGACACATAAATGGATCACAACCGATTTCGCTGAAGCGCTGCTGGAATTCATCACGCCAGTGGATGGTGATATTGATCATATGCTAACGATTCTGCGCGACATCCATCGCTACACTGCCCGCAATCTGGGTGATGAGCGTATGTGGCCGCTCAGCATGCCGTGCTATATCGAACAAGGCCAGGAGATTGAACTGGCGCAATACGGCACGTCAAATATCGGTCAGCTGAAAACGCTCTATCGTGAGGGGCTGAAAAACCGCTACGGTGCGTTGATGCAGACCATTTCTGGCGTGCATTACAATTTCTCTTTACCCATGGCGTTCTGGCAGGCGAAGTGCGGCGAAACGGATAAAGACGCGATCTCCGCGGGTTATTTCCGCCTGATCCGCAACTACTATCGTTTTGGCTGGGTCATTCCGTATCTGTTTGGGGCATCGCCTGCGATATGCTCGTCATTCCTGCAGGGGAAACCGACCACGCTGCCGTTCGAGAAGACAGAGTGTGGAATGTACTATCTCCCGTACGCCACCTCCCTGCGTCTTAGCGATCTGGGTTATACCAATAAGTCGCAAAGCAATCTCGGTATTACGTTTAACGAATTGCACGAATATGTGGCAGGATTGAAGCGGGCGATCAAAACGCCGTCGGAAGAGTACGAGAAAATCGGCCTCGAAAAAGACGGTAAGCGCCTGCAGATCAACAGCAACGTGCTGCAGATTGAAAATGAACTGTACGCGCCTATTCGTCCGAAGCGCGTTACGCGCAGCGGTGAAACCCCGTCGGATGCACTGCAGCGCGGCGGGATTGAATACATAGAAGTGCGCTCGCTGGATATCAACCCGTTCTCACCCATCGGCGTTGATGAGCAGCAGGTTCGCTTCCTGGATCTGTTTATGGTCTGGTGCGTGCTGGCGGATGCGCCGGAAATGAGTTCAGAGGAACTGCTCTGTACCCGTACCAACTGGAACCGCGTGATTCTGGAAGGGCGCAAGCCGGGTCTGACTCTGGGTATTGGCTGCGAAACAGCGCAGTTCCCGCTGACGAAAGTCGGTAAGGATTTGTTCCGTGACCTGAAGCGTGTTGCCCGGACCATGGACAGCATTGACGGCGGGGAAGCCTATCAAAACGTCTGCGACCAGCTGGTTGAATCGTTTGATAACCCGGAACTGACGTTCTCAGCGCGTATTCTGCGTTCTATGATTGATCAGGGTATTGGCGGCACCGGGCGTTCGCTCTCTGCGGAATACCGCGAGATGCTGAAGCAGGAGCCGTTAGAGATTCTGAGTGAAGCCGATTTTGTGGCGGAACGAGACGCCTCTGTCGTGCGTCAGAAAGAGGTTGAAGCGGCGGATACGGAGTCGTTTGAGGCGTTTCTGGCGAAACAGGCTTAACAGAAAAGAAAAAGGCCACATCGCTGTGGCCAAAATATACATCTCTGAATTCAGGGATGATGATAACAAATGCGCGTCTTTCATATACTCAGACGTGCATTTTGTAGAAGAGTTCAGTTTATTTTAAAAAAAATCACTATCGGAGGTGACGTATGCCGTTATTAGATAGCTTTACTGTCGACCATACCCGTATGGAAGCACCTGCAGTACGTGTGGCGAAGACCATGCACACCCCGCACGGCGACACGATCACCGTATTCGATCTGCGCTTCTGCGTGCCCAACAAAGAAGTGATGCCAGAGAAAGGCATTCACACCCTGGAGCACCTGTTTGCCGGGTTTATGCGTGACCACCTGAACGGTAATGGCGTGGAGATCATCGATATCTCTCCGATGGGTTGCCGTACCGGTTTCTACATGAGCCTGATTGGTCAGCCTGAAGAGAAACGCGTCGCGGATGCCTGGAAAGCGGCAATGGAAGATGTGCTGAAGGTGAAAGAGCAGAACCAGATCCCTGAGCTGAACGTATATCAGTGCGGAACTTACCAGATGCACTCTCTGGAAGAAGCCCAGGAGATCGCGCGTCATATCATCGAGCGTAACGTTCGCGTAAACAGCAACGAAGAGCTGGCGCTGCCAAAAGAAAAACTGCAGGAACTGCACATCTAGTGCACCTTTTCCCTCTCCCTCAGGGAGAGGGTAGGGTGAGGGGGGTTTAACCTCATGACCACAACCTCAACCTTCTCCTTTACCCATCGCCCACTTGTTCCTTATGCCCATGATTACCTTCATGGCGACAGCGAGCCGTGGCATCAGCATGACTGCGCGCAATTGCTGCACACCCTGAGTGGGGTGGTGAGAGTCGATACCGCATCAGGTTGTTGGGTGGTGCCGCCCGGACGCGGCGTCTGGCTACCCGCGGGCACTCCGCACTCTTTGCGTATTACCGGCAACGTTGCGGCGCGCACGCTGTTTATCGATCCCCTCGCGCGAGCCGATCTTCCGGCAACCTGTCAGATAGTCCAGATCTCCGGTCTGTTACGCGAACTTATCCTCACCTCGCTGACGCTTGAGGCGTCCTACTCGCCAGGCAGTCGTGATGAGCGCGTATATGAGCTCATTCTGGATGAAATCCGCACGTTGCGGGTGCTGCCGTTTCACCTGCCTGAGCCCGAAAGCGAGCCGTTGCGTACCCTTTGCCAGCAGATCCGGCTGTTGCCGGGTGAAAGCTGGGGCAGTATGCAGGCCGCAAACACGCTTGGTATGAGTGAACGCACGATGAACCGCCATTTCAAGCAGCAGACGGGGTTAAGCTACGGTGAGTGGTTAAGAAGGGCGCGCCTGCTGGAAGCGCTGCTGCGCCTGGGACAAGGTCAGCCAGTGCTACGCGTGGCGCTGGATCTGGGCTACGGCAGCCACAGTGCCTTTACGGCGATGTTTCGCCGGGTGATGGGGATATCACCCAGCGATTATTTCAAAGACAGCTAGCTGACAGCATTGAACAGGGCCTGAAGAGACGCGCGGGCCACGTCGCTGTCAATGCCGACGCCCCAGCGGCTGCTACCATCCTGAAACAGACAGCGGATATACGCCACCGAGCGGCTGTCGCTGCGCTCCCCAAGCGTATGTTCGTGATAGTCCTTAATCACAAACGGGGTCGTGACCCAGCGGCTTATACCATTGGCCGCCGCGGATAACAGCCCGTTGCCTTGCCCCTCCAGCTGGCGCATCCCGCCCTGCGTCGTGACGCTTGCCGTCAGATGTAACTGCCCGTCCTGCTGGCTGTCGCTACGGTAAGCGTGCAGGGCAAAGTCCGGCGTCTCTACCAGCCCATAACGGGTGCGGAACAGTTGCCACAGCGCATGCTGCGTCATCTCTTTACCGTGCTGGTCGGTTTCCTGCTGTACGTGCTGGCTAAAGTCCTGCTGCAGGGCGCGGGGTAATTTCAGACCATGGTTTTGTTCAATAAGCCACGCGCTGCCGCTTTTTCCTGACTGGCTGTTAACCCGGATCACCGCTTCGTAGGTGCAACCAATATCCTGTGGGTCAACCGGCAGATAGGGCATCTCCCAGCGTTCGTCAGGCTTGCGGGCATCAAAGCCTTTCTTGATGGCATCCTGATGCGAACCCGAAAATGCGGTATACGCCAGCCGTCCTGCCCACGGATGGCGCGGATGCACCGGCAGCTGATTGCAGGTTTCTACCACCTCCACCACGTGATTCATGTCGCTAAAGTCCAGATTCGGGCTAATCCCCTGGCTGTAGAGGTTCATCGCCAGCGTGACCAGGCAGACGTTACCGGTTCGTTCCCCGTTACCAAACAGACACCCTTCGACACGGTCTGCACCGGCCATCAGGGCCAGCTCCGCGCTGGCGACACCGGTGCCGCGGTCGTTATGCGGATGGACGCTGATGCAGACATCGCTGCGGCGGCTGAAATGACGGCAGAAATACTCAATCTGATCGGCATACACATTCGGTGTACTGACCTCAACGGTGGCCGGTAAGTTGATCACCATCGGGCGTTCGGCGCACGGCTGCCAGATGTCCGCCACGGCTTCGCAAATCTCCAGCGCAAAGTCCGGCTCGGTAAAGCAGAAAGTTTCCGGAGAGTATTCGTATTGCCAGCGGGTGGCGGGATTCTCTTCGCACAGCGTGCGGATAAGACGCGTGGAACGGGTCGCCAGCTCAATGATTTGCGCTTTCTCCATGCCGAACACCAGGCGGCGGAACAGCGGGGCGGTGGCGTTATACAGGTGTACGGTGGCCTGCTTCGCCCCGCGCAGCGACGCAAAGGTACGCAGGATAAGGTCTTCACGCGCCTGGGTTAATACCTGAATGGTGACGTCATCCGGAATGCGGTTTTCGTCGATCAACTGACGCACAAAATTGAAGTCCGTCTGCGAGGCAGAAGGGAAAGCGACTTCGATTTCTTTGAATCCGCAACGCAGTAACAGCGCCCAGAACTGCAGTTTGCGGTTGCTGTCCATCGGCTCGGCAAGGGCCTGATTACCGTCGCGTAAATCGGTGGAAAGCCAGCGCGGCGCCTGCGTGAGGCGTTGCTCAGGCCAGCGGCGATCGGGCAGGGAAATAGCAGGTTGAGGTTGGTATTTGTCGGAAGGTGTTTTCAGCATGGTGCGCTCCTGTTGTCTTTTCACTATCGTGAATCGATTTCAGGAGCGCTGCTTTATCGTTACTGACAATCGCTGTCGCGATCTGGACACCGCACGTTAGTGCGCACCGCCGCCACCGCCTCCGGCGCCAAACGGTGGTCGGGCAAACCATACCAGTCCCAGCAGGATGATAAAGATCCCCGCCGATATCCAGAATATCTCGTTTGCCGAGATAATCAGGCCCTGGTTGGTGATCTGCTGGGCGATCCAGCCGGACGCCTGCTGCTCCGTCATTCCCATTCCCTGAAGCTGACTGTACATCTGCTGCGAGTTAGGGTTGAACGGGTTCACCGCTTCGGTCAATTGCGCATGGTGCATCGACTCGCGGTTGGTCCAAAGGGTCGTGGTGATCGAAGTCCCGATGGAGCCTGCCAGCGTACGCGTAAAGTTCGACAGGCTTGATGCCGCCGCCATGCGTTCTGGCGGTAAGCCAGAAAGCGTAATGGTCGTCAGCGGCATAAAGAAGCACGCCACGGCGAAGCCCTGAATGAACTGCGGCCATGCGGATGCGCCAAAGTCCATGCCCGGCTCGAACGTATACGCGCGCCAGTAGAAGCACACCGCGTACATGATAAAGCTGAAGGTCACCAGCCTGCGCATGTCGAGCTTGTGAGCGAAGCGGCCGATAATCGGCGACAGCAGGACCGGAATTAACCCCACTGGCGCAGAAGCCAAACCTGCCCAGGTTGCGGTGTAGCCATATACCTCCTGCAACAGCTGCGGCAGCAGAACGATTGCGCCGAAGTAGAGCATGTAGGCCAGGCTGATACACAGGCAGCCGATGGTGAAGTTTCGCGACTTAAACAGCGAGAGATCGACGATCGGGTTATCGTCCGTCAGCTCCCAGACGATCAGGAAGCTCAGCGATATCACCGCGACAACGGTCAGGATGATAATCTCTGTCGAGTTAAACCAGTCCAGCTCTTTACCCTGATCGAGCATCACCTGCAGGCTACCGATCCCGACCACCAGCAGCGCCAGACCAATGGCGTCAATTCGCCGCTGCTCTGTTCGGGTTTCGCGACCGCGCAGCGTTTGCAGGGTCAGCATCACCACCAGCGCACCAATTGGCACGTTGATGAAGAAGATCCAGCCCCAGTGGTAGTTGTCGCTGATATAGCCGCCGAGGATAGGCCCGCAAATCGGTGCGACAATCACCGTCATTGACCACAGCGCCAGCGCGATAGAGCGCTTAGCGGGCGGATAGTTGTTCAGCAGCAAACTCTGCGACAGCGGAATCAGCGGCCCGGCTACAATCCCCTGAATGACGCGGAAGATGATCAGCATCGTCAGGCTGTTGGACATGCCGCATGCCCAGGAGGCGAGCACGAACAATACCGTTGACCACAGGAACAGCTTCACTTCACCGACGCGCTTCGCCAGCCAGCCGGTGATAGGGATGGAGATGGCGTTTGCCACCCCAAACGAGGTAATAACCCAGGTCCCCTGGCTCAGTGACGAGCCAAGGTTACCGGCGATGGTTGGGATCGCCACGTTTGCGATGGTAGAGTCCAGCACCTGCATGAATGTCGCCAGCGACAACGCAATGGTCATGATAACCAGTTGCGCCCCCTCCAGCGGTTTTTGCGGCTTTTGCTGTTGCATAACGCTCACCTTCGGATTAACCGGCGTTTGCCTTCACGATGTCATCGATCAGTTTATTGACCGGATCGAGGCTAATTTCACGGGCGTTACTTTCATAAGCCGGGGTGCTGCGCACCTGACTTGCCAGGATCTGACCATCGCGGTTAGCGGTATCAACCGTTACCAGCGTAGAGAGGCCAATACGCAGCGGATGGTCCGCCAGCTGTTTTGCATCCAGTTCAATACGTACAGGCAAGCGCTGAACCACTTTGATCCAGTTCCCGGTGGCGTTTTGCGCTGGCAACAGGGAGAAGGCACTGCCGGTCCCCATATCCAGGCCGACCACTTTCCCGGTGTACTTCACGTCATCACCGTAAATATCGCTGATCACCGTCGCGGTCTGGCCGATACGCATATGGGCAAGCTGCGTCTCTTTAAAGTTCGCATCAACCCACAGGTTGTCCGCCGGAACGACCGCCATCAGCGGCGTGGTTGGGCTAATTTGGGCGCCAGGCTGGACGGAACGACGAGAGACGTAGCCGGTCATCGGGCTGACAATTTTAGTACGCTGCAGGGCAAGCCACGCGTTGCGCACTTCGGTGGCAGCCTGTTGCACGGCAGGCTGGTTTTCCAGGCTGGTGCCGAGCACCATCGCCTGGTTGGCGTTGTACTGTTGAATCGCCACGTCCAGCTGCGCCTGTGCGCTGGCAACGGCATCACGCGCGTGCTGCAGCTCTTCACGGCCAATCAGGTTGGCAGTGCCGAGGGGAACGCGACGGTTCAGGTCGCTTTGCGCCTGCGCCAGTGCGGTTTTCTGCACGTCGATGTTGGCCTGCAGCTGCTTGCTGTTGATCATCAGCTGGCGGGTCTGACGGACGCTGGAGGCCAGCGCGGTCTGGGCTTTTTCAAAAGCCTGTTGGGCGTCGGTCGGATCGAGCGTGACCAATACATCCCCTTTTTGCACAAAATCGGTGTTATCAGCCCAGACTTTCGTCACGCTGCCCGATACCTGCGCCATAATTTGTACCTGGTTCCCTGCCACGTATGCATCGTCTGTCTCTTCAGCATGACGCAATACTAAAAACCAATAGATCCCATATGCCACGGCAATAATAATAAAGAGCAATGTCAGTACAATAAGGGCGCTTTTGCGTTTGCCCTTTTTATTGACCGGTTGCTGCGGGGTAGTGCTCTCCGCATTTGCGCTCATTGTTGTTCTCCACGATCTTCTTATTTTCACATCGGCTGAGCCGAGCTGTTGTCAGAAAGGCCAGCAGTGTGACGTGCTGGCCTGTCGGTTTTCTTATGAGTCTGGGATTGTTGAGCGTGTTGTCGCGTTAGCGCAGCGCCTCTAGAACAGCGCCGTCTTCATCCATCTGGTCCAGACGGGTCAGCAGCTTGCGAGTAATGTGCTCAAGCTGGTCGCGCTCGGTGGTGCTGAGGGCAGACCACAGTTGATGCAGGCAATTATGCTGAGGTGGCAGCACCTCACGCAGGAATTGGTGACCTTTGTCGGTCAGCTGCAGATGCAGGCAGCGGCGATCGTTATCGCTTTCACGGCGTTCAATCCAGCCGCGTTTTTCCAGTTCATCGGCAATACGGGTGGCATTAGTACGGGATGAACCCAGCGCGCAGCTCAGCTCTGACGGCTGAATGCTGTGATTTTCCTGAGACTCCAGCGTAATTAACGCCATAAACAACGTCTCGTTAATCCCTTGAGCTTTCAGCATTTTATTACGATTTTCCAGTAGCTTACCCTGCATGTGCATGCACAGGCGGGTCAGCAGGATCTCCTGATACGGGAAGTCCTCATGACGACTGGCGCGGAATTTAAGCATTTGTTCAATGGGCGTAAACGAACTATCCATTTGGGCATAACCTCATTAATTACAGCCGATATAGTAACGATAGTGACAAATAATGTAAATGAATTATTTGTGCGGTTATATCCGCCAAACTTATGTCACCATCAGAAAGCGCCGGGTAAGTCCGTGACCCGGTGAGCACAGAGAGCGTTGGGTGTGAACCCGCGGAAGAGAGGATGTGAGGACGGGGGTCTGAACTATTCATGCCGGTAGAAAATATGTCACCCACATTAAAATTTCTGGGATAAATGATTACGTTTACATTAACAGACTGCAGGGCCCCTTTACACCCTAAGAGGCCCAAAGCAATGTAAAACTTAGTTAATTACGTCCTGGCGATGGTATCCACGCCACCATACTAGCAGATTCAGCGCGGCGACTATTGCCCCTATCCCACACACGCCTGACCAACCGGCATGCTGCCACGCCGAGGCTGAAATTAACGAACCCGCTGCGCCGCCAATAAAATAGCTGGTCATGTATCCGGCCGTGAGGCGGTTACGCGCCTCTGGCTTCACGCGGTAGATGACGGTCTGGTTAGTGATATGCACGCCCTGCACGGTGAGGTCGAGTACCAGAATACCGACGATCAGCGCCAGCACAGAGGTATGGCCATACCAGATGGCTGCCCAGGAGAGCAGGAGCAGAACCAGCCCGGCAGAGGTCGTCAGATGGGATTTGCCTTTATCCGCCAGTCCGCCCGCCGGACGCGCGCCCAGGGCTCCCGCAGCGCCCGCCAGACCAAACAGACCAATCACCGCTTCGGAATAATTGAACGGCGGCGCGGCCAGCAGAAACGCCATTGAGGTCCATAAGATGCTGAAGTTGGCGAAGGTCAAACAGCCCAGCAACGCACGTGTACGCAGCAGTTTATCGTGTGTGAAGAGGCTGAAAACGGAGGCGAGAAGCTGCGGATAATTAAGGTGATTTTCCTGCTTCACCTTTGGCAGCCCGCGCCACAGGGCAAGCGCCATCACGGCCATCAGTACGCTCGCCACCCAATACACGGTACGCCAGCCACCAAGACTCGCCAGCAGCCCGGCGACGGTCCGCGCCAGCAAAATCCCCAGCAACAGGCCGCTCATGATTGTTCCCACCACCTTGCCGCGCTTTTCCGGTGATGCGAGAGTGGCGGCGAGCGGAACCAGAATCTGCGCCACGACGGAGAACAGACCCGTTAACGCGGTGCCGATAATCATCATCGTTAACGAGTGGCTGCTGGCGGTGATCAGCATCCCGCCAGCGGCCAGCAAGGTCATGGAGACAATCAGCATCCGACGTTCAAACATATCGCCCAGCGGCACGAGGAAAAGCAGCCCGGCGGCATAGCCAAGCTGCGCGGCGGTGACAATAAAGCCAGCGGAGCTGGCAGAAAGGTTAAATGCGCGGGCGATGGTATCGAGCAGTGGCTGCGCGTAGTAGTTACTGGCGACTGCCAGACCCGTTGCCACGGACATTAAAAGGATGAGTGCCGGGCTAAGCCCTTGAGTTGTTTTAGTCATCAGGTTCAGGAATCGTGAGTTAAGTGATTATTTTTCCGTGAACCATAATAGCGAATGATTGTGAATGTGGTGGGATTGTTACGTGCTGGATCGTGCGGTTTAGGGGAGTTAACCCTCTCCCGTGGGGAGAGGGCAGGTCTGAAGGGCTCTTATGACTTCTGCGCGTCCATCGCTTCTTTTACCCAGCCATCAAACTGCTGCTGGTGGGCTTTGATCCAGCCATCCACGTGGCCTTTGATGTCAGCTTCGGAGGATTTCCCCGCGTGCATCATCGCGTTCTGGGCGTTGATGTCCGCCAGAGGCAGTTTCATCACCGAGAACAGTTTCGCTGCCGCCGGGTTTTTCTCAGCCCAGGCTTTGTTAGCAACGATATGCATCGTGTTGACCGGGAAGCCATAGTTCATGCCGTTTGGCAGTTTGGTGTCGATATCTTTCTGCTCGCCCGGAAGGGAAGAGAAGGGGACCTGCAGCCACACCACGTCTTTCCCCGGCTTTAGCACGTCGCTCACCCAGTACGGTGTCCAGGTGTAATAGATAACCGGTTTACCTTCTTTGAAGCGGGCAATGGTGTCGGCCATCATCGCCGAGTAGTTACCGTGGCTGACGTCGACCGTTTTCGCCAGGTCAAAGGCTTTGTTCTGGTGATTAATCACCGCCTCACAGCCCCAGCCCGGCGAGCAGCCCATCATGTCAGCTTTGCCGTCACCGTTAGTGTCGAACAGTTTGGCAATCTTAGGATCCTTCAGCTGCTCGATATTGGTGATGTGGTACTGGTCGGCTGTTTTCTTGTCGATCAGGTACCCCTGGGCCGCACCGGTCACGAAGGTGCCTTCGCGGTAGAATTTCTTATCCCCGCCGGCGGCGGCATACATGTCGTCGTGCAGCGGCTGCCAGTTGACGGCGGTAAAGGTGGCATCACCGGAGGCAATCGAGGTGTAGCCCACGTTGTAATCCACTTCACTTGGGGTGTTGACCGTATAGCCCAGTTTTTCCAGCGCGCGGCTGACTAACAGCGTCTGGAAGGTCTCTTCTGAAATGGTGCTCTGCACCGGTTGCACGGTAATGCCTTTGCCCGGCAGGTCTGCAGCAAACGTGCTGGTGGAGACAAGGGTGGCAAACGCTGTGGCAAAAAGTACGCGATGTCGCATCGTTGTTCCTTATTTTCTGAATGGGCGGGTGATTAACCCGACAGGGCCGGTGCTATACCAGCGACGGTTGCCGCGACTGCGTGAATCACGACCGACAGCCTGCGTCAGGCGGTCAAGGATAATGGCGAGGATCACAATGCCGACGCCGCCCACGGTGGCCAGTCCCATATCAAGACGACCAATGCCGCGCAGCACCATCTGACCCAGTCCGCCGACGGCGATCATTGAGGCAATCACTACCATGGAGAGGGCCAGCATCAGCGTCTGGTTGACACCCGCCATGATGGTTGGCATCGCCAGCGGAAGCTGAACTTTAAACAGCATCTGGCGCGGGCTGGCACCAAATGAACGCGACGCCTCGATAAGATCGGCCGGTACCTGGTTAATCCCGAGTATCGTCAGACGAATGACCGGCGGCAGGGCGAAGATAATGGTCACCACGACGCCCGGCACGTTGCCGATACCAAACAGCATCACGATCGGCACCAGGTAGACAAACGCGGGGGTGGTCTGCATCGCATCCAGTAGCGGACGAATAATCTTCGCCGCCCGCGGACTGCGCGCCAGCCAGATCCCCATCGGCAGGCCGATAGCGACGCAGAAGAGCAGGGCGGTGAGCACCAGCGCTAAGGTGATCATTGCCTGCGACCAGGCGCCAATCGCGCCGATGGCTATCAGTGAGATCAGCGTGGCGACACCCATGCCAGCGCTGCCAAACTGCCAGGCAATCAGGGAGAAGAGCACAATAGCGACCGGCGCGGGCATGCCGAGCATCAGCTGCTGGAAACCGTTCAGGATGTAATCCACCGGTACGCGGATCCCCTGGAAGACCGGACGGAAGTGAGTCACTACCCAGTCGATCCCCTCCGTGACCCAGCTATCCAGCGGGATCAGCGTCTTATGAAACGGATCCATAATATTGAAGTGCTCTGGCGCAGGGGCCGGTGCACTGTTGAGCCAGTCCGCCGCGCCGCCATCGGTTGGCGCAGGCGTGGAAGATCCCCACGCATCGGCAGATTGAGCAGCGCTGTCCGCCGCCTCGGTGGTTCCCCACGGGTTAGATTGATCAGCCATTGTTTGTCCCCTCGCGATCTAAAGCCTGCAGCAACATGCGTTTTGAGATGATGCCGACGTACTGTTGTTCCTCACTGACTACCGGTACGGCACACGGGGCCTGACCAACGTGAGAGAGCAGCTCGCTGAGCGGCGTTTCGGCGTCCACGGCAAGCGGGGAGTCGATAACCGCCGCATCAATGCCCTGATTTTCGCTGAGCGCGGTTTTCAGGGAGTCGATGGAAACAATGCCAACAAATTTATTACCGCGTTCGATCAGATAACCGTATTCCCGATCTTCATCCTGCAACAGTTTCAGTGCAGAGCGCGGACCAAAGCCCGGTGTTTTGCGGATAAGACCGTTCGGTGAACGACGGGCGATATCTTTCGCACTAAAGACCTGACTAATATCCACGCCGCGGAAGAAGGTGCGCACATAATCATTGGCCGGATTATTCAGAATTTCATCCGGCGTGCCGACCTGCACCACTTCACCATTTTGCATAATGGCAATACGGTCACCAATACGCATGGCTTCATCAAGATCGTGGGAAATAAAAACAATGGTACGTTGATGTTTAGCCTGTAATTTTACCAGCTCATCCTGCATCTCGGTGCGAATTAATGGATCGAGTGCCGAGAAGGCTTCATCCATTAATAAAATGTCTGGGTTAATGGCTAATGCGCGGGCTAATCCGACACGCTGGCGCATCCCGCCGGAAAGCTCATCCGGGTAGGCATGCGCATAATTCTCGAGGCCCACCTGACGTAATGCATCCAGCGCTTTTTCCTGACGTTCATTAGCGGTAACGCCCGCTAATTCCATGCCAAAGGCGGCATTATCCAGCACTGTCATATGCGGCATCAGCGCGAATGACTGGAACACCATTGCAATCTTCTTTCTGCGCACCTCGCGAAGTTCAGCCTCTGATATTCTGGCGATATCAACGCCATCAATCAGTACCTGTCCACGGGTGGGTTCAATCAGGCGATTGAGAAGGCGAACCATAGTGGATTTACCCGAACCGGATAATCCCATGATGACAAAAATCTCGCCTTCTTCAATGGCCAGACTGGCGTCTTTAACGCCAAGCGACAGCCCGGTTTTTTCCAGAATTTGCTCTTTTGAAAGGCCTTTCTCAATATATTTGAATGCGCGCTGAGGATGCTCGCCAAATACTTTATAAAGATTTTTCACTTCTAATTTAATTGCCATGCAATAGAGAGTGTCCTGTTATTTGTTTATGTCGATATCATTACCATGGTAAATAGTTAACTAGCATTACCCTAACATACTGAGAATCTGAGACAACCCTGGGTTTGCTTATGGCAGGAATTTTGCCGTAAGCGAAACGGCTGAATTTCCCATGAGTAAAGGGCTGAGCGTGGTTTGAATTTTTCTGAATTTTTTGCTTTTGCACAGCGAAATTTCGCCTGAATCGGAGTGATTCAGGCGAATATGAACGGGGAATTACAGTGTAGTTGCCCGTGAAATATTAGGGAGGAAATTGTTAGATTTATATTAAATTAATGAACGTTAACCCGCTCATTAAAAATCCCAGTCCTCATCTTCGGTCTCCACCGCTTTGCCCATCACATACGACGAACCAGACCCGGAGAAGAAATCGTGGTTTTCATCGGCGTTGGGTGACAGTGCCGCCAGGATCGCCGGGTTTACGTCGGCCATTTCCGGTGGGAAAAGTGCTTCGTAGCCGAGATTCATCAGCGCTTTGTTGGCGTTGTAGCAAAGAAACGCTTTTACCTCCTCCTCCCAACCGGTACCGGCGTACAATTCTTCGGTATAACTCAGTTCGTTCTCGTACAAATCCATCAGCAAATCGAGGGCAAAACCTTTTAACGCTTCGCGCTTTTCTTCGCTGACGTTCTCCAGCCCTTTCTGATATTTATAGCCGATGTAGTACCCGTGTACGGCTTCATCACGAATGATGAGGCGAATCAAATCGGCGGTGTTGGTCAGCTTGCCGCGGCTCGACCAGTACATCGGTAACCAGAAGCCAGAATAGAACAGGAAGGATTCGAGAAACACGCTGGCAATTTTTTTCTTCAGCGGTTCGTCGGCCTGATAATACTCCAGCACCAGGCTGGCCTTTCGCTGCAATGACTCGCTTTCTTCGCTCCAGGAGTACGCCGCGTCCACATCTTTGGTCTGGCACAGCGTCGAAAAAATCGAACTGTAGGAGCGGGCATGGACCGCCTCCATAAAGCTGATGTTCGACATCACCGCCTCTTCGTGAGGTGTCAGCGCGTCGGCCATCAGCGCAGGGGCACCGACGGTATTTTGGATGGTGTCCAGCAGCGTCAGGCCGGTGAACACACGGATCGTCAGCTGCTGTTCGGCGTGGCTGAGGGTTTGCCAGGCCGGAATATCGTTTGAAAGCGGGACTTTTTCCGGCAGCCAGAAGTTGCTGGTCAGGCGGTTCCACACTTCCAGGTCTTTATCATCCTGAATTTTATTCCAGTTAACGGCACTCACGCGTGACAGTTTCATCCTTTCTCCTTACAGCGCGCAGGACACGCAGCCTTCAATTTCGGTACCTTCCAGCGCACGCTGGCGCAGGCGAATGTAGTAGAGGGTTTTGATCCCTCTCTTCCAGGCGTAAATCTGCGCCCGGTTGATGTCGCGCGTGGTGGCGGTGTCCGGGAAGAAGAGCGTCAGCGACAGCCCCTGATCCACGTGTTTTGTCGCCTCGGCGTAGGTATCAATAATTTTCTCAGGGCCAATCTCATACGCGTCCTGATACAGGGCCAGATTGTCGTTGGTCATAAACGGGGCAGGATAGTAAACGCGCCCGGTCTTACCTTCCTTGCGGATCTCAATCTTCGACACAATCGGGTGGATACTCGACGTGGCGTGGTTAATGTAAGAGATTGATCCGGTTGGCGGTACGGCCTGCAGATTCTGGTTATAGATGCCGTGGCGCATCACATCATCCCGCAGCTGCTGCCACATCTCGCGGGTAGGCAGGAGAACCCCGGCATCGGCAAAAAGCTGGCGCACTTTGTCGGTTTTCGGCTGCCAGTCTCCTTCCAGATATGGCCTGAAGTACTCACCGCTGGCGTAACGCGACTGTTCAAAGCCCGCAAAGCGCTGGTTACGCTCGCGCGCCAGCATCATTGAGGTATGCAGCGCATGCCAGGTAATGGTGTAAAAATAGAGGTTGGTGAAATCCAGTCCTTCCGGGCTACCGTAGGCGATACCTTCCCGCGCCAGATAGCCGTGCAGGTTCATCTGCCCAAGGCCGATGGCGTGCGAGGCGGCATTACCGGCTTCAATCGACGGCACGCTGCGGATGTGGCTCATGTCTGACACCGCGGTCAGCCCGCGAATGGCGGTCTCCACCGTGCGGCCAAAATCGGGGGAATCCATGGTGTGGGCAATATTCAGCGACCCGAGGTTACAGGAGATGTCTTTGCCGATGTCGGCGTAGTCCAGGTTTTCGTCATACGTGGATGCGCTGTTCACCTGCAATATCTCCGAGCAGAGGTTGCTCATATTGATTCGCCCGGCAATCGGGTTTGCACGGTTGACCGTATCTTCATACATGATGTACGGATAGCCGGACTCAAACTGAATTTCGGCCAGCGTCTGGAAGAAATCGCGGGCGTTAATGTACTTCTTACGAATGCGATCGTCGGCCACCAGATCGTGATACAGGGCGCTTATCGCCACATCACCAAACGCTTTCCCGTAAATACGCTCAATGTCGTAGGGCGAGAAGAGCGCCATCTCGGCATTTTCTTTGGCGAGCGCAAAGGTGATATCCGGAATCACCACCCCAAGCGACAGGGTCTTAATGCGGATTTTTTCATCGGCGTTTTCACGTTTGGTATCCAGGAAGCGCAGGATATCCGGATGGTGTGCGTGCAGATAGACCGCCCCCGCGCCCTGACGCGCCCCCAGCTGGTTGGCATACGAGAAAGCATCTTCCAGCATTTTCATGACCGGAATCACGCCGGAGGACTGGTTTTCGATGCGCTTAATTGGCGCACCGGCTTCACGCAGGTTCGACAGCAGAAATGCCACCCCGCCGCCGCGTTTAGAGAGCTGCAGCGCCGAATTCACCGCGCGACCAATCGACTCCATATTGTCTTCGATGCGCAGCAGGAAGCAGGAGACCAGCTCGCCGCGCTGGGCTTTTCCGCAATTGAGAAAGGTCGGTGTGGCGGGCTGGAAACGGCCGGAGAGCATCTCATCCATCAGGCGTTCTGCCAGCGTTTCATCGCCCTGCGCGAGCGTCAGGGCAACCATCACCACGCGGTCCTCGAAGCTTTCAAGATAGCGTTTGCCGTCGAACGTTTTCAGGGTATAGCTGGTGTAAAACTTCCATGCGCCAAGAAACGTCTGGAAACGAAAACCGCGGCTATGGGCCTGCCCGAACAGCGTCTCCACAAAGGCACGATCGTACCGGGCCAGCACGCGCTCTTCGTAATAGCCTTCCTTGACCAGATAATCGAGACGTTCGTTCTGGCTTGCAAAGGTCATGCTGTTGGGGCGGACGTGGGTGGCGATAAACGCCTCCACCGCCTCATGATCTTTGCCAAACTGAATGTGCCCCTCACGGTCATAGAGGTTCAGCATCGCGTTTAATGCGTGGTAATCCGGTGTCGCCTGAATTACATGTTCTGCGGTTGTCGTTGCCAAAATTCGTTCACTCCTTTACGCACGTTCTCTACGTCCTGCTGTGTCCCCATCAGTTCAAAACGATAGAGATACGGCACGCCGCATTTTTGAGAAATGACATCCCCGGCACGGCCAAAGGCATCGCCGAAATTGCGATTGCCCGCCGCGATAACGCCGCGAATAAGCTGTCGGTTGTGGGGATCGTTGAGAAAGCGGATCACCTGACGAGGCACGGCCCCCGCGGTGCCACCTCCACCATAGCTCGGGACCACCAGAATGTAGGGGTCGTCTGCCCGGATTCGTTCCCGCTCATTAAGCGGGATACGTATCGCAGGCAGCCCGACGCGCTCAATAAAGCGGAGCGTGTTTTCCGAGCTGCTGGAGAAGTAGACCAGCCCACTCATGCCCTGGCGGCCTGGGCGGCGAGGCGGTTAATCATGTCGGGGCGAAAGCCGGACCAACTGGTCTCCCCGGCGACGACGACCGGCAGCTGGCGAAAACCTTGCGCCCGCAGGGTATCGGCAGCTTCGGGCTGCAGGTCAATGTTCACCATCTCAAAGGCCACTCCACGGCTTTCCATTGCACGTTTTGTCGCGTGGCACTGAACACAATCGTTACGAGTGTAAATAATAATGCTCATGATTCGTATTTCCATTTAAAATGAGAGAGCGGCGCGAATCATCGCGTCAGGTTGTGTGTATCTTGCTAAAGGGAATACTAGATGTAGTTGTCGTAAGATTCAACCATACAAGATATGGGAATTTCAGATTGATATGGCCCCGATGATGAGCACAGCGGGGCAGGGCGGGCTGTACGGCTTTTTCAGGCGCGCAGGCAAAGAAAAGCCCCGGGGGCTAACGCGACCGGGGCGGATACGGACAGGCTGAGACGACTATTTGCGCAGGCTAAGCAGCGCCCCCACGAAGATACCCACCGCGGCTACCGTACCAAGCGTACAGAGGGGTTTTTCGCGAACGAAGGTATTGGCGCAACTGATGGCATCGCAGGCAGCCTGCGTGGTGCGCGAACGCCCATTCATGCGGGCGCGGGTTTCACGTAGCAAAGACTGAGCCTTACGTTTTGCGGCATCCGCTTCGTCCTTCGCACCGGAACCCCAGGATTTCAGCACTTCTTCCAGCGAGTCCGCTAATTGGCTGACATCGTTACGAATATCCTGCGTGTCGTCGTTAATATCGTTTCGGTTCGGTCTGTTAAACATACGATCCTCCGTAATTTTGCGTTCCCGTTTAGTTTAGTCCAGAAATTTAATATCTGAAGCGCGTCACGCGTTATCTGGCAGTTTATGGAATATTCTGAAAGCCCTGCTAATGCTGAATACTGTAAGGTTGCCGGGCAGGAAAAGATAACGAGGAAAAGATATGTATTTACGACCTGATGAGGTGGCGCGCGTTCTTGAAAAAGAGGGATTCACCATGGATGAGGTGACATCAAAAGCGTATGGATATCGCCGTGGCGAGAATTATGTTTACGTTAATCGTGAAGCAAGGATGGGACGTACTGCTCTCATTATTCACCCGACGCTGAAAGACAGAAGTTTGTCATTTGCTGAGCCTGCCTCGGATATTAAAACCTGCGATCATTATCAGCAATTCCCACTGTATTTAGGTGGTGAAACGCATGAACATTATGGTATTCCGCATGGCTTCAGTTCGCGTATGGCGCTGGAGCGGTTTTTGAAGGGACTGTTTGGCGACGTACAGTAAATCTGCGACTGGCATTCGCCAGTCGCCTCACATCATGCTTTGGCCTGGCTGTACTGGCTGACCTTAAACAGGCGGCGACAGTAGTCGAGAAAATAGCCATACACCGCACCCATCAGCATTGAAATCACGATATTTGAACTGACCGCAGCGACGATTTGATGCCAGTCTGCGCCCACTGTCAGCAGAATAGCCACGTAAACGGGTGACTGGAACGTCACGTATGCCAGAACGTCGGCGAGGTTTTTCACCCACCCTGACGGGCTAAGACGACGCGCAAAGCGCATGACCGCATCGCGGTATAATCCGTAAGGCCACGCAATAATAATGTTGACCGGAATTGCCACCAGACGAGAAGAAAGTGACTGCTCAAAGGACATTCCGGAGAGGAAAATTTCGATCAGCATGTTCACGACGGAACAGTAAACAACCATCGCGAAGGTATCCGCTACCGCATGGCGCAGGCGAGATTGCGGTGAGAACATGTCTGAACTCCTTGAGAAGAACACAATAGAAACGATTTTCCCTCAGCTGTTAGTGCTTTAGGTTGGTTTGTCAGGCGTGTATAGCGTATATCTCTGCCTTTGAACTAACAACTAGTTATTAATTTTTATTTAGTCGCGTTTTGTCCACAAAATTCTCTAAAATTGCGTGTTTTTTGTTCGGTTCGTTATAATCTGTCCCTGCCGTCAGTTTTTGTATGTAAATCAATCTGTTGATCTTGAACGTGTCGAAGCGAACGTTCTGCCCGAACAACGACAGTGCGGCATGCTTTGATTTGGATTAAATCTAACCGTTTATACTGAGATAAAGATTGAATCCGGCGGTATCGACAGTTATCCGCGGAAATTATTAAACGCGATATTTTAAAACATTTACATTTTTAGCAAGACGTGCCCGCGGGTAGATATTCCAGGCGAAATGAATTATTCTCTTGTCGATTTTTCGATTTACCCTAAAGAAAAGGTTTTCAAATATATGTCTTTGACGTTACAGAATCTTAATAATATCCGAACTCTGCGTGCGATGGCGCGTGAATTATCCCTGGACGTTCTTGAAGAAATGCTGGAAAAAGTCAGGGTCGTTGCTGAAGAGAAACGGAGTGAGCTGGCGGAATTAGAGCAACAACGCGCTGAGCAGCAGGAAAAAATTAATGCCCTGCTGGAACTGATGAAAGCTGATGGTATTTCACCGTCCGATCTCCTCGGTTCAGATTTGGCGCAGGCCGGTAAGCCAGCGAAAAAACGTAAACCGCGTGAAGCGAAATATCGCTTTATTGATCTCAACGGTGAAGAGAAAACATGGACCGGTCAGGGGCGTACGCCAAAGCCTATTGCCAATGCACTGGCAAATGGTAAATCACTGGATGATTTTCTGATTTAATCCATGAGCCGGGCGGAAGACACCGCCCGGTTGCCTGTTTAGCAGACGCCGAAATCACCCTCTTCGGTATACAGGGCCAGGTCTGCGGCCTTCAGGGTAAATTTCTCGCCTTGCTCATTGCTGGCCTGAACCGCCACAACGCTATCGCCGTTCACTTCGAGTACTTTCAGTTTTGGGCCGCCTTTACGCGGTTGCACATAATCACCGACAGAAAACATACTACCTCCTCATCGTTTCAATGATCTTCACCTTAGCCCACGTCTGATGCCGGGTACAGCGTATTTCACCGATTACTGCTTACGAGGTACGCCGGTTCCAGGGCATCACTTTCAGCAGTCTCGCCATTCCGCAAAACCCGGTCAGCCCGGCAAACAGCAGCCCGGCCCCCACAAAGCCGCTCAGCAGGAAAAAGCCGCTGGAGAGCGTAAAGCCCAGCACGACCCCGCACAGGGTGAGCAGCCCGGCGGCAATTTGCACCTGACGCATCAACGGCAGCGGCTGTGACGTGTCTTCCTGCGTGATCAACCCAGCCTGCTTCCACCCCTGAATTCCGCCTTCAACGATAAATGCCTGAGCAGGCGCGGCAGCCTGAGCAAGGCGGGCTGCGTTCGAGGATGTCCGGGCGCCAGACTGGCAGTGAAAAATCACCGTTTCGCCCGCGGGCGTCTCAAGCCCGCCGGGTAAGGTGTCCAGCGGCACGGACCGGGCGGCGGGAATATGCTCGCGGGCATATTCGTCGGGATCGCGAATATCGATCAGTTTTGCACCTTCAGCAACGAGCGCATTGGCCTGCTGGGGTGAAATGAGCGGTAGTGACATGGTGGCTCCTTACGGGCAATAGAGGCTTTTCAGGGTGCTGATCAGCTGATGCACCGCATCGTTTTTAATGAAATACAGGATGCGCTGCGCTTCACGGGTGCTGTCGATAAGCCCCTCTTCACGCATACGCGCCAGATGTTGTGACGTGGCGGATGGGCTAAGCCCCGTCGCCCGCGCCAGATCGCCCGCGCTGGTACCCGGTGTACCGCACAGCATGCAGAGGATCAGCAACCGACGCGGATTGCTCATCGCTTTTAACAGGGCTGCGGCCTGTCCGGCGCTGGCCTGAAGTTGTTCGAGTTCAGTCATATTAGTTTAGTCTTTACTTAATTAAGGAAACCCTAAACTAATGGGGAGGATTAAGCCAGTGTCAAAAGCGTAAAAGAGGGTAAAAGGGCGATAAAGAGATGGTGCAGGCCGTTAAACTGGCTACGCTTAGAGAATGTTCTCTTTTTTATTTTCAATTGGTTAGCTTGCACGGAGTCGTTATGGGTTTTTGGCGTATTGTCTTTACTATTATCCTGCCACCGCTGGGCGTGCTGCTCGGCAAAGGGTTTGGCTGGGCGTTTATCATTAACATCGTTCTGACCTTACTGGGCTACATCCCTGGTCTTATTCACGCGTTTTGGGTGCAAAGCAAAAACTAAGCGCGCCACAATAGATCGCTGTATATCCCGGTCAGCACGCCCTGTGGACCAAACTGCTGTTTGATCCAGCGCGTGACCTGGCCGGTCGCCGCATGCTGCGTGGCAAGCAGCATGCGTGAATCCTGACGCGGATTATTGATTCGCCGCGTGACCAGCAGCCCGTCCTCCACCGCCTCGCGGGCCATATACTCCGGTAAAAAACCAATCCCGTCCCCAAGGATCTGACACTGGCATTTGGTGTTGAAGTCGGGCACCAGAATCGCCTCCTGGCCGTGCAGCAGCCAGCCGACCTTCTTGTTTATGGTGTGCGCCGTGTCTTCCACCATGATGTTGGGGTACAGACGCAGCTGGCTTTCGGCTATCGGCTCCGGCACGAAGGCCAGCGGGTGTTCCGGCGCGATGGCGAATACCCAACGGATGGCACCGATCTCGGTGTAATCAATGCCGCCGCCGTCGAGCAGCGTATCCGGTGCGCCAATCGCGATATTGGCCTGGTTGTTGATGATGGAGTCCCAGACGCCGTTGTAGACCTCGGTCGTGACGGTGATCTGGCAGGTAGGAAACTGTTTTTTCAGCACCTGCAGCAGCCGTGCCGTATGGCGTGGGGTGTACAAAAGCTGGTTGATGCAGATGCGGACCCGCGCCTCAATGCCCTGCGAAATGGTGTCTATCCCGCGCTTAATGGCATGAAAATCATTCAGCAGGTCGGTCGCTTTACGGTAAAAGTAAAACCCCGACTCGGTCAGCTCAATGCTGCGCGTATTGCGTACAAACAGCACCACATCCAGCCCGGTCTCCATTCGCTTGATGGTGTAACTGATGGCAGAGGTGGTTACGCCAAGCTCGGTGGCGGCTTTGCTGAAGCTGCCAAAGCGTGCCGCCGTGGTGAAGGCCAGCAGGTTCTCTTCAGTAAAGATGGAATTCATATTACGGCTCCTGTTAGCCATCAGTTTTGAACATATTTTAACAGCGCTGTTACAACGCATATGACGGCGGTCACAGTTCTGATTATTCGCGCCGAGCCGCGTCATGTCAGGCTTCATCAGGCATAAGCAGAATGCTGTCTGAGGCGAATAAAAGCGCTAAAACATAAGTAAAACATTGCACGGCTGCACATTTTGGCTGAATTGTTGAATTTAACTCAATAATGAATTGACTGTCGATGAATGATTTTTAAGCGGATTCTTTTCTCACCAGGCTGTTGCTATTCTCAGGTCATGAGCAATACATCATGGGGAGTCTGAATATGTCTGCGAACGAACTCGTTACTGAATTTTTGCTGGCGGCAGAGCAGGGCAATATTGACGGGCTAAAAGCCTGCCTTGAAAAAGGTGTCGATATTAATGCCACTCAACGCCAGAAAAGAACGGCCGTTATTATTGCCAGTCTGAAAAAACATTATGACTGCGTGGCATTTTTAATTGCCGCCGGAGCAGATATTGATCAACAGGATCAGACCTGTTTTAACCCCTTCCTGATTAGCTGCCTGACAAATGATTTAACCCTGCTGCGGATAGTCTTACCCGCCAATCCGGATCTTGATCGCCTGACCCGCTTCGGTGGTGTCGGCATTACGCCTGCCAGCGAGAAAGGGCACGTTGAGATTGTGCGCGAGCTGCTGGAGAAAACCGATATTAACGTCAACCACACCAACTTCGTGGGCTGGACGCCGCTGCTGGAAGCGATTGTCCTCAACGATGGCGGCGCGAAACAGCAGGAAATTGTAAAGCTGTTACTGGATAACGGCGCAAATCCGCACATGACCGATAAATACGGCAAAACCCCGCTCGAACTGGCGCGGGAAAAAGGCTACCACCAGATAGCAGACCTGCTGCTGGCTGCAGGCGCGTAATTCCTTCGGCCAGCCTTTTCCGGCTGGTCGCTCATTCAGACAGTATTTTACCGACGTGCCTATTGCACGACGGCGGCCCCCTTTTATCCTCATTCAGGAGAAAATAATGCCCACCAAAATCGTCATAAAAAAGAATACCTATTTTGACTCGGTGTCATTGATGTCGGTTTCCACGAAGGCCAATAAATTGCCGGGCGTTGAGCAGGCTTTTGTGGCTATGGCGACAGAAATGAACAAAGGCGTATTAAAAAATCTCGGGCTATTAACGCCGGAATTAGCGGATGCCAAAAACGGCGACTTAATGATTGTGATTAAAGGCGAGGCGGCGAATGACGAAACGCTGGCAGCCATCGAAGCGCTTTTCACCCGCAAGGAGAGCGGCGGGAGCCATGAAGCGCGTTATGCCACCCTTGCCAGTGCGAAAACCCATCGTCCTGAGAGCAACCTGGTGGTGATTTCGGTAAACGGCACGTTTGCCGCCCGCGAAGCACGTCAGGCGCTGGAAAACGATCTCAACGTCATGCTCTTCTCCGACAACGTCAGCCTTGATGACGAGCTGGCGCTGAAGCAGCTGGCACACCAGAAAGGGCTGCTGATGATGGGGCCGGACTGCGGCACGGCCATTATCAACGGTACCGGGCTGTGCTTCGCCAATGCGGTGCGCCGCGGACCGATCGGTATTATCGGGGCGTCCGGGACCGGCAGCCAGGAGCTGAGCGTGCGGATCCATGAATTCGGCGGCGGCGTGTCGCAGCTGATTGGCACCGGCGGGCGCGATCTGAGCGAAAAGATAGGTGGCCTGATGATGCTGGATGCCATCGCGATGCTGGACGCTGACGACGCCACCCAGGTGATTACCCTCATCTCTAAACCGCCTGCGCCGTCGGTGGCAGAAAAAGTGCTGGCCCGCGCCCGCACCTGCCGCAAACCGGTGGTGGTCTGTTTCCTCGGTCGTCATCAGCCGCCGGCTGATGAAGGCAACCTGCAGTTCGCCCGTGGCACCAAAGAGGCGGCGCTGAAGGCCGTGCTGTTAACGGGGGTGAAAAAAGAGTCTCTCGACCTGCATCCGCTGAACTGGCCACTGATCGAAGAGGTGCGTGCCCGGCTGACACCCCAGCAGAAATACATCCGCGGCCTGTTCTGCGGCGGCACCCTGTGCGATGAGGCCATGTTCGCCGCGCTGGAAAAGTTCGACGACGTCTACAGCAACATTCAACCCGACCCGGCGAAACGGCTGGACGATATCAACGTCAGTAAAGCCCACACCTTCCTTGATTTTGGAGATGACGATTTCACCCACGGCAAACCGCACCCGATGATCGATCCGACCAACCGCATCAGCCGCCTGTTGCAGGAGGCGCGTGACCCCGAGGTGGGCGTGATCGTGATGGACTTTGTTCTGGGCTTTGGCGCGCACGAGGATCCGGTTGGCGTGATGCTTGAGGCCATAAAAGAGGCGCAGGCGACGGCGAAAGCCGATAACCGCCCGCTGGCAATTCTCGGCTATGTGCTCGGAACCGACCAGGACTCACCGTCCCTGGCACAGCAGTGTCAGCTTCTGACCGAGGCAGGGGTGATCTGGGCGAGCAGCAGCACCAACACCGGATTACTGGCACGTGAATTTGTCTTTAAAGGGGAGACTGCCTGATGACGACCTTATTTAACCAGCCGTTGAACGTGATTAACGTCGGTATCGCGCTGTTCAGTGCGGATCTCAAAAAGCAGCATATCCCCGTGACCCAGCTCGACTGGACGCCGCCGGGGCAGGGGAATTTGCAGGTTGTAGAAGCGCTGGATCAGCTGGCCCTTGCGCCACTGGCTGACAAAATCGCCGCCGCCAATAAGATTGCCCTTGAGCGCATTATCCAGTCCCATCCGGTGCTGGTGGGCTACGACCAGGCGATCAACGTTGTGCCGGGCATGACCCGCACCACCATTCTGCACGCCGGTCCGCCCGTCAGCTGGGAAAACATGTGTGGCGCAATGAAAGGGGCCGTGACCGGGGCGCTGGTGTTTGAAGGGCTGGCACGCGATATCGACGACGCGGAGCGCGTGGCGGCGTCAGGGGCGATCACCTTCTCGCCCTGTCACGAGCACGACTGCGTAGGCTCAATGGCGGGCGTCACTTCGGCATCGATGTTTATGCACATCGTTGAGAACAAAACCTACGGCAACCGGGCGTTCACTAACCTTAGCGAGCAGATGGCGAAGATCCTGCGCATGGGCGCCAACGACCAGAGCGTTATTGACCGCCTGAACTGGATGCGTGACGTGCTCGGCCCGATGCTGCGCGATGCCATGAAAATCATTGGTGAAATCGACCTGCGCCTGATGCTGGCCCAGGCGCTGCACATGGGCGACGAGTGCCATAACCGCAACAACGCCGGCACCACGCTGCTGATCCAGGCGTTGACGCCCGGGCTGATTCAGGCCGGGTATCCGGTGGCACAGCAGCGTGAGGTGTTTGAGTTCGTCGCCAGCAGCGATTACTTCTCCGGCCCGACGTGGATGGCGATGTGTAAAGCCGCCATGGATGCCGCACACGGTATTGAATACAGCACCGTGGTCACCACCATGGCGCGTAACGGCTACGAGTTCGGCCTGCGCATCTCCGGGCTGCCGGGGCAGTGGTTCACCGGCCCGGCGCAGCAGGTGATAGGGCCGATGTTCGCGGGCTACAGGCCGGAAGACTCCGGGCTGGATATTGGCGACAGCGCCATTACCGAAACCTACGGTATCGGTGGTTTTGCGATGGCCACAGCCCCGGCGATCGTGGCACTGGTGGGTGGCACGGTGGATGAAGCCATCGATTTCTCCCGTCAGATGCGCGAGATCACCCTCGGTGAAAACCCGAACGTCACCATTCCGCTGCTCTCATTTATGGGCATTCCAACCGCCATCGACATCACAAAAGTCGCGGGCAGCGGCATTCTGCCGGTCATTAACACCGCCATTGCCCACAAAGACGCAGGTATTGGCATGATTGGGGCGGGCATCGTTCACCCGCCGTTTAGCTGTTTTGAAAAGGCGCTGTTGACCTTCCGCGATCGCTACTTTTTATAAGGCATGCATCCATGAAAAACATGAAACTGGAGTGGAAAAGAGGTGACTGGGCGGCGTATTTCGGGTTGATGACCAACAACCTGACCAATTTGCTGACCATGATGGGGCTGCTCATTTTTGTCGTCGGCATCCCGAAGGAGATTGTTTATGGACGCATTGCGCCAGCCTTCGGGCTGGCGGTGCTGGTCGCGAGCGTCTGCTACGCGTGGTTTGGCCTGCAGATGGCGCGCCAGACCGGGCGTACGGATGTCACCGCGCTGCCGTCTGGCCCAAGCGCGCCGTCAATTTTCACCGTGACCTTTCTGGTGCTGATGCCGGTCTACCAGCAAACCGGTGATGCGGATTTCGCTATCCAGATTGGTCTGGTGTGGTGCTTCGTGGAGGCGATGATTCTGGCGGGCGGTTCGTTCCTGGGGGAAACCATCCGCAAGATGATCCCGCGTACCGTCCTGCTGTCGTGCCTGTCCGGGCTGGGCCTGCTGCTGCTGGCGATGAACCCGATGCTGCAGGCGTTTGAGGCGCCTACCGTGTCGTTCATCGTGCTGCTGCTGATCTTTATTAACTGGTTTGGTAAAAAGCCGATCTTCGCCAAAATCCCAACCGGCCTGCTCTTGCTGATTGCCGGTACCGCGCTGGCGTGGATCTCCGGTCTGCAAAGCCCGGAGGCCATCAAAGCCTCGATGTCGTCGTTTGGCTTTAACCCGCCGGAAGTGCATGTCGACAGCTTTATGCAGGGACTGCCGCACGCATTACCGTACCTGGCCTCTGCCGTCCCGCTGGGTCTGGCGAACTACATTTTTGACCTGGAAAACATCGAAAGCGCCCACGCGGCGGGGGATGAGTACCCGACCCGCAAGGTGATGCTGGCAAACGGGCTGGCCTCCATGCTCGGGTGTCTGATGGGTAACCCGTTCCCGGTGACGGTTTACGTCGGCCACGCGGGCTGGAAAGCGATGGGGGCCAGCATTGGTTACACGCTGGCCTCCGGTGTGACCATGTTTATCGTGCCGCTGTTCGGGCTGGGGGCGTTTATGCTCGCCATCATACCGATGACCGCCATCGTGCCGATTCTGGTGTTTATCGGGGTGGTGACCGCCAACCAGGTAGTAAGGGAAACGCCCAAAGTGGAGGTTCCCGTGATCTTCATCTGCCTGTTCCCGTGGATCGCCAACTGGGCGCTGACCATGATGAACAGCGTGATGGGCGCGGCGGGGACCAGTGCGGCGAAAATTGGCACCGACGTGCTGCACAGCAAAGGTATCTACTACCAGGGACTGGTGCATCTGGGTAACGGCGCACCGCTCGCCAGCATGCTGTGGGGCTGCATCGCTATCTTCGCCATCATCAACAAACCGCTGCGCGGAGCCGTGGCCGCCGCCGTTGGGGCGTTGCTGGCGCTGTTCGGCGTGATCCACGCGCCAGTGGTTGGCTTTGCTGAAGGCAGTTCGCTGATGTTTGTCACGGCCTACCTGATGATGGGGGGCATGTTTGTGGTGAAGCATTTTCTTGATAGCCGCGACGTGGTGAGCGCGGCAGCGCCGGTTTCGGAGTCCTGATAATGGCTGATGTCCTCACCCCGCACCATTTCAAAGGAAACACTATGAAAGAGCTCATGGTCGTCGCCATTGGCGGCAACAGCATTATCAAAGATAACGCCAGTCAGTCCATTGAACACCAGTCACAGGCCGTGAAATTGGTTGCAGAGTCAGTGCTGGAGATGCTGGCGTCTGACTATGACATCGTGCTCACTCACGGTAACGGCCCCCAGGTGGGGCTGGATCTGCGCCGCGCTGAAATTGCTCACGAGCGGGAAGGACTACCCCTCACGCCGCTGGCAAACTGCGTGGCGGATACCCAGGGCGGTATCGGCTACCTGATCCAGCAGGCACTCAATAACCGCATGGCCGCCCACGGCGAGCAAAAAGCGGTCACGGTCGTCACGCAGGTGGAAGTGGATAAACACGATCCGGGTTTCGCCCATCCCACCAAACCTATCGGCGCGTTTTTCAGTGAGACGCAGCGTGATGCGCTCCAGCGTGCCCATCCTGACTGGCATTTTGTTGAAGACGCCGGGCGCGGTTATCGCCGGGTGGTGGCCTCACCGCAGCCGCTGCGTATCGTTGAAGCGGAGGCTATCAAGACCCTGACGCAAAAAGGCTTTGTGGTGATCGGGGCGGGCGGTGGTGGTATTCCGGTGGTGCGCACAGCGCAGGGGGATTACCAGAGCGTCGATGCGGTGATTGATAAGGATCTCTCGACCGCGCTGCTGGCCCGCGAGATCCATGCCGACGTGCTGGTGATCACCACCGGGGTGGAGAAAGTGTGCATCAACTTTGGTAAGCCAGACCAGCAGGCGCTGGATACGGTGAATGTGGCGCAGATGAAACGCTACGTGGCGGAGGGGCACTTCCCGGCGGGCAGCATGCTGCCGAAAATCGTCGCCTCGCTGGCGTTTCTGAACGACGGCGGCAAGCGCGTGATCATCACCTCGCCGGACTGCCTGCCTGCGGCGCTGAGCGGTGAGACCGGTACCCACATTGTGAATGCGTAAGTAAAAGGAAGAGAAGATGAGTGAGAATAAAAGCCGACGCGAGTTTATTAGCCAGAGCGGCAAAATGGTTACCGCCTGCGCCCTGTTTGGCACCACTGGCTCCGTCGCGTATGCTGCAGAGACTGCGAAACCACGTTGTGAGACAGGCAAACCGATGAACATTACCGCCAGACACTACTACCTGGATAACGTGCTGCTGGAGGCCGGGTTCAACGTTGACGGCGGCGTGGCGATAAGCACCCGCACCGAACTGAAAACACTCGAAATTAATGACGGCAAAATTGTCGCCCTGCGTGATAACAAAAGCCATGCCGATGCCACGCTGCCACACTATGATGCAGGCAGTAAGCTGATGCTGCCGGCGATGCGCGACATGCATATCCACCTGGATAAAACCTTTTACGGTGGTCCCTGGCATTCCCTTAACCGCCCGGCGGGCACGACCATTCAGGACATGATCCGTCTTGAACAAAAATTGCTGCCAGAGTTACAGCCCTACACGCAGGAGCGTGCGGAAAAGCTTATCGATCTGATCCAGTCGAAAGGCTCCACCCTCGCCCGCAGCCACTGCAATATTGAGCCGACATCTGGCCTGAAGAATCTGGAAAATCTCCAGGCCGTCTTAGCGCGCCGCAAGCCGGGGTTTGACTGTGAAATTGTCGCCTTCCCGCAGCACGGCTTGCTGTTGTCGCACTCCGAAACGCTGATGCGCGAGGCCATGCAGGCTGGCGCGCACTACGTGGGCGGTCTGGATCCGACTAACGTGGACGGTGCGATGGAAAAATCCCTCGACACGATGTTCCAGATTGCGCTGGATTATGACAAAGGGGTGGACATCCACCTGCATGAAACCAGCCCGGCAGGCGTCGCGGCGGTGAACTACATGGTAGAGACCGTGGAGAAAACGCCCGCGCTGAAGGGCAAACTGACCATCAGCCACGCCTTCGCGCTGGCCATGCTCAACGAGCAGCAGGTCGATGAAATCGCCACCCGTATGGCGGCGCAGCAGGTGACCATTGCCTCTACGGTGCCGATTGGCACCCTGCATATGCCGCTGAAGCAACTCCGTGACAAGGGGGTGTTCGTCATGACCGGCACCGACAGCGTCATTGACCACTGGTCGCCGTATGGGCTGGGCGATATGCTGGAAAAAGCCAATCTTTACGCCCAGCTCTATATTCGCCCGAATGAACAGACGCTCTCCCGCGCGCTGGGTATCGCCACCGGTGATGTGCTGCCGTTGAACGACAAAGGCGAGCGCGTGTGGCCAAAAGCGCAGGACGATGCCAGCTTTGTGCTGGTGGACGCTTCCTGTTCCGCCGAGGCCGTGGCGCGGATTTCACCGCGTACCGCGACCTTCCATAAGGGCCATCTTGTGTGGGGCACCGTCTCCTGACGCCACGTCGGGGTATTGCTACAGGTGATACCCCGACAGACGCAGCTCGCGATCAATCCATTCAACAAACTGCTGGATCTTCCAGGTGCGCTCGTTCATGTGCGGCATCACCAGATGATGCGCATTAATGGCGATCCCCGTTTCATCTGGTAGCACCTGCACCAGGGAGCCATCGTTCAGGTGATCGGTGGCCATCATCTTGCTTTCCAGAATAAATCCCAGCCCCATGCGCGCGGCTTCAAAGCTCATGTAAGAACGATCAAAACTCAGGCTGAAGTTGAGCCAGGGGCGGTCGATATTGTGCCAGGCAAACCATTTTTCCCAGTTGACCAGGGTGCTGGTCGACGAGATAAGCGCCTGTGAAAGCAGGTCCTGCGGCGTGTTGACGGGATGTGCACGCAGATATGCCGGTGAGGCCAGCACCACCAGCGCATCGTTTTTAATGGTCATGACCCTGTAAGCGTCCCAGTCCGGGATGCCGTGGCGAATATCAATATCGATGTTATCGCGTGCAAACTGCAGGTTCTCATAGGAGCAGGAAAGATTGACCGTAATATCCGGGTATTCACTGCGAAATTTGCCGAGCCGGCGCAATAACCACGTCAGGCCAAACGTTGGTGAAGAGTGAACGCGCAATACCGGATTATCGGCCTCTTTCATCACCTGTTCGGTTGCACGGCCGATGGCGCTCATCGCTGCGGAGACGTCGCGCAGATATTTTTCCCCCGTCGGGGTCAGGGTCACGCCTTTGCCGCTGCGGATAAATAACTTCTTCCCCATCCAGGATTCCAGCGAGGCGATCTGATGACTGACGGCTGACGCGGTGACGTTAAGCTGTTCGGCCGCCAGATGGATACTGAGAGAGTTGGCCACGGCGATAAAGGACTGAATATTTCGCAGCGAGGGTATGGGGAGGGTCTGGCGATCCTGCGCGGGCATGGCCCACTCCTTTTAAACGAGACAATTTTAAAAAACATAACATTGCGGCATCGCGTCAGCAATTTTTACCCGGCTGAATGGATTAAACATGATCCTGTTCACAGTGTTTTATCGATGAATATTGATGAGGGTTACATTTTATTTTTATGACCTGCATCGCGTATCAAATTTATCTCAGCAATAAATGAGTTTTATTGAATGGTGTTTCGTTCGATAGCCGATATATTGACGTTGAACGCATAAATAAAACGACTCACGTTGTTCGAATAATGAGGTAAAACATGTCTCGTATAGAACAAGTTGCCCCCTACATAGCGACAAAGAAAACCAATTACCGTTTCGTTGTGCTGGCATTAATTTTTATTGTGTATGCCATTAACTATGCCGACCGAACAAATATTGGTGCTGTACTTCCTTTTATCATCGACGAGTTTCATATCAATAATTTCGAAGCCGGTGCGATCGCCAGTATGTTCTTTTTGGGATACGCCCTGAGCCAAATACCGGCGGGCTTTTTTATCGCCAAAAAGGGCATTCGCGGGATGGTGGCGCTGTCGATATTTGGCTTCTCGGCGTTTACCTGGTTGATGGGGACTGCGACCTCAGTGCTGGGCCTGAAGTTTATCCGCCTCGGGCTGGGGTTAACCGAGGGGCCATGCCCGGTGGGGTTGGCATCAACGATCAATAACTGGTTTCCACCAAAAGAGAAGGCCACGGCGACCGGCGTCTATATCGCTGCCACCATGTTTGCCCCCATCCTGGTGCCGCCGCTGGCAGTGTGGATTGCCATGACATGGGGCTGGCGCTGGGTCTTTTTCTCTTTTGCCATTCCGGGGCTGGTCATTGCTGTCCTGTGGTATTTACTGGTACGTACCCGGCCTTCCGAGAGCCCTTTCGTGTCAAAGGGCGAACTGGAGACCATTACCGCAGGTCAGGCGACACCGGATGCCAGACGGGAAAATATCGTGATTTCCCCCGGCTTCTCCCGCCTTGACCGTCTGATCCGCGTACGGGATCTGTCGCCCATCAGCACGGTAAAAGGTCTGTTCACATCGAAAAATATTCTCGGTGACTGTGTGGCCTACTTCATGATGGTCAGCGTGCTGTATGGCCTGCTGACCTGGATACCGCTTTATCTGGTGAAAGAAAAAGGCTTTACGTTCATGAGCATGGGCCTCGTCGCGAGTATGCCGTGTATCGGCGGTTTTATCGGCGCGATTTTTGGCGGCTATGTCTCCGATAAATGGCTCGGGCGCAGGCGTAAACCGACCATGATGTTTACAGCCATCAGCACCGTACTGATGATGGTCATCATGCTGAATATCCCGCAAAGCACCGTTGCGGTTTGTGTCGGCCTCTTTTTTGTTGGTCTCTGTCTGAATATAGGCTGGCCCGCCTTCACCGCTTATGGAATGGCCGTTGCGGACAGCAAAACGTATCCCATCGCCGCATCAATTATTAATAGCGGCGGTAATCTCGGCGGATTTGTTTCGCCGATGCTGGCAGGTTATCTGCTGGATAAAACTGGAAGCTTTAATTCTGTCTTTATTTATTTCGGTATTTGCGCAGCAATTGGATTAGTCATGATTATCTTGCTGGAAGAACCGAAATAATAAATAAAACCTCTCTTACAATACTGGAGAAATATATGCTTCTGAAAGATAAAGTCGCCGTGATTACCGGCGCGGCTTCTGTGCGCGGTTTGGGTTTCGCCACGGCAAAATTATATGCCGAGCAGGGCGCGAAAGTGGTCATTATTGATTTAGATGCCGAGGCCAGCCAGCGTGCGGCTGCATGTCTGGGTGAAGGGCATCTGGGGCTTGCGGCAAACGTCAGCAACGAGTTGCAGGTGAACGCAGCCATTGAGCAGGTTCTGGGTAAATATGGGCGCATCGACATTCTGGTGAATAACGCCGGGATAACCCAGCCGCTCAAACTGATGGATATTAAGCGCGACAATTACGATGCCGTACTGGATGTCAGCCTGCGCGGTACGCTGCTGATGTCCCAGGCGGTGATTCCCACTCTGCGCGCGCAGAAGTCCGGCAGCATTGTCTGTATCTCTTCAGTTTCGGCACAGCGCGGCGGCGGTATTTTTGGCGGCCCGCACTACAGCGCTGCAAAAGCCGGCGTGCTGGGACTAGCCAAAGCCATGGCCCGTGAGCTTGGGCCGGATAACGTGCGCGTGAACTGCATCACCCCGGGGCTTATCCAGACGGACATCACCGCTGGCAAGCTGAGCGATGAGATGAAAACCGCCATTCTGGCGGGTATTCCGCTCAACCGTCTTGGTGATGCACAGGATGTTGCCCGTGCCGCGCTGTTCCTGGGCAGCGATCTCTCTTCTTATTCCACCGGTATCACGCTCGACGTGAACGGCGGCATGCTGATCCATTAAGGGGAGACGAGAATGACGAATACGACAGTTCAACAGGTTGCCGCGGCCGCGTGGCGCATTCGCCGCTACGCGCTGCGAATGGGCGAAGTACAAGGTCAGGGCTATATCGGTCAGGCGCTGGGCTATGCCGACGTGCTGGCAACTGCGTTTGCGCACGGTATGACCTTCAGGGCTCAGGAGCCGGAGTGGGAAGGCCGCGACCGCTTCCTGCTCTCCCACGGACATTACGCCATTGCGTATTATGCGGCGCTGATCGAGGCGGGGATCGTTCCTGAAGAGGAACTTGAAACCTACGGCTCGGATGACAGCCGCCTGCCGATGTCCGGCATGGCAACGTATACACCCGGCATGGAGATCTCCGGCGGTTCTCTGGGGCAGGGACTCAGCATTGGTGTGGGAATGGCGCTGGGGCTGAAACATAAACAGAGCACGGCGTGGGTAATTAACTCCATGTCTGACGGTGAGCTGGACGAAGGTTCAACCTGGGAAGCCGCCATGTCAGCCGCGCATCATGGGCTCTCGAACCTGATTGTGCTGGTGGACATTAACCGGCAACAGGCGGACGGTAATTCACATAACATCCTCGGTTTTGAGCCGCTGGAAGATAAGTGGACCTCCTTTGGCTGGTATGTACAACGCGTTAACGGTAACGATATCCCCGCGCTGGTGTCGGCGTTTGATAATGCCAGACGCTATCCCGAACAACAGCCGCGCGTCATCTTGTGCGACACGCTGATGGGCAAGGGCGTGCCTTTCCTCGAGCAGCGTGACAAGAACCATTTTATTCGCGTGGATGCCGATGAGTGGCAACAGGCGCTCGCCGTGCTCGATGCGAATAAACCAGAAGGAGTCCTGTAATGAGCCAGCCCGTCGAAAATAAACCGCGTTTAACCACCTCCGCCATGATTGCCTCAATTGCAGAGGAAGGGCAGGAAACCCGGGCCGCGCCGTTTGGCCACGCGCTGGTGAAACTGGCGGCTCAGCGCCAGAACATTGTCGGCATGACGGCAGATTTATCGAAATATACCGACCTGCATATCTTTGCTCAGGCATACCCTGAACGTTTCTTCCAGATGGGAATGGCGGAACAGCTGTTAATGGGGGCGGCAGGTGGGATGGCTAAAGAGGGCTTTATTCCCTTTGCCACCACCTATGCCGTGTTCGCCACCCGCCGTGCCTACGATTTTATTCATCAGGTCATTGCTGAGGAACACCTCAACGTCAAGATTTGCGCCGCGCTGCCGGGGTTGACCACCGGCTACGGGCCAAGCCATCAGGCAACGGAAGATATTGCGATCATGCGCGGCATTCCGGGCATGACCATTATCGATCCTTGCGATGCGATTGACACCGAACAGGCGGTGCCTGCCATTGCCAGCCACGAAGGGCCGGTTTATATGCGTTTGTTACGCGGTAAGGTTCCGGTGGTGCTGGATCAGTACAATTACCGGTTTGAAATAGGCAAAGCCGCGCTGCTGGAAGAGGGCAGTGATGTGCTGATTATCGCCTCAGGGCTGATGACCATGCGCGCACTGGAGGCGGCAAAGCAGTTGCGCAAGGATAATGTCAGCGTGGCGGTACTTCACTCACCCACGATTAAGCCCCTGGATGAAGCGACCATTCTGGCGCAAGCCGCGAAACCCGGACGTCTGGTTATTGTGGCTGAAAACCACAGTAGCGTTGGCGGGCTTTGTGAAGCCGTGGCGTCGCTGTTGATGCGCCATCGCGTTAACGTCGACTTTGACACCGTTGCGTTGCCGGATGCGTTCCTTGATGCGGGTGCGCTACCGACCCTTCACGCGCGTTACGGGATTTCGACTGCCGCCATGGTGGAGAAGATCCGGCGCAGGCTCTGATTTTCAGACGGGTATGTTGTCAACGGGCGAGGGGTGTTTTACCCTCGCCTCTGTTGCGATAAAGGAGTCCGTCATGGCACAAAACATCTACGACAACCCGGCGTTTTTTGAAGGCTATGCCCGGCTACCGCGTTCGGTGCAGGGTCTGGACGGCGCACCGGAATGGCCTGCGCTGAAAAGCATGCTGCCACCGTTATCCGGCAAGTCAGTTATCGATCTTGGCTGCGGTTACGGTTGGTTCTGTCGCGCTGCACGCGCGCTGGGGGCGGCAGAAGTGACCGGCGTTGATCTCTCCGAAAAGATGCTCGCCCGGGCGGCTGAACTGACGGACGACGTGCAAATACAGTATCAGCGCAGCGATCTGGCATCTCTGGCGTTACCTGAGAACAGCGTTGATTTGATCTACAGTTCACTGGCGCTGCACTACCTGCCGGTGCTGGAGACCCTGTTTGAAAAAATCCGGCGGGCGCTTAAACCCGGCGGCAGCCTCGTCTTTTCAATGGAACATCCGATTTACACCTGCGCCTCACGTCAGGGCTGGCTGACCGACGATAACGGCGAGCGTTTCTGGGGCGTTAATCGCTATCAGGATGAGGGCGAGCGCGTCAGCAACTGGCTGGCGGACGGGGTGATCAAATATCACCGTACGCTCGGTACCACGCTCAATGCGCTTATTAAGGCGGGGCTGACAATAACGGAAGTGAACGAATGGGGACCAACGCAGGCACAAATTGATGCATGGCCCGCGCTGGCCGAAGAGGCGGAACGTCCGATGCTGGTCCTGATTTCTGCCGCTAAGGCTCAGTAACCCACTTTATACACTCGTCCATTCTGCACTCCTTCCACGCTGCGACGATAGGCCTGCGCCACCGTTGCGGCGGGAACACTTTCAAAGCCCGGGAAGAAGCCTTCGTACGCTTCCGCTGATTCGGTAAGTACCGTCGGGCTAATCAGGTTGATGCGGATCCCGCGCGGCAGTTCACAGGCCGCAGCGCGGACAAACCCTTCCAGAGCGGCGTTCACCGTGGTGGCATTCACCCCCTGAGCGATAGGCTCATGCGCCACGATCCCGCTTATCAGGGTGATGGAGCCGCCTTCATTGAGGTAATGCTGGCCGGTCAACGCCAGACGAACCTGTCCCAGCAGCTTATCCTGCAAGCCCTGGTTGAAATCGCTGTCTTTCATGGTCGCGAGCGGGCCGAAGTGCAGGCCGCCACTGGCAGAGACAATCGCATCCACCGCACCGATGTTTTCAAACAATGCCTGGACGCTTGCCTGAGAGGTGATATCCACCTGGTAGTCGCCCTGGGTGCGACCCACGCGGATCACGTCGTGGCGACGGCTCAGCTCTTCTGTTACCGCACGACCGACCGTACCGCTGGCACCAATAATCACGATTTTCATAGCTGACTCCTTAGGTTGTGAGCCTTCATTCTTTAATAAATCAAAACTCAGATAAACTGGGCTAAAGTTAGAGGATTGCTAACCAGGGGTTTGGAATATGGATAAGCTTCGCAGCATGGAGACCTTCATTGCTGTCGTTGAGAGCGGCAGTTTTACCGGCGCGGCAGGCCGGCTGGAGATGTCGGCGGTGATGGTGGGGAAGTACATTGCGTTGCTGGAGTCTCAGCTCGGCACCCGGCTGCTGGAGCGAAACACGCGGCGTCAAAGTCTGACGGACGCCGGGCGGGTCTATTTCGACGAGGCGAAGCGGGTGCTGGAGCAGGTCTCTATCGCCGAAAGCGCGGTTGAGCGACTGCGTGCCGCCCCAGCCGGGACCTTGCGGGTCACTGCGCCCACCTCGTTTGGGGGTTGTGTGATAGCCCCCCTCACGGCGACCTTTTTGCAGCGCTACCCGGACGTGCGCGTGGAGTTGGATCTGACCAACCGGATGGTGGATCTGGTGGATGAAGGGGTCGATCTGGCCATTCGCATTGGTGACATTCATAACGACGATCTGGTGGCGAAATACCTCTGCCCGTACCGAATGGTGATCTGCGCGGCCCCGGCGTATCTGGCGCGTTACGGCACGCCGCGAACGCCTGCCGATCTGGCGGATCATCTCTGCCTGTCACACACGGTGTGGACCGCGCGTAACGAATGGCGGCTGCCGGGGGTTGAAGGTGAGATGCGCTGGAAGCGCGATGCCATTCTGCGCTGCAACGATGGCTATGGGCTACGGATGGCGGCGAGAGCGGGGGCGGGATTATTACTGCAACCCGAAGTGCTGGTGGCAGAAGAGCTGGCGAGCGGCAGACTGGTGCAGGTACTGGAGAACTACACGCCTGCGCCACGACCGGTACATTTGCTGTGGCGCCAGGATTTACGTCCGCTACCCAAGCTCACGCAATTTGTCGCGCATATTCTGCAGGGCGCGGAATATTTCGGCCATGCAGTTGAAGAAAAGTAATTATCAAAGCCGCAGACTTATGCTACTAAGATTAGGCACATTATAAAAAAAGAAGGTAAGCAAAGAATGTCTGTGAATAAACTCGCCAGCAGCGCACAGGGCCTGCAATCATCTGCCATCCGTGAATTATTAAAACATAGCAAAATGGCCGGGGTGATTTCGCTGGGTGGCGGTATTCCTAACCCTGCACTGTTCGATCATGAAGGCCTGAAAATTGCCGCTGATGCCGTATTATCACAGCATTTTGGTGAAGCTTTTCAGTACGGTCTGACCGAAGGCATCCCGGGGCTGCGTGAAGAAATTAAGCTCATCTGTGAAGGCCGCGGGATCTCCTGCAAGGCCGATGACGTGGTCATTACGTCCGGTTCGCAACAATCTCTCGATGTGCTGGCGCGGGCGTTAATTAACCCGGGCGATACCGTCGTCGTCGAACGTCCAACGTATCTAGCGGCACTGCAGGTATTTGGTCTGGCACAGGCCAAATTTGAATCCGTGGGCACCGATGGCGACGGAATGAAAGTGGATGAACTTGAAGCACTGGTGGCGAATAAAACCATCAAGGCGGTTTATATTGTTCCGACATTTGGTAACCCGGGTGGGGTAACGCTTTCTGAGGTGCGTCGTAAACAGCTGGTGGAATTATCGAAGCGCTATGACTTCGTTATTATCGAAGACGATCCGTACAGTGAAATTAATTATACCGATGAAGTGTTCCGCCCGTTAATTGCCCATGCCAAAGATATCGGCAATGAAGAGAACGTCGTCTATACCTCGACCTTCTCCAAAATCCTCGCGCCGGGCACTCGTGTGGGCTGGGTGCTGGTACCGGAGTGGCTGAAACGCGCGGTGGTTAATCTCAAGCAAACCACCGATCTGCACACCAGCACGCTGTCACAGCTGATGACCTACGAGTACCTGAAAACCGGTCGTCTGGCCGATCAGATTAAAATGATCCGTGAAGCCTACCGCCAGAAATACCAGACCTTTGCAAATGAACTGGAGGCGGAACTGGGTGATGTCATGTCGTTCCATAAGCCGAAGGGCGGAATGTTCCTGTGGGCCAAAATGAACAATGGCATCAACACCACGCGCTGGCTGGAAAAAACGTTAAGCAACGGTGTGGTTTTTGTGCCGGGTGAGTTCTTCTATTGCAATGAGCCAGACCATACGACGCTGCGCATGTCGTTTGTCACGCCAACCGATGAAGAGCTGAAAGAGGCGGTTCGTCGCCTGAAAAAATCGCTGTAACAGACCTGCGCATAATGGCACCTGTGCTGTTATGCGCATTACTTGTGCAGTGCGGCCAGCGCCGCAAGCGTTCATGGTGAATCCCATGTTTGAATTTCTGATCGGTATCCTCACGCACACCCCCGTCTGGGTGTGGGTTCTGTTTATCTTCCTTATCTCACGCGGCCTCAATGCCCGTAAGCCTGCCACCGTTACGCTGGAAAGGCTGGCCATCATTCCTGCCATCTTTCTTATCTGGGATATCTACGATCTGGTGGTCTATCGCGATCTTACTCTCGCGACGGTGGCCCTTTGGGTTGCGGGGATTGTGGCGGGCGCGGCGCTGGGGTATGTGCTGATTAAGCAGACGGTCATCACCCGCACCGACGCGCCGCGCACCCTTTATCGCCAGCCGGACTACACGGCACTGCCGTTTATGATGCTGGCATTTGGGGTGAAATACGTGCTGGGGGTGATGAACGCCCTCTCTCCCCAGACGTTGCAGCAGCCCGCCATGAGCGCGCTGGCGATAGTCTCCGGCGGGGTATTTGCCGGGGTGTTTATCGGGAAGTTTACGCGCTATGTGAGTGTGTATCTCAGCGGCGCACCGCAACCGGCTGAGTAACGTTAGCCCGTTGCATGGGCCAGCGCGCGAGCAGAAGCTTCACCGTTGGCTACTCGCGTGACTTCGTGGATCCGGCAGATTTTTCCTGCGCACAGCGTGGCAAACATATAAACCTCTATTTCAGCCTGATGGCCTTCGGGATACGTGACGGTCACGATATGCCGGTCAGCCAGCAGTGTGTCATGACACCCTATCTGTTCCACGCGGAAGGCGATATCGCGGATCTGCGAACGCACGTGCTCCAGGTGCTGAATAAAGCCAGAATAATCAAGAGAGTGACCGTCCGTGATCTGCTGATACTCTGGCGAAAAAACGTCTTTCGGATCAATCTCGCCTTTAAACAGGCGGGTCAGTAAACGGGACATTTCCTCACGCAAAATAGCATTGTCAGACTGGGTAATCAGGCGGGTGATGATGTTCATGGTGACTCCTCGTTGCGTTGAGCCGCCATTATCCTTGACAGACAGAGACTTAGTTTCTGTAATAAGCCAATGAATACCGATTTTCGGCCAAATAACGTGGTCAGCTTCGAGACACTTTTGCATCCAGGTGGATACCATACGCCGTGGCACAGCCATCAGGCCGGTCAGCTCTGGCGGATTACGACGGGTCTGCTGGTTGTCGAAACAGCGTCTGGGCGTTCGGTTGTACCGGCGCAACATATCGGCTGGATCCCGCCCGGTCAGGAGCATGCTGCCTTTTCCGGGAGTGCGATTGACGGTCGTGCGATCTATCTGGATCCCGCAGGGTGTGAAGCGCTGCCCGGTGAAACGACGCTTTTCGAACCCGACGAGCTCACCAGCGCGCTGTTTTCACGCTTAAACGCTGAAGGAAGCGGGTACGATCCGCGAAAGCTCACCCTGCTGCTGGATGAACTGGCGCGGGGCCGTCAGGTGCGCTATCTGCTGCCCATGCCAGCCGATCCCCGATTAAAGAAGGTAGCCAGCCATCTAATGCAACGTGTGGACGACAACCAGACGGTTGAGCACTATGCCTCCCTTGCGGGAATGAGCGTGCGGACATTCCACCGTCGGTTTAGCGCGGAAACGAGAATGAACGTTGTTAACTGGCGGCAACTTGCCCGCGTAATGCGGGCAATGGAGTGGCTGGCAGCAGGTAAACCGGTTGGCTGGATCGCGCTGTCGTGCGGCTACAACAGTATCAGCGCGTTTATTGAGGTTTTCAGGGCCTTTACCGGCAAAACGCCCGGGCAGTGGGCGCTTAAAGAAGCCCCTTCTGTGCGAAGGTAATGCGCGTGGCTTCGTTCAGATCCAGTGCTTTAATTGCTTCCGGGCGGACCCAGGCAACCTCCTGAAACTCGTCGTTAAACGTTACCTGCCGATTTGTGCTGATGCAGTCGAAAATCAGGTAAATCATATAAATCTCTTCCGTGGTGCCATCGGCATAGGTTTTCACCCGAATGTCATCGCGAAACGCCCAGGGTTTGACCTCCGTGATCTCCAGCACGTCGCCCAGCTCTTCGCGAATTTCACGGCGCAGCGCCTGCTCCATGGTTTCTCCCGGCTCCATCCCGCCGCCCGATAACGCCCACTGGCCGGGAAATACGCCGCGGTCATCGGCCATTTTGCACAGCAGATACGCCCCGTCGTTCTGAATGATGGGGCAGACAATAGTTCGTTGACGCATGGTTTCTTCCTGAAAAATGAGTTTGGGCTATTTTAACAGAAGGCGGAAAGGGAAAAGGTAAACGAGGTCAGACTTTCGCCGCTGGGTTAAGCGGTATTGTTGCGGGTTACGGATGCCATGACTCCGGCCCTCTTCCACGGGCAGAGGGCCGGACAAACAAACCGCCAGTGATTAGCGCTCTCGCAGCGCCTCTTTCGCCCGGTTGAACGGCTTGATCATGTAATCCAGTACCGTTTTCTCACCGGTTTTAATGTCCACCGTCGCAATCATCCCCGGCACGATTGAGAAGTGCCTGCCTGCTTTATTCACCAGGTAATCCTGGCTGGTGCGGATAAATACCCGGTAATAGAACACTTCCGGCTTGGCTTCGTCCTGAATAGTGTCCGGCGAAATGGTTTCAACCACGCCGTGCAGTCCGCCATAAATGGCGTAATCGTAGGCGGTGATTTTTACCAGCGCTTCCTGATTCGGGTGGATAAAGGCGATATCGCGCGGGGAGAGGCGGGTTTCGATCAGCAGGTGATCGTCCACCGGTACAATCTCCATCAGCTCGCCGTTAGGCGGGATGACGCCACCGATGGTGGTGACTTTGATGTTTTTCACGATCCCGCGCACCGGAGATTTCACCGTTAAGCGGGTCACTGAATCCTCGCGGCCTTTGAGGATCGCCGAGACCATATCCACTTCAGCGTTGGCCTTGGATAACGCCTCGCGGGCCTGAACATAGTACTGGGATCGCACGTCGGTGAGTTTCAGCTCCAGATCGCTTTTCTGCCGCTGCAGGCGCAGTACCTCCACGTGGCTGGCGGCGCCGGTTTTCACCAGACGCTGAGTGATCGCCAGCTCCTTATTCGCAAGATCCAATGCCGCACGCAGCTCCCGCTGGGTATCTTCCAGCTGCGCACGGCGTGAATTATAGAGCCGGGTTTCGGCAGCGGTCAGATCGGTCCACTTCGCCAGCGAAGGGGGAAATTTCAGCGGCAGATCGTTTACCTCGGCGTACAGTCGCACGCTGGAGGCCAGCGAGGCACGGTAGCGCGCCGCGCTTTCACCAACGTTAGATTCTGAACGCGTGGGATCGAGTCGCGCCAGCACTTGTCCGGCCTGCACCTGGTCACCCTCATGGACGTTCAGCTCGGTGAGGATCCCCCCGTCGAGCGACTGTAAAACCTGCTCGCGCGAACTGGGGATCACTTTGCCCGTGCCGGTTGAGACTTCATCCAGCACGCCAAACCACGCCCAGACGCCAAGTACCACGAACATCAGTAAAGAGAAGATAACAATCCGCCGCGCACCGGTGTAGCCGCTTTCGGAGTCGAGCGCATTGTCCAGGTCGTCCATTGCGGCGACGTCACGCTGACTGATTTTCATTTTTCCACTCCCGTCCGGTTGCTGCCTGCTGCTGCTGTTGCTGCATGCGGCTGTTGTTCAGCGCCTGCGCTTTCGGCGCGTCCATCACCAGCATTCCCTCTTTGAGCACCACGACCCGCTCCACCAGTTCCAGCACCGGCACGCGATGCGTGGCGACAATCAGGGTGCGGTTGCCAAGCCAGGCGCTCAGACGCTGGATAAATTCCCGCTCGGTGTGCTCATCGAGCGACGCAGTCGGTTCATCCATCAGCACAATATTGGGGTCGCGAAGCAGCATGCGCGCCAGCAGAATGGATTGCCGCTGGCCGCCGGATAACCCCACGCCGTTCTCCATAATCGGGTAGTCCAGACCCTTCGGCAGTTTCTGCACAAAGCCCGCCGCGCCGGTTAACTCCAGCACCTCGAAAATCTCCTCATCGGTGGCGCGCGGCATGCCGAGGGTGATGTTTTCGCGCAGGGTGCCGTAAAAGAGCCGGGCGTTCTGGGTCATAAAGCCGACGTTACGCCGGACATCGGCGACATCGAGGTGCGGCAGGCTGAAGTTATCGAGCCGCAATTCACCGCCGGCGAGATCCATTCCGCCCGCCATCGCCTGCAGCAGGGTCGATTTTCCGGCGCCGTTACGCCCGAGGATCGCCACTTTTTCACCTGGCTTAATCTCCAGACGATTAATGCGCAGAGCCATGCGCGGATCTTCCGGGTGATAGCGGAACTGTGCCTGCTCGAAAAGATAGTGACCGCGCAGTACGTCCTGGCGGATCGGCGTCTCCTCACGCTGGTTTTCTGTGGGGAGCTGCATAATGCTGTCCAGTCCCTCTTTCGCCGCTTTGACCTGCTGCCAGCGCGCCAGCACGCCGCACAGGGTGGCCATCGGAGCGATCATGCGCGAGGCCAGCATTGAGGCGGCGACCACCGAACCGGTCGTCAGCGTGCCGTCGATCACCATCGGCGCGCCGACCACGATCACCCCGGCATAGACCAGGCTCTGAATCGTCATTCCCCAGCTGATCAGGTTCTGGGTCAGTTCACGGGTGCGCAGGCCAGATTCAGCGGTGATCTGGATGTAGCTGTTCCACTGCTGCAAAAAACGGTTTTCCGCCTGCATCAGCTTTATGTCCTCCAGCCCCTGCACGCTCTCCACCAGCACGGCGTTGCGCAGGGTGGATTCGTGCGCCGACTGCTTCGCGAGCTCTGCCAGCTTTTTCTGCAGTAGCAGACCGGGCAGGACCATGATCACCGCGGCGACCGGTGCGATCCACGCCAGTTGGGGAGCGATGATCGCCAGCACCACCACGAACAGGAAAAAGAAGGGCAGATCGACAATTGTGGAGATGGTGGAGGAGGTGACCATCTCGCGGATCTGCTCCAGCTCGCGTAGCTGGGAGATAAAGCTGCCGGTTGAGCGAGGGATAGCGCTGTTGCGCAGCCGCAGGGCGTGACCGAAGACCCGATCCGATACACGCAGATCGGAGCGTTTGCCCAGCAGATCCATAATGTGCCCGCGTGCCACGCGCAGCACAAAGCCAAACAGGGTGGCGATCAACACGCCGATGGTCAGGACATACAGCGTCGGGTAGGACTGCGCGGGGATCACCCGGTCATACACCTGCATGGAAAAGACAATCCCCGACAGGGACAGGACGTTAATGAACAGCGCGGCGAGCATCACCCAGCTGTAGGGGCGCAAGTCGCGCATCACCAGTCGGTAAAGCCAGTCCGGACGGTATTTCGAAATATAGGCATCCACGCGGCTGTCTTTCAGCGCGGCCAGTGGGCGCAGGGCAATGACGTGGCGGATGGCGGGCAGCATGGCGGTCATCGAAAGCCGGTTGGTGTAGGTCTGATCGTCGAAAAAGCTGACCTCCAGCGTATCGTCGCCATCGAAATGTTCGATCACGCCGATCCTGCCGTCGTTCATTGCCGCCACGATCGGCAGACGCCAGCTGTTGATCGCCTGCTGATCCGCCGTCAGCAGCTGAAACGACAGCCCTGCTTCACGGGCCAGCTGAGTCAGTGCAGGCACCATCGGTTTGCCTTTTAGCCACGGCGCGCCCGCGAGCAGCGCACCGGGGGAGCAGGCGACGCGGTAGCGCGTGGCGACAAAACCAAAGGCCTGCGCCCACTGCGCCAGGGCCTCATCCGTCATGGTCTCACCTTGCGGGATATCGCGTTGCTTCATGGCTGGATCTCCACGGTCTGGATGGTGCGGTTATCAAGATCGAACGCGTGACGCAATTGCCCGGTGTTATAGAGGCAGTTGAGCTGCAGCTGGTGCAACTGTCCGAGGGTCTGCTGCTGGGTAAAACGCGCCTGATAGACCTCCTGCTCGGCGTTAAGCACATCGAGCAGCGGGCGCGAACCCAGATCGAGATATTGCTGCTGATAGAGTTCACGGGTGCGGGCGCTGAGCGCCTCCTGACGGCCCTGAATCTGCAGCGTGCTCAGCAGGCTTAATACCTGGCTGCGCGACTCCAGCAGTTTCTGGCGTACCTCGAGGCGGGTACGCTGAATGGTGGACTGTGCGGCTTCTACCGCGTGGCCTGCGGCGTTACGCCGGGCGGTGAGGCCGCCACCCTGATAGAGCGGCATCTGCACTTTCACCCATGCAGAGTATTGGGTGCGATCCCGCGTTTCGTTACCCGCATAGCGTTCGTTCAGGTAGTGGCGCACCTCCGGCTCCAGCGAGACGGTCGGTGTCATCTGGGCGTCGGCGTAGTCGAGATTGGCCTGGGCGACGTTAGCCTGCGCCCAGGCGGCTAATACTGCCGGGACCAGACGATCGTCCGGCTCGGCAATGTCGCAGCTGCGGGCCAGCTTTTGTGGAAAATCGTTGCTGATCGTGTTGAGGGTGTTCCAGCCAAGAAAGCTCATCAACGTGGCACGGGCGCTGTCGAGGCTGGCCTGGTACTGCATCAGCTGGGCGCGCGCGCCTTCGATACGTGCATCGGTCTGCACCACGTCAGAGAGTGAGGTGGCTCCTTCGTCATTACGCTGGCGGGTGAGGGTACCAATCGAGGAGAGCGCCTCAAGCTGCTCTTTGGCGGTGTCGACCATTTGCTGCCAGGTTTGCACCTGCACCATCGCGATGGCGGTATCGTGAGCGATGGTGTCGATGCTGACCAGCACGTTGGCCTGCTGCTGGGCGACGCCGGCACTTTCTGCACGCACCTGGCTTGCCACCTTGCCAAAGTCGTACAGCATTTGTGAGAGGGAGAGCACCAGCGACGGGGTAAAGCCATTATCGTCGCCGTCATGGGTATAACCGTTATCCATGCCGGCATTAATTTGCGGATAGTATTTCGATTTGGCGACGTCCACCTCTTCGCTTTGTTGGTAGAGTTTCCCCACGGCTTCACTGATGGCCGGGTGCCAGGTGACGGCGCGGTTGACGGCTTCGCCAAGCTGCAGCGTGCCGGGGGCAGCCTTGCTGACGACAGGCGCCACGCGGCCATTCAGAGAGGGGAGTTCCTGCGTTTCACGGAGTTGTCCGGTATTGATCATCGCCGCCGGCGTCGCGGAGAGGGCGGGCACAGATATCAGGCAGCACGAGAGCCACCAGTAAGGCATCTTCATTCCCATGTCTTATCCCTAATAAAAATGTACTGCTTTATTGTTTATGCCCGGGCGCTGTGCGCCCGGGTCATTTGTGCAGGTGCTATCAGGTAACGATGTGTTGCTGGTTCACTAACTCGTCGTAGGTGGTCTGGACGTTATCCAGCGTCACGAGCGTCGTATTAGTGTAGGTGCTCCCTGAACCATCACGGTCGATGGAGATCACGGTATTGCCATTACTATTAGTAACATGCAGATAATTACCGAGCGTTGAGCTGCTCCCGTTCCAGCCCACCAGCAGATCGCCGATATCGATTTTGTCCCCCTGCGTGAGCGAGAAGTTGGTCCAGTGATCGCCGGCAGTGCTGCTGACGTTGCCCGCGGTGGCGTTGCCTGCGGTGGCGTTCAGCACCTGGTAAATCAGGGTGTCGCCGTAGGCGGTGCCGGTAATGACGTCGTTATGTTCCGAACTGATGAACTGCGGCGCCATATTGATGGTCAGCGTGGCACTGTCTGTTTTCCCGTCGGCATCTGTCAGGGTGTAGTTGAAGGTCTCCTTCGAGGTGATGGTTGAGAGCGACACCCCGGTGTTGAGGGTGTAGGTGTAGTGGCCGTCCGCACCAATTGCCAGCGTGCCGTAATGGCCGACGACGTTGACCGTTGCGCTGCCGGTGTACGGATCCAGCGTGGTGGTCACGCCGTTGTAGCCGGTCACGCTGAGGCGGGTATCCACCGAATGCAACTGATCCATCGCCCCGGCAGAGTCGGTGCCATCGAAGATGTTGCCGTCAACGGTGTGGCCGCTGGTAGAGTCGAACTGGGTCAGCGAGTAGGTGGTGCCGTTCACGCTTGGGGTAATGGTAATGTTCCCCACGCTGAGCCCCGGTACGCTGCCGGTATAGCTCAGCGTATAGGTTCCGGCATTCAGGTCCAGCCCGGAGAGCGCGATGTCGATATTGCCGCCCAACAGCGAACCGCCGCTGAAGGAGCCGCTGCGAACAACATTCGAACCGTCACTGATTGACCAGTTCACCGTCAGGCCGCCCAATGCCAGCAGCGATGCCACGTTAAAGTGCAGCGACACGTTATGCAGCGCGGTGTTCGGATCCACCACGAAGGTTCCGCTCCCGCTGCCCTGGGTTGATGACAGCAGGGCGGTTGTCCAGCTGGCCGTCCCGACGGTGGTATCCGAGTAGGTCGTCGTGTGATGCACTGAGGTGACGTCCATCGCGGTACTGACATCGTTGACCGCATCCATCGCCCGCGCGGTTGGGGTGATGTTGAGCGATGCCGTATCCTTCGCCCCGTTTGGTGCGGTGATGGTATAGACGAACGTATCCGGCGTACTGATCGCGTCAGCACCCACACCGGCTTTCAGGGTGTAGGTGTACTGTCCGGACGCATTGATGCTCAGCGTGCCGTATTCCCCCTGGATGTCGGTCAGGCCGCTGCTGTTCACCGCCACGCCGTTCACTTCTGATACCACCGCGCCGGTTGCGACATCGTTATCCAGCACATCTCCGGTGGTGGTCTCGCCCACGCTCGACACGCTGTAGACATGATCTTCCAGCACGTTCAGCGTGTAGGCGGTCAGGGCGGTGATCCCTGCAGCCGTATTCAGCAGGAAGAGGTACTCCCCGGCAGGCAGGTTCAGCGTCAGCTGAGACGAGGTACCGCCCAGCAACGGCGCACGCAGCCAGCCCGGTTCGACGCGCATCTGCTCGAAGGTCTGCGTCGCGTTATTGAACTTGTAGACATACAGGTCGAATACCGACGCCAGCGCCACACCGCCCACGGAAGCCTGAATGGTCATGGTGCGGGTGGTACCTTCCTCCACGTTATAGATGATCGGATTGCTCAGATCGTCCAGCAGGTTCAGCCCCAGCGTGTTGCCGAGATTGATCCCCACCACGGTAAAGCCGCCCTGCGACGAGGTGCCGTTATTGATTTCATGGACCGAGGTGTCAAAGGTCAGCGAGGCCGTGTCATCCACCGCCACAATACCGTTAGCGGTAGTACCGGCACCCAGCGACAGTACCAGGTTCGCCGACGCGCTGACGCCGTTATGGGTGATGGTGTAGGTGAAACTCTCTGTCCGGCCCACAACCGAGGCGCTGGTGTCGGTCAGGTTGTAGGTGTAGCTGCCATCGCGGTTAATGGTCAGCGTACCGTACTGGCCCTGAACAACCGTGCCGTCGGCGTTTACGCTGGTGGTGACACCCAGTGCGTTGGTGACAGCAGAGACCGTGGTCCCTGCAGGGGCGTTGTCGCTGCCCGCGGTCGGGTCGGCGTCGAGAATTACGTTACCGTTCAGGCTGGTGTCGCCCGTCACGGTACCGGCGCTGGTCTCTTTCACCGCCACATCGAGGCTGGTGTAGGAGCCGGTCGCCAGCAGGTTAGTGTTATAGCTCAGCACCCGGTAGTCGCCGTTCGCCAGCCCGGTCAGGTTCAGCGATACGCCGGTAGCCCCGAGGGTCAGCAGATCGGCAAACTGGGGTTGTCCGGTATCCACGACGGTAGTCCAGGTACCGTTGACGCTGTCCCAGCGCTGTACCACCAGCTCAAGGGTATTGAGCAGGGAAAGCACCGCACCCGTGGCATTGGCGTTCACCACAATATCCGCATTGCCGCCGCTGCCCACCGTGAAGTCCACCTGGGCAGTATCATTACCCAACAACGTGAGAACGTTGCCTACGGCACCCACCAGCAGGAAGCCATAATCACTGTACTGGCTGTTGGTGACGGTGGCCGTGGTGCTGATATCCAGCTCTTCGACGTTATTGCTGGCGGAGAGCGGGACGACCGGTGCGAGGGCTGAGCCTGGCTGCGACGTATTACCTGCGGCATCGGTGGCGGTGATCTGCAGCGTCTGACCTTCCGTCTGTTTATTGAGGAAGGTATAGCTGTAGGTGCCGTTGCTGCCCGCGATTGTGGTCACCGTGCTGCCATCGCCAAGACGGATAGAGACGGTGCTGCCTGCCTCCGCGTTACCGGTCAATACGCTACCGTCAGCGTTAAAGGTTCCGGTTGGGGCCGTTGGTGCCGTCAGATCGACAATCACGCTGGTGGCGGAAGAGACCGGGCTGGTGCCCGAACTGTTCGTCGCCGTGGCGGTAAAGGCGTGAGAGCCTTCGCTTAACGCCGGGGTGGTGAAGGTCCAGTTGCCTGAACTATCTGCCACTGCCGTTCCCATCGACACGCCGTTGTTATACAGCGTGACGGTGGTGCCTGGCAGGGCTGTACCACTCAGGGTTGGCGTGGTGTCGTCAGTGGTTTTACCGTTGGTCAGGTTACCGGTGACGGTGCCGACGTTATCGTTGATGGTGGTGATAAGCGGTGCGTTCGGCACCGGCGTTGCAGGGGCAATCACCGACGTGCTGACACCGGCGTTACCCGCCTTATCGGTGGCATAGACCAGCAGTGATTCACCGTTGGTTTGGGCCGGCGTGATTGTCGCGTTAAAGTTTCCGCTGCCGTCAGCCGTCGCGGTACCGAGCACTGTTCCGGTACTGGTGGTGATGGTAACGGTGCTACCCGCTTCGGCGGTCCCGGTGACGTGCGTACCGTTGGTGATCACGGCAAGGCTTGCCGGCACGTTCGGTGCAGTCAGATCCACGGTAATGGTGGTGGTGGCCGATGGCGTACTGGTGTTGCCTGCGGCATCGGTGGCGGTGGCGGTGAAGTTATGCGTGCCTTCCGTCAGTGTGGTGGTGGTTTGCGGTAGCGTCCAGTTGCCGTTCGCATCGGCGGTGACCGTGCCGACAAGCGTCGTGCCGTCATAGATGCGCACCGTCGCGTTGGCTTCGGCGGTCCCGTTCAGCGCTGGACGCGCGTCATTGGTCGGGTTATTGCCGGTTACCGGTCCGGTGATGCTGCCGACATCATCGACAACCGCACTGATGACCGGCGCAGCTGGCGCGGCGGCATCCACGTTGATCACATAGGCGGTGGTCGGGGCGCTGGTATTGCCCGCGGCATCGGTGGCGGTAAAGGTCAGGCTGTGTGACCCGTTGCTCAGCGCCGGAGAAGGGGTAAAGCTCCATGCCCCGCCTGTCGCGACCGCGCTACCAATCTGGACGCCGTTATCGAAAATTTTCACCGTGGCACCCGCTTCCGCCGTACCCGTGAGGGTAGGCTGCGCGTCGTTAGTCAATCCGCCATTGGCAATCGGTGTAGCCGCATTGCCCACATCATCCACAATGCTGCTCAGCACCGGCAGGGCTGGCGGCGTCGTGTCGATAGTCAGGCTAAAGGCCGCTGACGAAACGCTGGTATTACCCGCTGCATCCGTGGCCTGCGCCGTGAAGCTGTGCGCGCCCGTGGCTAAGGTGGTCGTGAGCAAGATACTCCAGTTGCCGCTGACATCCGCGGTGCCCGTTCCGACAAGCGTTGTGCCTTCGTAGATATTCACAGTCGCAAACGGTTCACTGGTCCCGACAAGCCGTGGCACGGTGTCGTCGGTCGTCTGTCCTGAACTGAGCGGGCCGGTGATGCTGCCCGCATCGTCAACGGCCTGGCTGATAACCGGCGCATTAGGTGCACTGGTATCAACAACCAGCGTAAAGCCAGGCGAAGCCGGGCTGACGTTCCCCGCCGCGTCGGTCGCGGTCGCGGTCCAGGTATGGCTGCCATTGCTCAGCGCTGATGACGGCGTAAAGCTCCATGCTCCGGTGCCATCCGCCAGCGCGGTGCCGACCGGCTGTCCGTTCTCATAGATGGTCACCGTGGCGTTGGCTGCCGCGGTGCCCGTCAACGTTGGCGTGGTGTCGTCGGTACTTTGCCCGGAAGTCAGCGGCGTCTGTACGCTGCCTGCGTTGTCTCCCGCGGTCGTGATGGCCGGTGCCGCCGGTGGTGCCGTATCCACTGTCAGGTTAAACGGTGCCGTCGTGCTGCCGGTGTTGCCAGCCGCATCGGTGGCATTGAAGGTGATGGCATGAGGCCCGTCACTCAGGGCGGTGTCAGGCGTGTAGGTCCAGTTCCCCTGAGCATTAACCACCGCGGTGCCAATCTCGTTGCCATCCACAATGATATGCACTGTGGCACCCACTTCGCCCGTACCGTTGAAGGTCGGACGCGCGTCGTTGGTGCTGTTGCCGGTAGTGAGCGTACCGGTGACCGGGCCGACGTCGTCAATCACACTGCTGACCAGTGGCGCAGCAGGGCCTGCTGCATCCACGGTAAAGGCAAAGACCGACGAGTTTGCTGACGCATTGCCTGTCGCATCGGTGGCGTAGGCGCGAAGGAGATAGTTGCCGTCGCCCAGCGGCGTGCTCGGGGTAAAGGTCCAGTTACCACTTCCGTCGACGGTCGCAAGGCCAATTTGCGTACCGTTATTCATGATATGGATTGTACTGCCCGGTTGTCCGGTGCCGCCGATCGTCGGGGTGGTGTCGTTGGTGACTTGCCCGCTGGTGAGGTTGCCGGTCACGCCGCCAGGGGCATTGTCGTTAACTGTATCCAGCGTTGGAACCGTTGGCGCCGTCAGGTCAACCACGACGTTCCAGCCGTTAGACACCTGGCTGACGTTGCCCTGTGGGTCGGTGGCGGTAACGGTGAAGGCGTGAGGTCCTTCGCTGAGCGCGGTGTCAGGGGTGAACGTCCAGGCACCGGTGCCGTCAGCCGTGACCACGGCAATCTGGGTACCGCCGTCGAAAATTTTCACCACGCTGTTCGCTTCCGCCGTCCCCGAAAGGGTTGGCGTCGCGTCATTAGTCGGATCGCCGCTCACAATCGTGGTGGCAGCATTGCCCACATTATCCGTTACGTTGGTGATCGCTGGCGTGGTGGAAACCGTATCAACGACGATGGTGAAGCCTGTCGACAGACCACTTTCATTGCCCGCGGGATCGGTCTCGCGGATGGTCAGAACGTTATTGCCCTCCGCCAGTGCGGGCGGTGTGAAGACCCAGGTCCCCGTATTGCCGACCAGTGCGGTACCCAGCAGGGTTCCGTTGCTGTAAACGGAGATGGTATCGCCCACTGTGCCGGAGCCGGTAAGGGTAGGCTGGTTGTCGTTGGTGGTCTGCCCGTTGGTGAGTTGACCAGTGCCAGGGCCGACATCATCAATCACTGAGCCAATGGTCGGCGTGTCCGGTGCAGTGAGGTCAACGGTGACGGTTGCAACCGGCGAGCGGCCGCTGGTCGAGAGCCCGACTGTCGCGGTCACTTCAAAGGTGTGCAGCCCTTCACCCAGCGCAATCAGTGGGGTATAGCTCCAGTTACCGTCCGCATCAGCAATCACGTTGATCAGCGGAACCGCGATGCCGTCCTGGTAGATGGTGATAATGCTGCCCGCTTCGGCCGTACCCACGAGTGTCGGGGTAATGTCGTTGGTGGTTTTGTCTTTCACGTCGCCGGTGACAGGGGGTTCATCATCGTTAATCGCCGTAATGATGGGCACATCCGGAAGATTCGGCAGCGTACCGGTGACGGTGTAGGATGCCTCAGGACTGAGGTTGCCCGCGGCATCGGTCGCGGTCACCGTCAGCACAGCGCCATCCGTTTGGGCTGGGCTGAGCGCGATGGAGAAGGTGCCACCGGTGGCTACGCCTGTACCGAGAACATTACCATTGTTATCGGTTACAGTGATGGTAGCCCCCGCTTCGGCGGTGCCGGTCAATGGAGTACCTTGAGCGGCTATGCCAGTAACCGCGGGAGCAGCCGGATCCAGAGTATCGACGTTAACGCTAAGCGGTGCAGAGTTACCGGACGTATTGCCGGCCGGATCGACCGCGGAGACGGTGAAGGTATGCGGGCCTTCCGTCAGCGTGCTGTCGGCGGTCCAGCTCCAGTTGCCGTCCGACTGTACCGTTACCGGCACTGTGGATGCTGTACCGTCTACGGAGACGATAACGGTGGTACCCGGTTCGCCGGTGCCCGTGAGGGTCGGCGTGCCATCACGGGTATAAAGCACATTGCTTGTGAGCTGGCTGTCAGACACCGCGTTAATCAGCGGGATTTCTGGCGCAGTGGTATCAACGGTGACGGTGAAGACCGGGCTGAGGCCGCTGACGTTACCTGCAGCATCGACTGCCGCAACGGTGATGTTGAGTGGGCCATCAGTCTGGGTCGGAAGATCGAGAGACCACTCGCCATTGCTGCCGATTTCGACGCGTCCTACCTCAACGCCATTGTTATAAACGATGACCGTTTCGCCCGCAGGGCCGGTACCGCCCACACCGGGGGTAGTATCCGTGGTAACACCACCGTCTGGCTTACCGCCAACGGCGCTAATGACAGGCGTATCAGGTGCCACGGTATCAACGGTGATAGTGATCCCCGGTGACGCCGCCGAAACGTTACCGGCTTCGTCAGTGGCGGTGGCGGTAAATTCGTGGCTTCCCTCATCAATGCTGGCGTCAGGACGCCAGCTCCAGTTGCCGTTGCTGTCTACGGTGACGCGACCCACTTCGGTGGCAGGCTGACCATTAATGCTGTCATAAATAATAACCACATCGTTCGCTGTGCCGGTGCCGCTCAGGACCGGACGCGGATCGTTCGTGGTTTCCCCGTCGGCAACCGGTCCGGTAATCTGGCTGACGCTGTCCGTAATCACCGGTGCTGCTGGCGTAGCTGGCGGGTCGGTGTCAATGGTGATGGTCACCGGCTGGGACGGGGCACTTTCGTTGCCCGCGCCGTCCTTGTTGGTGACGGTCAGGGTGATGTCGTAGGTACCGTTGGCCAGTGGGGTATCCGGTGTCCATGTCCAGTTACCGTTGCTGTCCACCTCGGCGTCACCAATTTTGTCGGTGCCGTTGTAGATAGTCACGGTATCGCCCGGATTGCCGGTGCCGCTCAGCGTCGGCGTGGTATCGCGGGTGGTTTCTCCCGGGTTCAGCGGGGTTTCTGTTGTGCCGCCGTCAGGGTTCACGGTGATCTCTGGCGTCTCCGGCGTGGCGGGTGCCACGGTATCGACCACCAGCACAAACGGGCTGGAGACGGTCGTATTCCCGGCAGTATCGGTCGCATGAACCGTCAGAGAGTGCGAGCCGTTGGTGAGCGGGGTGGTAGGGGTGAAGCTCCAGCCGCCGGTACCGTCGAGTGTGGCGGTACCGAGCAGGGTATTGCCATCATAAAGCGTAATAACCGTACCCGCCGGCGCGCTGCCCTGCAGCAACGGTTGCGTGTCATCCGTGGTGTCGCCGCTGGTGAGCGGGCCCTGAACGTCACCGACGTCATCGGTTACGGTTGTGATGGTCGCCGCCGGTGGCGGGGTGATATCGACCGTAAAGGTGAAGCCGCCTGACGGCAGGCTGATGTTACCTGCCGCGTCGGTGGTGACGGCAGTCAGGGTATGCTCACCGTTACCAATCGGTGTGCCTGGCGTAAATGTCCACGCGCCGCCGCTACCGACCAGCGCGGTGCCGATATCAACACCGTCCAGACGAATGGTGACCGTTGAGCCCGGTTCGGCAGTGCCGTTGAGTGTCGGGGTTGGATCGTTCGTAATGGCACCTGCGGTGAGAGCACCTGTGCTTCCCTGAACATCGTCCACCACTTGCGAAATTACCGGTACTTCGGGTGCAGTACCGTCGACAGTGATACTCCAGGCATTTGATGGCCCGCTTGGGTTACCGGCGGCGTCAACTGCCGTTGCCGTCAGCACGTGGCCGCCATCAGCAAGCGGTGAGGATGGCGTGATGCTCCATACGCCAGATGCCGGAACGAGTACCGTGCCGATGACCGTGCCGCCGCTGGAGAGCGTGATGGTTGTGCCAGGCTCGCCCGTTCCGTTTATGGTTGGTGTCCGGTCATTAGTGAGCCCGTTCTGGGCGACAGGGCCCGTAGTGGCAGAGGCATCGTCGTCCACTGAAACGATAACCGGCGTTTGCGCGGCGGTAATATCCGGCGCAATGGCAGGGGTTGTTGGCCCGGTATTGCCGGCGGGATCGGTGGCATCTGCGGTCAGGGTTTCACCGTTGGCTTTTGGTGGGGTCAGCGTGACGGTGAAGCTGCCGTCGTCATTGGCTTTCGCCTCGCCAACCGTGACGCCATTTTCACGGATGGTCACGGTGCTGCCCGGCTCTGCGGTACCTGTCACTTTGGTACCGTCATCTGAGACAACAACGTTGTCCGGAGCCAGTGGCGCCGTGGTATCTGGTGCATCGGCTGTAGCGGGCAGGCTGGCGTTACCGCTGCCGTCGGTTGCCACGACCGTCAGCACTTCACCGTTGGTCTGTGCAGGACTAATAACCGCCGTAAAGGTACCATCGCTGTTGGCGGTGGTTTCACCGATGACCGCGCCGTTAGGATCTTTAATGGTGACGGTGCTGCCTGGCTCCGCCGTGCCGCTGACGCTCTGGCCGTTTTCTGCCACCTGAAGGTTGCCGGGGGCGACAGGAGGGGTTGTGTCCGTAGCCGTGACGGTCGCAGGTGTGCTCTGGTTACCTGCAGCATCAGACGCCACCACGGAGATCTGCTGGCCGTTAGTTTGCGCCGGCGTTAACGTGGCAACGAAGTTGCCGTTGCCGTCCGTTGTCGTCCGGCCAATTATGGTGCCGTCGCTGCTGGTGATGACAATGCTGCTGTTTGGCTCGGCAGTGCCGGTAATCTGCGTGCCTGCCGGATTAAGCGTGATGTCGGGCGTTTCCGGCGGCGTGGTATCGACAATGAAGTTGATTGGCTGCGACAACCCACTCTGGTTCCCGGCAGCGTCGGTGACCTGCACCGTTATTGAGTGAGCCCCCTCCGACAGCGGTTTGTCCGGTGTGATGCTCCAGGTGCCGTTGGGCTGAACTTTAACGGTCGCAATGGGCACGCCGTTATCAAAAATCGTAATTGTCCCACCGGGCTCTCCTCTCCCTGCAAGAACAGGTTTAGCGGCATCAGTGAACAGGCCAGAGGTAATTGCGCCTTTGATGGCACCCGTTTCATCGTTCAGCACGATGGCGGTTGGCGCAGTTGGTGCGGTGAGATCGATGGTAACGGTGAACACCGGGGAAGCCGGTCCGGTGTTACCGGCGGCGTCGGTTGCCCGGACGGTGAGCTGATGCGTGCTTTCGCTGAGATTGATCGAGGGGGTAAACGTCCAGGTGCCGTTGCTGGCAACGACAGCGGTGCCAATCGCGATCCCGCCATCATAAATGGTGACCGTAGATCCGGCTTCCGCGGTGCCGGTAAGCTGTGGTCGCTGATCGTTGGTGCTACCACCGTTACTGACCGGGCCGGTGACCGGATTGGTATCGTCTGACACGAGCGTGATGGCCGGCGCTGTGGGGGCGACGGTATCCACCACAAAGGTCACGGCGCCGGAGGCTGGGCTGGTGTTACCTGCCGCGTCGGTCGCGGTGGTGGTAATGGAATGGCTTCCGTTAGCGAGATTTGTACCCGGGGTAAAGGTCCAGTTTCCGCTGGCATCAACCTTGGTCGTGCCAATCGGCTGACCATTATCGTACAGGGTGATGGTACTGCCTGCTTCGCCGATGCCGCTGAAGGTGGGGCGGGCATCATCGGTACGCTGACCGTTAGTCAGCGGTCCGGTTTCTCCGCCAACGTCGTCATTCACAATTACGATATCGGGCGCATCGGGTGCGGTGGTATCCGGTGCTGTAACATGTCCGGCCTGGCTGGTATTGCCTGATGAGTCGGTTGCTGTGGCGGTAAGTTGCTCGCCATTCGTCAGCGGCGTGCCCAGAACAATGGTGAATTTGCCGTCGCTACCGGTTTTACCCGTGCCGACCAGGTTGCCGTCCGCGTCTTTCAGCGTAATCGTACTGCCGGGTTCGGCAGTACCTGTGACAGTTTTACCATCTGAGGAGAATTGAAGGTTGGAAGGCGCATTTGGCGGTGTGGTATCCGGATCGGAAGGATTGCCCGGCGTGCCGGGGTTCGTATTGTCATCATCATCGTCGCCACCCCCTCCGCCGCCGCTGCTTGCCGCGACAGCGATCCCGCCTGCGACAGCAAGACCACCGAGTACCCATGGCCAGATGGCTGCGCCACCGGTATCACCGCCTGAGGCCGCCAGTAATACGTCCGTGGAGGCGATAGATTCGTAGGTAGCAGCCCCGGTAGGATCTTCAATCCACCACAGCGCACCGTCACTCTCTTCCAGGACCAGCTGACTCACCCCCTCCGCGTCGGTGACGTAGAAATTCTTCAGGGTAATGACCTCGCCAGAGTGCAGCGTGACCACCAGATCGTTACCACTGCGGGCGAAGTGGGAGACATCGGCTCGCTCTACATGAAGCTCAACGATAGAGGAATGGCTCAGCGTAACCTGTGTGCCTTCCGTGGTAGTTTCCACGCCAGTAAGTTTCGATATAACAGATATTTGGCTCATTTAGGTATTACTCCAGCAGAGTTGTCGTGAACGGCGTGCAAGATGCGCCATCTCTGCGGAAGGTAAAGCACGCCCCCGGCGGAGTTGCTGTTATTTACGCAGCACTCACCGTTATTTTTTTTAGAGCGAACGATGCCCGCCATAATCCAGAGTGGCAACATCAGAGCGAATCTAATTACTCATGAGAGAGAATGTCGTTTATTTGTATTTTTGTGTTGTATAAAACCCTGTAATTAATAGAGGTATTGTTTTTGACGATATAAAAATGATATAGCCAGAAAAGTCTGAATGTGCAAATTAAGCATCTGTAAACACTGTATGAAGCGTTGAAGGGGGCATTAATTTATAGCTGGCTATTATAATTTTAAAAATATAACATGTTGTATTTATTGTTTTTTATTTGTTTGTAAAATGCGGTGTTTTATCATTTGCCATGAATAAATATTTAGCAGGGGACTTTTTTTAGGATGGCGTTAAACGCTATTGTTTATGCCGGCTTAATGTGCGTTTAAGTTAGGGTAACGTTTTTGATATAACATATATTATGTTGGTAATTAATTAAAAATATATTCTTGTGCGGTGCCGGGATTCTGCTACTGAGAGAAAAATAATAACTAACAGGGAGTAAAGATAAAATATCCCGCTCAACATTTAATGGGGATACGACGTCAACATGATTCTGAGAAAAAAAGAGGGGCCCGGGAATGAATAAAATGCATCGCTCACGCGTTTACTGACGTCATTCCCATTTCACCCTGGAGCCTTTTATGAACACGACCTCTGTGCGTTTGATCCCGGTGCTGATTTTTTCCCTGTTGTCTCCTCTCGCGCTGGCGATGGGCGATAATAGTACCGAGAGTAAAACACCCGACTGTCCGTCCGGACAGGTGTATGACAGTGCAACTCAGAAATGTGTGCCCGATAAGAGCAGCAGCCTTAGCGATCAGGACAAAACCAACTATGCCTATCACCTTGCTAAAAAAGGCGAGTACCAGGCGGCGCTGAACCTTCTTGATTCGTTAAAAAATAACAACACGGCTGAAGCATGGAACTATCGCGGGTATGCCACCCGCAAACTGGGTCGTACGGATGAAGGTATCGGTTACTACCAGCGTGCGCTGGCTATCGCCCCGGATTATGCCAAAGCCCGTGAATACCTGGGCGAGGCGTGGATGGTCAAGGGACGTCCGGATCTGGCCAAAGAGCAACTGAAAGTGATTGCCGGTATTTGCGGCCAGTCCTGTGAAGAGTACCGTGACCTGCAGGCTGCCATTAACGGACATCCGGAATCCTGATTTTCTCGTGGAGGGAAAACACATCGCTACCCGTGAGGTTCGCCAACAGTTAGCCGCACACCTCTCACGTCTCTGGCGTTATGGGCTGGTGTTGTCGCGAAACAGGGATGTCGCCGAAGAGCTGGTTCAGTCCACCTGCGTCCGCGCGCTTGAAAAAAGCAGTCAGTACATGCCCGGTACACGTATCGACAGGTGGCTGTTTGCGATATTGCACTCCATCTGGATCTCTGAGCTTCGGGCACGTCATGTTCGTCAGGGGCAGGGGTTTGTCGCCAGCGACGAGCTTCTGGCACCGGATACCCGTGAACAGGATGAGACGCGCCTGCATTACCTGAAGGTGATGCAGCGCGTCAACGCGCTCCCGGAAGCCCAGCGCAACACGGTTTTTTTGGTGTATGTCGAAGGCTTTACCTATCAGGAAGCCGCGAACACCCTGGCGGTGCCGATCGGTACCGTAATGAGCCGACTGGCGACGGCACGGGCAACGCTGGCAGCGTCTGCCGATGCCTTGCCCCCGGTTAAGGAGAAACGCTCTTGAACGCGCACCGTTTTACAGCGCCCTATAACGATGAGGCTATCGTGGCATGGATAGATGGCGAGATGTGTCATGCCGACGCGCAAAAATTTGAAGAAGAGTTGAGACGTGACGAGCGCCTCTCCGGGCGGACCGCCGAGTTAATGAAAAGCAATGCGGATTACCCCGGCGCGTTTGCCGCTATGCTGGATGATGCTCCTCTGGAGAAGATGCAGGCCCGGCTGGCGGAACTGCCCGATCCGAAGCCCGCTACCCCGGTTGGCGTAAGCCGGCGCGCACTCATTGCCGCGTCGGTCAGTTTCCTGGTGGTCGGTTCCGGCGTGGGATATGGGTTGCGACCCGCTTTCGCACCGTCTGATGAAAACGCCCATATTCGTGACCTCGAAGCGCAATACATGTCGCTTTACAGCGTAGAGACTTTGCTGGATATGGACAGCGCGCCGCATGTTCTGCAGCGTGGGCTGGAACGGGCAGCGCAGGATATCGGCCTGCAACTTCAGGCGTCACAGCTTATCCTGCATGGAGCAGAGCTTAAAATGGTCCGCATGCTGCGCTATGAAACCACCTCTATCGCGCAAATAGCCTGGATAAATGCCGACTACGGCCCGATGGCGCTGTGTATCTCCCCGACAGAGCAGACAACGACAGCCGCTCAACAGGAACAGCGGCACGACATGAACCTGGTGTGGTGGCAGAAAGCGGGATATCAGTTTGTGCTGATCGGCCGCAACCCGCTCCCACAGTTGCGGGGCAGTGCAGAGCAGCTGCAAAGCCTGATTTCAGGATGACGGGATACCGTTAGCCTGAATCGCAATGGTGATGGCAATCCTGTCATCAACGACCAGCGCAAATTTATCCATGCCGTAGGCCGCGCGCGAAATGGTCGTTGTCGCATCCAGCGTAAGGACCGGCGCGTGCGGATCTTTCACGACGGCGTCCAGAATGACCGGGCGGGCAATGTCGCGTACGGTCAATGTTCCGAACACCCTGAACATTCCTGAACCCTGAGCGACCACGCGTGAGCTGATAAATTCGATAACAGGATAACGTTCAGATTCAAAAAACATGTCGCTTTTCAGTTGCCAGGTGAGCAGGCTGTTTGAGGCAACCAGGGTGGCCACGGGAAGGGTGACATGAATATGGTCATCGATATCCTTATCCGGGTTAAGCGTTACGGAACCCGTGACGCCACTGAATCTGGCCCAGGAGAGGATTCCCCCGAAGGCGTGCCAGGATAACCGTATGGCAGTGTTTTCAGTATCAATGGTATAGCTCTGCGGGGCGGCCTGCGCCAGCGGACAGAGCAACACGAACAGAATAACCAGGCGTCGCAACATCTCAGGATCTCTTTAGGGGTGACAAGGCGTTAACGCGCAACCCCGGGGATCTATTCGGCTTTTAGGCGTCAGGACGTCTTAATAATATCCACCGAGATCTCGACGGCGGTTACCGGACCCCGGTTTTCCAGCCAGTGGACCGTGTTGTGATCTTCCGGCCAGCCGACACCGGGACCGTAGTCAGTCGCAATACCGTGACGATGATCGGTGATGGTACCTTCAAGGATAAATACGGTGCCGGGCCTGTCGATATGATTATGCACCGGACCAAAGACCGCGCCGGGAGCGAGAGTGACCCTGCGCATACGAAGCTGGCGACCGGCCATGTCCGCTATTTCCGGACCCAGATCGACGACGGAGAGTAATTCAACGGTAACGCCCTGGGTTTCAGGTGCGGTGTGTTCGCTGTTCATGATGGAGTCCCCCTGAGACAAGTTTAGTTTGCAGGGAGCAGGGCAGGAGGGAATAAAAAAGGCCGCGTCTGCGGCCTTTCGAAGGGATTACTCAGTGACTTTCTTTTCCAGCTCGCTGGCACCTTCTTTGGTTTTATTCCAGCCTTTCTCAGCACCTTCTTTGGTGGCATCCCACCCTTTCTCGGTACCTTCTTTGGTTTTATGCCAGGCTTTCTGGGAATCTTCGCTGACCTTGCTGCTTAAATTTTCGGTTTTACCCTCTGCAGCATGCTTCTGTTTCAGCTTCAGCTCTTCGCCTTTATTCTGCTCTTCGTGCAGTTTTTGCTTCGCGTCGTTGGCGTTTGCCTTCGCCGCAGCGACGGTATCGTCAGTTGCATGTGTGGTCGCAGCAAATACTGGGGAAGCCAGCAGAACGGCAGATAATGCGATAATTGTTTTTTTCATAATATCCTCATTTAACGTTATCGGTTATGAGCGTGATTCAGCATGGCACAGACGAAGCGGCGTGGCTTTAGGAAAAAACTGTAATGTTATTTTGGCGTTATACCGTGAAGCGTATTTAGTTACGCAGAGGAATTAATTATTTTCAGGATCAATGCCGTGTACCAGGGGCGTGCATATCCCTATTACTGGTGGCTTTTGGCCATGAGTAAAGTTAATTAACTCACTGAGCTTCGCAAAATATATTTTGACTCTCCCCGCTTGTTGGGGAGAGTTCGCAGAACAGTTTCACGCTGTCGTTCCTGGAATAGCCTGAAAAAGGCCCGCCAAAGCGTTGGGAGGTGTAAATATCGCGTTTTTGTCCCTGAGGGTCGATTGTTGTCAGTGTCCAGCTACTCAGGCGATCTTGCGGTCCGACGGGTATAAAAACATGCCAGTCTCCCTGCGGTACGAAAGAAAAATACCCGTTATTATCCGTTTGTGTCGTGGCAATGTGTCGGTCGAATTCCACTAACGAAACGGTTACCCGGGGCAGCGGTTTTCCTGCGTTATTCAATGTGCCCTCAATACGAGGGGAGGGATAATCATGGTAAACGCAGCCGCTGAGCAATAACGTGAGAGCCACGATAGCCTGGCTTGCGATGCGGTTTGAGGACGCTGTCATGGGTGCGAATCCTTTTGCGTTCAGGTGTTTTTTGGTGGCGTGAATGCAGTATACGCGGGTGGCGTAATTTCGGAACTGTAGATTCTGTTAAGGATGTTGATTTACTGAGTTTTTCCAGACTTATGCCTGGATAAATTGAGCGTGTGAATAGACACTGGCACCTCCAGGAGAATGTAGCTTTACGAGCTACATAATAAGAGGTCTTGTCGTTGCCTTTACAATGTTAACGTACTGACGTTGCGCTTTGCAGAAAGTCGCATCAACGAACTTTCTCTGGCGCAGGAGTGGCTGAAATCGTCATGTATTTTTTCAGGCCAGCCTCTCGTTTTACACCTTGGGGTCTGAACCAAAAGGAAGCCTTAAGCGCGGGGAGTCGACGGTGTTCACTGTCGAGAGAAAATTACCAATGAATCTGAAATTGATACTAGCTACTGTAACGGATAATACCTCAAAACTTCCCGTCGAATACTCATTACCCAAACGGACGATTTCTTTAACGCTATCCTTAACATCGATAAGAGCAATTGTCAGTGACTCCTCGAAAATAATGTCATCCGTTAAAAAAAGATATAGCGATGATCATTAACCTGAACAGCTGCTTCCAGTATTTGCCCTGGTACAATAATGTCTGTGCTATTGCCATTGATCACTACGTTAGGCTGCGCCTGGGATAAATCTGTCGCTTCCTGACCCTTTACCAGAGATATTGAATTAACCTGTTGCATAATCAATTCCACACACTACCCATCTCCGATACTGCAAGAGCACCGCTGACAAAACCACCAATAAGTACACAAACAGGTGCATCTGGCCCACACATCAATCCCGCCATTACGCAGCCTGCGGCGTTTATCGCTATTTTCCGCCCCGATTCTGAGACCTTATTCTCAGCGGTATAAATTTCGTAAACAGAAATTGCAACAGTGGGTACGACGTATAGATGCTCAAGGTATTGAGAGTGATTGTAAGCTCTCCTGGCTTAGTTAGTATCGACGTGCGCTAGTGCAGCTTCATCACGTCATGAGGAAATTCTTTCTCATTAAGAATTATTGAAGTAATAGATTTCATATCATGAACCACCAGCAGATCTTTTAAGCCCATACGTTTTGATGGTATATTGGGCGCTTAAAATTTAACCGGTTCAAGCGGCATATGATAATCAGAAAACATTATTGATTATCATAGGATAAGCAACATCATTTGTCAGAGTCGCCATTCAGATGCAAACATCCTGTAACATATTAATTAAATGGTGTATCCTCATTTCTATAGGAAAAATCCGCTTTACAGTGGTTGCTGATTGTGATTATTAGTTTTGTGAGGCAATGGCAATGTGCGAAAGGATATTAAAAAAAGATGTTTATTCTGAATGGGTTATACGCAATACCCTGTACTGGATGACTTCGCTTACTCAGTGGAAGTTTTGTGAAGATATATCCTCCTGGAAAATCTCTTTTGAAAACGATAGTCCCGAATGCCTCTATGAATTCGAGAGGCTGCTGAATGATTACGCTTTGCGAGAAAAACTACAGCATAAAACAGGGGCGTTGAGAGATTCTATTGTCCATAAAGTGCTTCGCAGTGTCGATGAAAGGCTTTCGTAATGGAATTGATGCCATTCAATTTTGACAGATTGCCTAATGGACAGGTGTTTATAAGCAACCTCGCTGGTTTTCATCATTTCATTGATGAGCAAGAGTTGCTTGATCTTTCTGATGAGCAAATCAATGCGGAACAATCAAACGCACTCGAAAGCAAGCTATTCATAACCAACGAAAGCTCATCGGCTATAACGCCCTATGCTTTAAGTTCTGCTTTTGCAAAACGATTGATGAATGAACTGGCTATCAGGCCAATTTTCATGATTGTGCCCACACTACGTTGCGACCATACCTGCAAGTATTGTCAGGTCAGTAGAGCTTCAGTGAATGCCTCTGGTTATGATCTAGATCCCGATCTCATCCCTGATATCATTTCTACTATCAAAAAACTATCGACACCACCATACAAGATAGAGATACAGGGTGGAGAGCCACTCTTGCGGTTCGATTTAATTCAGTCTATCTATGAGCAATGTGCTGAAACGCTGGGAGGTATCGATTTTGAGATGGTGATAGCATCAAGCCTGTCTGTCTTGAATGAGGATATGCTTGAATGGTCGAGAGATAGGAACATAACGTTCTCTACTTCGCTTGATGGTGAGGAAGTTGTTCACAACAGTAATCGAATTCTTGGTCATGGGCTTGCGTACAGTAGAACAGTGTCAGGAGTAGAGGCTATTAAACGGTCTTTAGGCGCTGGGCGAGTTGCAACGGTTACCACAGTTACTAAAGATCTTATCAGGCATCCTGAATCGATTGTCCATGCTCACTTGTCTCTTGGCCTCAAGGACATGTTTATCCGACCTGTTAGTCCCTATGGGTTTGCACAAAAAGCATCGTTCACCTTTTCTATGGATGAATACTTCAGTTTCTATGCCTCGTTGATAGATGAAATCCTTAAGATCAATAATGAAGGGATAAGGGTTGTGGAACATTCGGCCTCCATTCATCTGAAAAGGATCTTCAATCCCGGCTTTAGTGGTTACGCAGATTTAAAGTCGCCAAGTGGGGTTGTGCTTAACAGTATTCTTTTCAATTATGACGGTCGAGTATATGGTAGCGATGAGAGCCGTATGTTGCAGAAGGTGAATCCTGAAACGGAGTTCAGTGCGGGTGAGGTTAAGACGCTACAATTTTCTAAGAGTCCTTACTATAACGCAGTATTAAGTTCATCGTTCAATTTTGCTCTACCAGGTTGTGATACATGTGCATATCAACCATTTTGCGGTGCAGATCCATGCCAGAACATAAGTGTACAGGGTGAGCCTGTCGGTGATAGGAGTCGTTCAACGTTTTGTCAGTATCACAAGGGGATGTTCAGGTATCTGATGAACTGCATCTCAGAAGGTGGTCCGAAGGCTGAGATGCTAAAAGGATGGGCATATGTCTGAGGTTATCAGGAACGATATCTTTCATTTTGCTTCAAAAGAGACTGTGCCCGCGGGGTTCTATCGGTTATGCAAACAAAAACCAGTGAACCCTTTATTCTTTTTGCCCAATTTGCTGGTAGTTGCTGAAAGCAATAATGATGTCATTCTACCATGCTTTGATTACTCTGTTATTAGCACTGAATTATTTGAGTCAATTGAAGATGGAGATATTGGGATAATCAACAATGGCAATATGATACGCGTTATTCTGTCCCGAAGAGCCAATCATAATACTGTCTTAGTAACGGAACGTTGCAATAACTTGTGTCTGTTTTGTTCGCAGCCACCAAAAAAATCAAATGATGATTGGCTTCTTACCCAATCAGCTCTTGCTATAGCTTCATTTGGTTTGAATGGAGTTGTTGGGGTCAGCGGTGGTGAACCTTTGCTGTATGGAGATGATTTCCTTCACTTCATTGATTTTATCATCGAGAATTCACCAGATACTGCTTTGCATGTTTTAACAAACGGACGCAAATTTGCTGATACCAACTTTACTCTGGAAATGGCAAAGCGAAGCAAAAAGATCAAAATCACCTTTGGTATCCCGCTCTACTCATCAAGACCACTTGTGCATGATCATCTGGTAGGGAGTGATGGCGCATTTAATGAAACAGTCAAGGGGTTAATCAATGCAGGAAACTCAGGGATTAATATCGAACTTAGAGTTATTCCGACACTGGCTAACTATACAGAACTGGATGACATCGTAGAGTTCGTCGGCCGTGTGTTCTCCAACATCAATCAGATTTCCCTTATGGGGTTGGAATCTATCGGGTGGGCACGAAAAAACTGGTCATCAATCTTTATCGAGCATGATAACTATCGTGAGAAAATCCTCTCTGTCATAGACACTGCGCAAAGGTCAGGCATCCCTCTAACAATCTTCAATTACCCATTGTGCCATCTTCCTGAAAAAGCCAGAGGGTTTGCTACCCAGTCAATTTCTGACTGGAAAAATTACTATCCCAAAGAATGTGATGAATGTACTCAGAAGTCTTCCTGTGCTGGTTATTTCAGTTCGTCAAAAGGCCGTTTTCATCAACCTCCGAGACCAATTCTATGAAAAAATTTAATTTCGCTTCCCTGCTTCCGGGATTTTTAGCACTCAATAATTCTGTATGGGCAAGTGATTCCTCTACTGGAGCAAGTGATTTGCCCGGTATGACTCTTAATGAGCATGATTTAGTGATAGCACCCCTTAACACAGAAGTCCCATTCTACATTGCTGGGCATCGCAGCCATAGCTCCCATCGGAGTCATAGTTCTCACAGATCCTCATCAGGTGGCGGGTACTATGGTGGCAGCACTCCTTATTATCCTAAAACATACAGTTCACCAAGCTCATCTGGCTCTTCAAGTTCAGGGACAAGTTCCTCATCGTCATCTGTTCGTTCGCTTCGCTCTAATGACATGGATGCCTCTACGACTACAAACTCTGCTGGAACGAATGGAACTACCCGTGCAACTAGCGGGCTGACTTCTGATACTGAAAAGCGTAAACGTTTAATCATGCGAGTGCAGTTTGCATTACTGGATAAAGGTTTTTATAACGGTAATATTGATGGAAGTATGGGACCAGCGACACGAGCTGCTATCAAAGATTATAGAGTTGCAAATGGGCTTCCTACTCCAGTAAGAGAAACATTAGATACTCAGTTATTGAATTCTTTAAATATACTGGCCCGTTAAAAATATCTGGTTAAATAGAATGAACATAAAACTCGCTATTTGAAGGATTAGCTAATTCTGGGACAGGACATTCAGACGCCGCAGGACAGATCATGCATACAAAAAAGCCCGCAGGGCTTGCGCCGTGCGGGCTCTTAGGACTTCATCGGATGACTCTGGTAATCACCGATGGAGAATTTTGGTGGAGCTGGCTGAAAGCGACACCAAATACTAACTGTCTGATTCTTTGATCAATGTAGCGGGAATCAATGTCACACCACTATGTCACATGCCCAATACAAAAATCAAGACATCGGCTTAATCACGTGGGTGCAATGGGGATGATCAGGAATTTTAGGCGTTTTGTCCCAGTTGCCATCCTCATAAGAGGTAACTAATAATTTGAGTAGATGACTGACGTCATGAGAACGTCCTGCAAGAACTTGTGAGCATTGTGATGATGCTTGCTCCTGCGACGATGGGGGAACAAAGCATTCGTTGTGTCCCTTTGCTATCTCGATTTCTAATACTGCTTGGTTGTAGAACCGACTAAACTGTGTTCTGGTTAAACGTTCTGCCCAGCCACTAGCAAAGACTCTGTTATCCCCGGAATGGATTGATGTGTAACGTGGAATACGATTTTCAACGGCTCTAATTGCTTCGTCTAAGCGCAATTCACCATTTGTGAGCTGAGATAAAATTGCTCTGAACTCTTCTACCCTGCCTGCTCCTTCGGTCGCTTTGCCCGCAATCTTTTTACTGGCAATAAGAGATAACATTTTTCTTTGGAGTTCTTGGTTGTTGCCTAAAGCACTAGGTATTTCATTAAAATCAGAAGCATAAGTGATCATGTAGGATTCCTTGCTAAATTAATGAAAGTTACAGAGTGTGGATGGTTATCCACGAGGGTTTTGCAGGTAATACTCGTTCAGACCATCGGTGTAACCTTGGTAATAGGCTACTCTTGGGCTTCTATGGCGAACTTCAGCCGCTTGGCTTTTTAAGATGGAGTCAATAGCCGTAGCAGCGCTAGGCTCTTGGTTTGATACCCCTGCCTGAAATCCAAGTTCGTATGCACATCCGGCACATTTATGACGGAATGGATAGCTCTGATCCTCTGGAAGGGCGGCAAACATTGTGTCGTAGCGGTGTGGTGCTTGGCAGGTAGGCATGAAAACCTCATAGTTTAAAAACAGTACTCTTTATATGAGTATGGTTTCTTTTTCATTCAAGATGCTGCAGTTGTATCTCTCCTCTTCTTTTACAAAATGTGAGGCTAGTCACTTTTAACAGATGATACCAACGCTGTTAGTTAATCATTTATATTGCAAGCAACTTACTGTTGTTTAAGGTGAAAGGAACTGAGTAATACATCACTGGTGATGGACTCTTGAATCTCTGTTTCACTTTGTTTTTATGAGACAATATATGTAGCGTTTATACACACATTATTCCAGAATGTGGCTTTCTTAGGGAGAATGAGTTGAGTAGGACTGACGAGGAAATAAAGCAAGCAACTGCGATTTTCGCGGTTTACAAAGCGGAGATTGATAAGCGTGAGCTATCAAATACCGACAATTATGACAAAAATATTCTCACTTTGTCTTCAGCTGGGCTAGCTATATCGCTGACCTTACTAAAAGATATTGTCAGTAAGGAAGGGCCTACACTTGTGGCTTCCCTTTATCTGTCGTGGACTTTTTTTGGGCTTGCTATCCTATCAACCATTGCTAGTTTTCTCATTAGTAACAAGGCATTAACCAAACAGTTGTCTATAGCTGAACGATATTATATTGATGGAGATCAAAATGCGTTCAGTGAAAAAAACAGATGGGGGAATTTCACTTCGCTGTTGAACTGGCTTTCAGGTAGTTTCTTCATATTGGCTATCATTTCGGTGATTGTATTCGGTTTAAGTAATTTTTCTAAGAGGTCGCAAGTGGACACTGATAATTCCAAAAAATGCGTTGTAAGCAACCTTAATGAAGGGCAGGTAGTACCGAGAATGCAACAACTTCCTATTGATAAGGGGGCTTCAATTCCTGCTATGCCAAAAGTTCCAGCACCCACTCCCTCTCCGGTTAATCCTGTAGTTTTACCAAACTCCCCAGCAGCCCCCACGACGACGAAGCCGTGATAATTAACACTAAACCTCTGGAATTAAGTTATGAGTGATAAAGACAACACTAGTTTGAACCTTGGAATTAGCATGGAAGGACACAATGTCCCAACAATGCAGCGTGTGTTTGTTGGCAATGGGGCTAATGTTCCTGCTATGCAAGCTATCCCTTCTACTGGGCAACAGGCTTCTTCATCAACTGGTCAAAATGTCCCTCAAAACGGTAATAGCTCTCAAAAGAATTCTACTTCTTCGTAATATCAATGTGTTAGAAGGAAATGTATGAGCCAGAAAATGAGTAATCCGATTCGCATGGTTGTTGGAGATGGCGCTATCATGCCTAAGATGGTGAAAACACAGTCAGCAAACACTGAAAAACATGGTGCAACAATACCCAAGATGCAGCCAACCCCAGCACAGAGTACGGGTACTTCGTCTAACGCTCCAAAGTCGTCAGGTGACGCTAAAAAATAGCCATGCCATTTGGCTATATGAATTACAGCAAGTTATATCGGACGTGAATTCAACTCCCAAAATGGAAGCTGAATTCGCGTCTTGTTGTTGCTACTAAGTTCGGATTTAATTAGTTCTCTTCGGACTTCGCGGGACAAATTCAAGGCACAAAAAAGCCCGCAGGGCTTGCGCCGTGCGGGCTCTTAGGACTTCATCGAATGACTCTGGTAATCACCGATGGAGAATTTTGGTGGGCTGGCGTCCCTGTAAATAACTATTCATGACATTGATTTTTAGGTTTATTTTAAATTTTAAATTTATATGTGGTCCTAAAAAGGAACCATAAATCTTAACGGTATGAGTTCTCACGAATAGCCGATTTGCAAATTGTATCAAAAGACAACAAATTTCTCAGTTCAACTCCCTATTGGTAACTGAACTCATAGATAAGGTCCGTTATGCTTTTCATAGGTAGACGAATACGGTAACTTTTCTCAATAGCACGATTCTATCCGCAGTACCAGCATAGGTGGAGAATGGATTTTGAACAATTGGTCACCAGAGCATACAAAAGTCATCAAGAGCTGGTTTAAGATTGATACATATCGCAAATTTGAAGACCTCTCATTGATTCAGTTCTACCATGAGATATGGGCCCGTAAATTGTTCTTTAAGGAGTATCGGGAAGAGTTTGAGAGCAGAGCACTTGCGGGTTACTTCTCAAAAATTTTTAGTGGCAATCCTTTTTTAATTGAAGAAGGACAACTGGGATACATGACTCCTGCCAACAAACTTTTTCAACCTCCCCATTTCTTTCTCACAACTCTTGATCGCCTTGCTGAAACGAGCATTATTGCAATGCAACGTGGAGGTTTTCTTTGGCATGAAGGTGACAATTATTCTATAAACGCAGAGCTTCGAGAAGAATCACTTTCAGACATTATGCCAGATCAGTTTACACGAACGATCATGTTCGAGATTGATCTGGCAAGTGGCACAGACGAAGAGATTGCAGAGTCGCTTAAAGCTGCATTACCGCAGTGGCGTAAAGTTAAGGGTATTGATGAAAACCCATTGGAATCTGTTCGTTTTGGATACGGAACTATCAAGAAACTCATCAGTTATCGTGTAATACCTATGCTTGATATCCTGGTGTGGGCAGCCGTTAAAAAAATCCGTGTCTCTGACGACAGGTTATCCAGACTACTATATACAGACGATGACGAAGAAAGCGAAATGAGACAGTCCAGCCAAATCAAAGATACCGACAGGCCTTTGGCTCTTAAATCCTGCACAACTGACTTTATCCGACAATTCCATTACTTCATGAACAAAAACAGCCATTTAAAGCAAATGAAAGTCTCTGATGTAATGAAACTATCGGATTAAGAGTTAATTAATAACTGTCTGTTTTTTTATTATAAAAATAAACTAAAAGCACTACTGTAAATGGTGCTTTTTTTTGCGATTTTTACTTTAAACCGGCCATTTTTACACTTGCTATAAAACAGGGGAATTTCAGCTACTCTCAAGTTCCCTTGTTCTGTACTGCACCAACTTCGAGAAAACCATCCTGCACAGCAGCGAAGAACCTCCGCTTCAGGAGCTTCGCTCCTTTCTTTTCCCAACTGCTCGTATAGTGACTTCACCGCAACGACAAGGGATAACGAAATGAAAAATCAAGCAACCCGCCTCATACGCTTACCAGAAGTTCTCGAACGAACTGGCTACGGAAAAGCCTGGATCTATCGTCTGATCAACGATGGCAAGTTTCCTGCTCCTGTCAAAATTGGAAGTCGTGCAATAGCTTTCGTTGAAAGTGAGATTGATAGCTGGATTCAGTCTGTTATCGAAACAAGTCGAAATAATGTTGCTTAATTGAATTTAGGAGAGATTTTATGACTATCGAAGAATTTGTGAATGAAGAAAACCATATGTGTAATCTGGGCCAGGAACTATTCTTTAAAATTTTCGAGCCTGAATCGATTTATAATTTACCCAATAACGAGTTTAATAAAGAAATAATATATTGGCTCAGTCAGTATCTTGTCGGAAATTTGATACAACCTTTAGACGCGATCTCAGAGCTTAATGCTTCCAAACAAATATATGTTTACGAGACTTGGTTTTCGCTAATTAAATGCCCTGATGAAATGAAACTCTTGGCGAAGCGGATAATTGAATATTTATTGGATTAAGAAATTCATATGGCAATGCAAAGTTTTGCTGCATATTTTAGATTAAAACGTTAAAGAATAACTTGCATTATTTTTATGACCGTTCTTTTGCAAGGCAGTGAGATGGTTTTAGGTGGGTTGGGTGTGCATAATATTAATAGTGTTAGGACGGTTTTTAGTATTAAGAAGTAATAATAATAGCCATTGGTGAAAATTATGACGGGATTTTTACCATGACATTTCATATTAATAAGTATAGGAAAGTTAAAATGAATAATTCAATCATAGTACCAGAAGATAAAGATTTTGTATGTGCGTTTGCGACTTCACCGAATAGCTTTTATGAGGCTATTGAATCCTATCGTAATTATGTAGATCTAGTCCAAGAGATAGAGTTAGAGCACGTCTTTCTTTATTTATTGTTTTCTATAGTGGTCAATGGTAGTACAGATATTACGATTAATGATGAAGTACGAATGTGTATTGAGCAGCTTGTCTATGAAAAAAATAGTATCAGAAATAATAATGCAGATAAAAAGATGTAAAGGCTGTAATAAATTATCATGGGTACAGACAGCACAAGTCTGTACCTTCTTATTTTAATTCAACAGATAATGATACATGAAAATTATGTGCTTTTGATAGTGGTCATCTGGTTTTCTATAGTAAACATTATAGGATATAGGTTATCCTGAATTTTAATATTATGCTCTTTTTTATTTAAAAGAGCTGAAAAATACAGGATTTAAATGGTGTTGGTATTTAAACTCAGTAGGTATAGTAACACTCGCATCAATCAGTTCTGTGATAGCCTGATAAAATTGAGTGGGTGTAATATGTATCCCTTCTTGCTGTGCTATGGGCGTAACACGATGAAAAATTAGGTAAACAATGCTCTTATCTGGCTTATACGACGCGATTAATGTAAGCAACCAGAATACATTGTGAATAGTAGTGTTAAGATTATGACTTTCAACTGATGATTGATTATTTTGAAAGTAAGTGGAGAGTCTTTTTTGCATAAAGGTATCGTTTTTTTGTTAATGTTATCACTCGCGTGGAGAAAATTACCACGCTGTAATGTTTTTAAAATGGAATGCCGTCTGCAGGATTTCGTCTTCTGGAGTTTTTAACTGATTTTGTTTTACTCCAGGCACGATAAAAATTAAACGAATTGGCAAAATCTTCTGTCTCCAGTCTGGATTTTCTGAATTTATCCATCAGATCTTCATTGAAACGACGAGGAATTCCCTTAACGCACAAGTTTGAATTCAGATATACCTGATTATCTATGGTGTCACGAATAAGTATTTTTTTTTCCAAATAACTCTTTGAATGCACGTGAAACATTTGATTTATTCAGCCCAAGCTCTTTGGCAGTACGTGACTGTGAAAAATCAGGAATAATATTACCGTAATCAATGGCTGAGAAGAGATAAATCACAATTCTAAATGCTGTAGGCGTCAAATCCATTCTGGCGAGTGTCGCCATATTACCTTTAAATACCATTGAGAAATCGTCCTTGAAGGACGTCTTTTTATAGCTGGTTGCTTTAATTTTTATTTCTTCTAGATCTTCGGGCATAACCTCTAATGCTTCTGCAATAATGGATTTTTGTTCTTTAGTTAATACAACACTTGTGATTGACATAATGGCTCCTTTTTTATTGTTGTGATTACAGACATGGCATATTTAATTTATTTGTCAATGGTTTTGATGATATTATTTTAATTATATCTTATTTGAATTTTTTATCCGTTCTTTGGTGGTGGTAATAGGTTGTAAAATTTGAAACGAGGGGTGCTAAATTTAACCATCACCTGTTATGTGATTGATAATTTTTGGTGCTGAAATTAACAACGGCATATTTTGTATAATCATATGATTTTATTAGATAATTTTTGATTTTGATCTGCAAGATAAAAGAGTGATAAAGAAATAAGAAACCACAGTTTTGCATTTGATCGATACTCAAGGCCTTGGTGTACCTGATGAAAACATTTTTATTATTGCTTTTCTTAAATAATATCATTTGTAAATTGAAGCCTGCGCAACTGTGTGTTACGCCCCATTGGGCTTCAGAACATCACTATAGTGTTTTCAGTCAGTATAAATACGCTTCGCGCACGAGTTCACAGTATTTAGGTTTACTGTCATTAAAAATACGCTTCGTGCAGAAGTTCAGAAAAATGGGGTTAGCTGTCAGCACAAATACGCTTCGCGCAAAAAAAAATCAGGAGGCTAAGTTGATCGGGAAAGCGAACACAGATACATGATTTACCCGTTTGCTGACTACGGCTCACGCCGGGACCCTTCGGAAAAACCCTTTCTGCTTCAGCGAGTGAGTGCTGCGGGCACTCAGAGGCGCTGCCAGGGAGACAAAATTAAGTTTTTCAACTGTTTGGTAAAAATAATTAACATTTATAGGTAGTCGGGGCGTAAGCCAGTGCGTAGCACGCTCTCAAAAAATATTCCTGTGGGTTTCTTATCTGCAATAGGGAAATAACTCAGATAATTGATATATGAAAAAACAATACAATCGGGAAGACACAACTTTAGCACAGTAAAAGCTATTTGTATTTATGAGGAATAAAATATATATGAATAATAAAATATTTTTATTTTGCTATTGATTTTAATTTTTAAGATGATAGTACTTAATTATAAAAACAAAATAATGGAGGAAATTATGAGTGCTATTAATGTGTTATCTCAGGAGGAAAAATTTATACATGTTGTTGATAAATTTATAACCCATAATCACAACGGCGTTAATAACAATGTCTTTTATAAAAAACTTTATGTTCTCTTCGCCGGATATCATCTGAAGTATTTTTATTCACGGGCGCAATATCGCAATTCGTGTTATCACGTTGATAATATCATGCAGATGTTTATGGGTGTCGTTTCTACCCTGAAGACCCCTCTGCTCAGGCAACTCGCAAACAGTGACACATTGCTGCATTGCCTGAATTCGCTCGTGAATTATATTTCAGGCAATCTGGATGAAGCAGAGCACATTTATGCTGATTTACTGGCACAGTATGAAAAGAAACGCATTGCACGTTCTCTGGCTTATACACCACCAGGATCCGTGGTCAGGAAAAGACTGTGAGACATCGGAAATGCGCCGGACAAGGCAGAGTATGGCAGAGTGACATAAAAGCAGTCGTTTCCCGCAAGATATTACCGGGCATTAAAAAGGCAGGATCCACCGATTTGGTGTCCTGCCTGGCGGGATTATTTTATTGTGGTCTTACTTATCAACGACCTGCCAGCCATCATCTGTTTTGACCAGCTTGACAGCCGCTGTGCGTTTTTCGTTATCGACAACAGCTGTTACATTGCATTTATAGCTTTTATCCGATAGTTTTTCGCAGTCGTGTTTTTTGACTGATTTTAACTTCCGCAGCATGTCAGGCGTGATATCGTTTCTCGCTATGGATTTAACGATGGCATTCGTCTGCTCCACGACCTTATTCATCGCAGTGTAAATATCCTGCTCAGACGGTTCACTGGTGCAGCCGGTCAGCAAAAAAATGGACGCAATGAGTGTGGTAAATGCATATGTTTTCATAAAATAATCCCAGACGGTAGAGTACGTTATTGAAAAAGGCCGGTTTTCATCTTGCTGTTGTTTTCAGAGAACGTCCACTTGCTGACGGTTTCGCCTTTAAATTCGATTTCCAGCGTTTTGGCCTGCGTCTGTGAACCCCCGGTCAGCAGTCCAATCACGGGAATGAATGTGGTGGCATCAAACTGATTGTTGTCCATCGAATAAGTCCATTGTTCATTGCCACTATCAAGTGTAGTTTTGGTTTCGGGCTGACCGAATGCGGTAATGATTTCTGATTTCGTTGTTTTATTTTTGATGATTTTCGACTGCAGACTTTGTGATGTTTCTTTTTTTAGATGCTGGTTGCCTGATGTTGAACAGCCAGAAATAAGTAAAGAAGAAATAAAAAACACAGAAATCATGAATCTGTTCATAAGTTTTCTCATATTAATTTTTTATGTTTGCGGTGGTGTGAAATTAATATCATCTTATAAAAACAACTCTGTCTGCATATTTCTTTTTAATAATGCAGATAAGAATAATGACGCTGGCAAAAAACGTAATGACTGAGGCAGGAGTGCTGCCGGTCAATGAAAACACTAACCAGGCGAGAGCTAATGCCACGAATTGAAACAGGAATGCCACACTGAGTGGACTTTCACCATAGGCCACTTTTGCATGGCAACCTTTGCAAACCCGCACACCGTGTGGGCTTTGTGTAAAGCAGAAAGGGCAGCTAATCGTTTTATTATCCATCATGACTCCGTAGCCTGATTTAAGGTGATGTATTTTTGAACATTTTCGATGAATGAACTGCTTTAGTAAAATTGCTTGTACCGATCGATGGATCTCAGGCGATAGGTTATATCTATTATAACTAGATTATCGATCTATAAAAACGATCGATATCTTATTGACTATCACTAAAGTATGGACTAGCTAACTTATGGTGCAGGATGGTTGTTGTTTTTAAATGATTGTTCTTTATTGGTATTTGTTGTCATGGGATGACAGGGTGTCAGAATATGTAGGTGGAGGATTTGGTGGAAAGGATGTGCAGTGGCATGTAACAGAGACATGCCTCTGCGCCTGAGAAGTGCCACAATATGGACGAGCAATACAAGCCATGAATACAGACGACGCTGGCGGGGTATCTGACGAGCTGTATTGTGCAGATTGCTCCTGAGCTGGATGATACCCACTGTCTCCTGTTGTCTTTCCAGACGAATTTTTTCTTCAAGCTGATGGATTTTCTCCAGAATCGTTTCCCGGTTTGCAGCCTGCTCTTCAGACTCGCATGATGGCACTGGCACTGGCACTGGCACTGGCACTGGCACTGGCACTGGCGCGGTTGTAGGTTCTATTGGCCTCTGGGCTTCTTTCAGTAAACTCAGATGCTCAGGCGTAAAATCAATCAGTGCTTGCAGGGAAGACCAGCCATATTTTTTACCCAACTGAGATGCTTTAAAGGCAATACCCTGGTATTGAAATGAAAATCCACTCATTTTACCCGTAGTGGCGATATTGGGTTTGCAGGTCACTCCTTCCTGTTCCAGTAAGCGAACAAAGGTTAGTAAATCGGGATGGTGTGTTAATGCATTGTCGAGCAGGGCCTGCAACAGTGACTTAGGGCAGGGAGCTGCTGTGCGTTCTGCCATCATCAGTTCATTACGGGAAGGCTTCCTTTTATCCTGGCGGCTACTGCCGGTTACACCCGTAGTTTCGGTGAGGCCGTGTACTCTCTCCAGCTCACTGATAATCCGTGTGCCGATAAGATTTTCATTTTTCCCCAGGTACAGTTTTCCACCGACCATGTTAATACGACTTGCAATGATATGAATATGCTGCCCATCCGGATCATCGTGCATGATATAGCAGCGAAGATGGGTGTCAGTGAAGCCCATTCGGGCCATATAATCGTCAGCGAATGCTGCCCACTGTCTGTTTGACAGTTTCTCACCCTTTGGCAGGCGAAGTGAATTATGCCAGACAGGTTTGGCGACATCGGGACGCAGCAGTCGGGTGCCTTCAAATTCACTTATAAGCTCAGCAGCAGTGCTACCCGTCATGTTGCCACCGATGACATAAGGCGTGATTTTGTGGTGAGAACCTGACTTCAGGCTATAAATAACCACACCTGTGAATTGTTTACCCCTTTTTATTTTCTGCATGCCTTTCATGGGTCTGACTCCAGAAATGTTGAGGGAATAAGGTGATCCCTGAGAGTTTTGATTTGTCTGCGCAGGGCGAAGAGTTCTGTACGGGTCAGTTCGCTGTCAGGGCTTTTGCTGTCGAGATGACTCAACAGGTAGTTTAAATCCTGTGAAAGGCTGCCAAGTTTTATCCATGCTTCACGATTGATTTCTGGCAGAACCGGCGGGAGTTTATTCAGGGAAGCCATCCTGAGCCATTCTCCTTTTTTATACTGACCTCTTTTACTGTCGAGAATAATTAATTCTTCTTCATTTAATCTGACACTGATGCAGTGATGTCGTATTTCATTCTCAGGAAATTTGTCAGTATGGAATTTACCGCGTTTTGATACTCTGGTTATATCATCATCATTACTCATGTCACTGTTCATAGTTATCCTTTTATTTCATGTTTATTACTACAGATAACCGATGAAATGAATAAGTCAAGTTGTTACGGGATAAATAATTTAATTATCTGGATTAAAAAAGGTATACCATTTGACAAATAGTATACCCACGAGGACATATCAGATTAATGGTCATTAAATGAATCCTTGCAGACTAAGAAAAGGGTTGTTTACTCCAGAGTTTTAGAGTCTTTTTCGTACAGATGAACGGGGGATCTCTGGCTTCATTTCTTTTAACAGGTCTTTTTTCTCTCTTGCTGCGATATAAGAAAAAATCTTATCGGAGTCAGAACGCTGTCTGAGTATATCGTCGTCCATTCGGATACCATTTCGAATGAACCATTTCACACTTTCTATGCCGGTGTAGATACCAATATGTTTATCATGATAACAATTATAAAACTGAACATGACTGATATCGGTATATTTTTTCAGTGAGGTAAAGAAGTACTTCATGTTTTTGACATATAATGCGAAGGAACAGTGTTCAGCGATAAGGATATTACGCCCTTTTTCATGAAGCAAAGCAATTAGAGGCAAAGCCTCAGTTGAAACATGTTTAAATAATACTGGCGTGCTGTCTATTCTATCAACATGGCGTTTGAGGGCATTAATACTGAAATCATATATCCACCACTCGTTGTCAGTCGGAAGATCCAGCACCGCTTTGCCACCATAATCTCTGTGGTTTATGTCACACCCTTTATTTACCCAGTAATCAAAGACGTCATGATCGAGGAGGTCATAAAGAAGCGTTTGTCCTTCGTTATCTGTGCTGTGGATATCAATGCCCGCGTTTATGAGGAGTTCCGCACAATCTATGGCGTAGCGCTGCCAGTGAAGACAGGACTGGCCTTTATTATTTTTGTGGTGAACGTTAATACCTGACTTTATCAATAGCCTCACTGCACGTGGGCTTTTTCTGCTAAACAGGGCATTATTACCATAACAATCTGTATGGTTCAGCGCTATGCCTGCTTCAATCATGGCTTTTAAAGCCCCGATACTGTCGCAACCGAAAAGGGCGTTTTCACCGTGTTCATTAAGTGTGTTAATGTCAATGCCTGCAGCAATGCAATTCTGGACGTCTTTTTTAGTTTTGCTGTCAAATAAATTATCTTCTGTATAGTTACTCATGGGCGTTCTCCTTTTTAAGCGGTCGTTTTGTGCCAGGTATTATTGTTGTATTCATATTCTTTTATCTTAATGATCTCGTCATAGATCCGTGAAAAAGAAAACCATGAGATCTCTTTCACTTCGCCTTTTTTGTTTGTATAAATGATATTGCAGCCACGAAAAGAAAATGACTGATAGAAAGTATCGTGATTCTCCTCTTTAAGAAAACGGGTAAAAGCTTTTATGGTGTCTTTTTTTTCCATGCTATAAGAGAAAAAGGTATGGATAGCAAATATGGTCAGAATATTTCTTTCCGTCACCATATGTCTGGAAAAATAATTAAGATAAAAAACATGATCTTCAATGCTATTTTTACAGAATATTGAAAAGTGAGGGTTATACAGACGGTAGAGATCTGTATTCTTTTTTGTTTTAGATAGGTAACTTGTCAGGGTTGAATAGTTTTGTTTTTTCATTTTTATTCTCCTTTATTATTTTGATGAAATGAATGTATATTATCAAATAAATAAAAATCAAATTTATTTTTAATAATAAAAAATAAGCAAGCGTTTTCTTTTGAATAAACTAATTTAATGTGATGTTTTATATAAATAAATTCATAGTTTGCAAAAAGTGCTATTTTTATTTCATGGTTGATTGATGGGCGTTTTTCCCCATTGCTTAGGGGGAAATATATCCCATTAATATTAAATGTTTGAAGTGAATCGTATTTTAGCAGGGGAATATTATATCTTTTACTTCTGTTTTGATTTTCAACTTTGTGTGTGAGACACAATATGTGATAGTGTTGTGATAATCGTAAGTATCCTGCCAAAACGAATCATTCACTTTAAACCTTTACTGACATATTGGTTATATATTCTGAGAAATTTATAGTGCAAAAGGCTCGGTGTGCAGACTTACGCCAGCCCAATCAAGCCGTAGTGCTTTAGTTTTGGGGCTTAGGTATGGTGGAAAAAAGCGACTCGTTAAGCTTACTGAGCTCTATGTATTTCAGGAGTCGGTCAGTAAGTTAACGATCCAAGAGGCTCATCAATCATAAGAGATGTATCAATCTTGCGAGACTCTCACGGATTTTATCGCCGTCATAAATAGCAATCTCTTCAATATTGTTACCAATGAAAGTTTCAGCTGCCTGGATGGCTATCAGTTCAGACATACCAACGTTATCAGCCAGCTGGCGTGCTGCAATGACCTTGCTTTCAAGAGTTAGGATGACCGGCCTGTAGCCTGCGCGTTTGATTTTGATACAGTGTGAAATCAATTTCTCCATAGGTGCGGTGGTCACTTGGAATGCAGTCGTACCCACCTGAAAGGCCCCTTCACGGTCAATGTGTGGATCATTAGCATTGGCCCTGCGACTACTGATTTTAACATCTAGGGAAACGTAGCTGATGTTTGGCTTCGATAAGATTCTGTAGCACCGCCTCAGTGGGGTTGTCAGAACATTCCGCTGCCGCCTTAAGAATATCGCTTACTAGAGATGAAACTGGTTGATTGTAATCCCGGTCGACCGTTACTCTATGTTTATCCGGATAATTTTGGCGTACACATTAAGTGAAGAAAACTTCAAAGTGATTTGAAACAGATGTTGTATTCACTGGCTCATTTACATTAACTTGAGTGTTGTTCAGCACATGTTGAAACGCAGCTGTAAGGAAGATGATACAGCCAAGATGTATCCTTCATTATGGGGATTGGCGCGATGACCACCACGGCTTAGCCCGATTGATTATTTGGAAATTGATTAGAATGCATAATCTGGGCTGAGCTCACTTAAAGTCTCTAATGTTTGACTTGGAGATTTGGGGGGCAGTGGCTTTCAGTTTTGTTAACTCTAACATCTGGTTTACGTTCCTTTTGGAACAAGAAGCAGAGGTCTGCTAAGTAATGGTTGTACTGCTTGTGATAGGTATGACTGCATGTTCAGCGAGCAAGAATGGCTTAAAAGTTCTGTTACTGAGCACCCCATGAAGTTAGAACGATGTCATAACGTGCACGTAACCGTTGAACTGTTCTCTTACAGATAATCTCTACATAGCTATTATTGCTTAGGCGGTAGCTATGTAGATGGTTTTTGTAATATTATATTAAAAGTTCATACAGCGACTATAGCATCATTGCGAAAAATATCAGGAGGTGAGTTTAATGTTACGAAAAAGCAAACTTACAGAGATATATAAAAGGTTTGGTTTTACTGAAGAAAATACAGGTAACGAAAGTATTGCTGTATATTCTATTAAAACAGGGCACTACCATAACGCGGACATACTTCCACTAAATAATGAGGTTAATGTAAATCAAACCTTTGAAGAATATAGGCAGTTAGGTTATGCATGTCAAATTAAAAAATATCAGTCTTATGAAGAAGCACATAAGGAATTATTTAATGGCTTCTTTAGCGTCGATTCAACTAAAGAAAGGTTGATTAAAGATTATAATACTTTCACAGATTCAATTGTAAAAATTCACTCACCTACTGCAACTTATTCCTACATAAATTCAAAATATTACTTAAATGGTGTTATTGGCGAAGCTAATGTTGTTACGGAAATATTAGAGAGAATACAACATAGGCGTCCAATTCTGTTTTTGATTGAGGCTGCAGCCGGTTTTGGAAAGACTTGCACGGCGTATGAATTATTGAGGGAGATTATAGTTAACAATATAGGGAAAATACCATTATTTTCAGAACTATCAAGGAATAGGCAAGCAAAAATATTCAGGTATGTACTATTAGATGAAATTGATAGAAGTTTTCCTTTGTTAAGCTCAGCCTTAGTAAGGAATGAAATAAGAGCAGGAAATGTACCAGTTATACTTGACGGGTTTGATGAACTATTGCATGAAAGTACAAACGGAATTGAAAATAATTATGAAAAAACAGAGCCAATGCTGGAAACAATAAGTGAGCTTCTAACTGATAGTGCAAAAGTGGTTTTGACAACTCGAAGAACAGCTATATTTGACGGAGATGAATTCCATCAGTGGATAGCATCACATCAAGAAGATTTTGATGTGATAAGAATAAGAATTCATGAACCACAAATTGAAGACTGGCTTCCAGGTCAACGTTTAGATGAAATTTCATCGACAGGATTTCCTCTTAACAAATTATCAAACCCTGTACTGCTATCATTTCTAAGATGCATCGACGACACCGACTTTAATAAAGTTATAAGCGACCCAACAACTATAGTGAGGAAGTATTTTGATTCAATGCTTGAGCGAGAAAGAAAAAGACAAGATTTATTAATGTCTATTGAAGATCAATATACTATACTAAAAATAATAGCTGACGACATGGTCGAGGGTAACTACACATCTGAGTCTAGAGAGTATATATCGTTAGTCATAACTGAAAAGAATCAACAACTCTTGGAGGCTACAAGAAAGCTTTATACTGTAGATGAAAGACCAACTACTGACGAATTAGTTAATAAATTAGCATCGCATGCTCTATTAGATCGGTCAGGCTCAGAAAACCAAGGTATTGGATTTGTTAATGAATTTGTTCTTGGTAATTTTGTTTCTGAAAATATTATTAATGATAAGTCAAATGAATGGATTGGTGATAAACGTTTTATAGAACCAGCAGTGCAATCTTATATGCCGAGGATCGATGATGAAAAAGAATTACTTTGGCATAGCTTAGAGTTTGCTTTATATTTTATGTCAGGTAATGATAAAATCCTTTATAGTCATTTGCTTATAGGAAAAGTTCCATTAGATTTAAAAAATGATAGTGTTGAGCAATTGTCTATATCAAAACTTTCTTTAGGCGATATAAATATAATACATGATACTATCTTTGTTGATTGTTCGTTTTTTAGCAGCATATTTACCTGTGGTAATTATAAAAACGTTACATTCGTGAACTGTTCTTTTATAGATTGTAGTTTTAACGAATTAAGTGGTAGGGAAGATATTTATTTTTTGGGATGTGAATGTGACAATGATGCTATTAATAAAAAATCTGTCGAGATAAACAGTGAAAATGATCACGATATTACAGATTGTGATATTTACATCTTAGAGAAGTTCTGTCCCAGAGGGAGTGTTAGCTATCATAAGCATCGGCCTATAAAAGGCTTATGTTCTAACAACAATCAATTTCAGTTAAGTGAAATACTCCATTCTTTAGATAAATTGAGGAAAGACGGTCTTTTACTTACGCCAGACAAGCGTTCGTTCCTTGAACTTAACATGGCAAGAATATCAGAGATTAAAGCAATTCTTGGGAGGAATTTCTGATGTATAACGGGAATGAATTGCGAATTATTCAAAGTTTGCAAAAAGATATAGAAGATGAACTTAATCGTATTGGATTACTTTATCGTTTTTTTTCGAGGACAAAATCAGAAAGCTCAATAATTAAGAAATATGAAAAAGAGCCTAATAAATACTCAGAGGATGGTAAAAAAATTCAAGACTTATTTGGGGTTAGGATAATATTATATTTTCCTGATGATTTATTTATTGCTCAAAAAACACTGGAGAAATTATTCGAAATTGAATCTAAAACCGTAGACGAAACCACGGCTAATCTCTTTGCGGCAACTCGATGCAATTACGTCTTTAAGTTACCAGAAGTATTATCAAATGATAGTGTCTTATTAAAGAAATATTCTTATATTGATACTACTTTTGAAGTCCAATTTAGAACTATTTTATCTGAAGGATGGCATGAAGTTGAGCATGATCTACGCTATAAGTGCAAAGAGGATTGGGTTGAGCATAATGACCTTAGTCGCGCGCTGAATGGAATTTACGCCTCTTTGGAAACATCTGATTGGGGAATAATGAAGTTATTTGAGGATTTAGCATATAGAAATTATAAGTCAAGCGCATGGTCCGCTATGCTAAGAAATAAATTAAGATTGAGAATGGACGATAAGCTTGATGAAAAGATAATTTCAATAATTAATGAGAAAGAGCTTGGTAAAAAGTTTTATAGAATTGACAGAGATCGTTTGTTATCGTTAATGTTAGATTATAATATTGATATACCAATTAATCTTAATAATATAATTTACCTTTGTAATTATTTTTTCATAAAATCTACGGAGCTTCAGGATATAGCCCCTGCTTTAATAATGAAAAAGCTTACAGATGCTGATGAAAAATTCAATAAAAATACTATTTTAGCATCTAAATAATAACTATCTCCGGCTATTAAGTAGGCCTTGTATTTTAGGCCTACTTAAAAAGTTTCATTATGTGAAGTGATGATGATAGCAAATCTGATATCTTTATGGTTGGATGCGAGAAAATATTTTTATCCCGACACAACAACTGGTAATGATAGAAAATTTAAACCCAAAAATGCTACAGTAGCCTCAGCTCACAAACGGAGTATAAAGTGGCGGTTACTCTTTAGTGGGAATACTGTAGATAGTTGATAAACTGGGCTGGATTTTCTTTTCTAACCGAAGGGAAGAAAAGCAAGGGGAACCCAAAGAAACAAGCGCAGCGGCTTCGTAGGGTTAGCCCTTGCTTCTTTTATAATTGGCATTATTCATTCAAGAACAATAGGATCTTCGCTTGTACAAGCGAAGCTATAATAAAAAATCAATTAATTATTTTAAAAGTATTAAGCAAGAGCCTATTGACATTCGTAAAATAAAAGTTATTTTTAATGTATGCCATAAATAAAAAGTTTTATGTCATATGTATCCTGCACTATGTGCAGTTAATGTGCCACTTGTCCCATATATGGGAATATTGGAAAGGTTACTTTGTTTTGAAGTAGCCTTTCGTCCTTCAATATTCACGATTACTTATTGCTATTACCAAGTCCAGTCGAATCGAAGAACATCTTTTATCTGAAACGACTCCTAATACCAGGTTGAAGCCACAATATCTCTCGCATAAGTAGACCAAAGAAAAATTATGATATTAACTATGTGATTTTTTTTAGTGTTAAGTTGAATAATTATATACTGGAGAGTTTTCTGTACACTACCAATTGCTGGTTCATCTGTTCTGCCGCTGATGTTTCTGACTAATCTCCCGGTGACACAGAACTGTCCCTCTCTACCAGCCTTTATTCGACTCAATGTCCGGCTGCTGATACGCAGTTATCCCTTCGTATCAATGACTGACTCTTAAACGCAATGCTTTGGTTGCTGGCGTATCTGACAGCTTCTTCGGCGTGAAGGTCGTTGTGTAAGTATACTTCTTGGTTTATTTAGGCTATATAAAACCATGACTATGACTGGCTGTTTTCAGTAAGAGTCTTATCATCCAAAGAATTTATTCTAGAAATTCTTTTTAACTCATTAAGATAATCAACCTCGTTTTCTAAGAACCAATGAAGAACTTTAGAGTTGCCAAGTAATTTATTAATATATGACTGGATTATAACGAATTTCAACATATCTGAACCATACTCGGTTTGAAGTTTTTTCGTTTCTTCCGAAGTTGTTGCCATTTCTTGTTCCAGACGAAGTATGGTTTTTTTTATGTCCTTTTTATAGGGAGTGTTTTTCCCTTTATTTACTATCATCGATGACGGTGTTGCATCCAAGATGCTCATTGCAAATTTTTTACTATAATTATCAAAATTAATCATTGTACCGACTGCTTCAATTTGACGAATTGGCTTCATTTTCCTCAAAACGTCAAATGTAGCCTTAGGTATAGGTTTATCAGAAAGTTTCGCAATTACACTTGGATCTATGCCGTTCATCACATTAGCTTTATCTTTTATGGCATCAACAGATATGCCCAAAGCAGCACTAAGTTTTTCAATTGATACTTTTGCCAGAGACTTAATTATCATTCTATGTTCTTCAACTACATTTATATGATTCACTTGTTTGTTAGGAGTGAAAGCATCATCTATGCTCGAAAGTATACATGGAGCTTTTTCTATATCTAAGTCTTTTAAAGCCTCAACCCTTAAATGGCCATCAAGTATCTTAGTGACATCTTTATCTTTGTCATAGAATACTATTATTGGTTCAATAATACCCAAGCTTTCGATAGAGGTAACTATTTGATGATATTTATGGCTTCGCTTTACGTTTTCTAATAATTCCTTAGATGGAATTAACTTATTAGTTTCCAGGTAAATAAAATTTTTGCCAAAACGTATCTGAATCATTTTGATACCTCTTTGTTTACTGGGTTTAATATCTGAGATGGTAGTTCTGAAAGATTCTCTTGTTCAAGTATATTTTGAAAGCTTTTATTCATCATTATGATGTTAAAAATCTCATTTATTATTAGTAGATTGGTTTTTATAAATTTCGAGTTGTTATAAACAGATTTATGTTCAGCGATACTATTTTCATAAAGCTCAATCAACTCCTCTGCAGTCATCCTTTTTGATGGTTTGTGATAATAAAATCCGGCTGCTTTTGCACCTTTATTCCCAACTGTTCTTTGATTTAGAATGTATTTTATCTTTATAATGTCCCGACTTTTTATTAATTTTTTATCATATGCTTCGGTAAGAATATCTTGTGCTTCCTCAGTTTCACATCTTGCAAATTGCACTGCGAGATACAGAGGCAAATTACCCCGTTCGACTGCTGAGAGAAGTTTATGCTCTCCCTTATCAAGAAGCATATTAATACTGCTCACCCAGTTCGATGAATATCCAGTAATCTCACTTATTTCGGAGTCTGAAAGTCCTCTGATTTTCATGTCTTTAATCACCTGTAATAACTCATTAGAACGTGGTCTTCTCCTTGCAATGTTTTCAACTAAACTCATAACGTAAGCATCTTCTTCTGATACATCTCTTATAATTGCTGGAATAATAGTTTCACCTAATGCAACAAGAGCCTCTATTCTCCCTTGACCACAAATTAAAGCATATTTGAAATCGTCTTCATCAATAGCTCTTACGCTTATAGGCTTGCTTAATCCTCTTTTTTTTATGCTTTCCTTTATTTCTTCATGCACTACCTTATTTCTTGTTCGTGGGTTAAGAAATTTTATTTTTGCAATCTCAATTTGAATTATTGGGAATTCATTTTTTTCAGGCAGCATATAGTTCCCTCACTTTCATGCGAGTAATAATTTGTAGAAATTTATCAAGATTATCAAATCTATAGAGATCTAACCGAATGTTGTTTGTTTCCATCATACACATTTTACTATATTCGTTTTCAATCTTTGGTATGATATAAAAATCAAGAGGTGAAATATTTTGTGAATTCATTCGTATAACAATTGTTATGTCTGCTTTCTGTGAGTTATCAAACCGGACTTTCCATCTAAGTTTACCTGATTTCATATGTATGCATTTAGTAACAAGGACGGAAATTAAAAACTCATCATTGATGTAAAGCATTGGGTAATATTTATACTCGTCTATATGACAGTTACTTTTTAATATTTCGCCCTTAAAATCCTCAATTATCTCTGAGTAAAATGATCTTAGTGCTTCATTTATTTGGAGATAGCTGTAATCATGTTCTGGCTTATAACCAATCAAAGTATATGCTCTTAAAAGACCACCAAATCGGGTTCTATAAACAGAAGATGAAGGGCCTGTATCATCTTCATCAATGATAAAGCCTGATAGTTTTCCATTAGATTCTAATTTTTCTTTTAGCTTTTCTAATAGATCTTCATTAGTCAAATGAATGGATCGGAGCTGAATTATTTCTTGAGCTTTATTATATTTTTTCTTTGAAATAATTGGTTTATATGCCTTGTCACATCTAATCCATTCATGTTTGGGGTTTTTTACAAGCTTACTTTTTAGTTTAGATGAGGTTTTGTTATATATGTTGTTTCCAATATATTTTTCATTTGTCAAAATTTGATGTATTTTTGCACGAGTCCATGATGTTCCATTTTCTGCAGGTATGCTCTGTTCATTTAATCTCTCAGCAATAATGAATTCTGGGACGTTACTATCTATAAAGAGATCATAGATTCTATTTACAATTTTTATTTCATTTTTTGGTCCCGGAATTAATATTACCCTATCTGTTTGAATACTCTTTCTTTTGCGGAAATTCAATATTTCTTTAGCTATGCCATTTTCGTCTACTAAAAGACGTCTCAGCCCATAACCAGCCATACCGCCTTGATGATAACCAAGCTTTATTAAATTTACTTGCCCTATAAATACCTTTTCAGATAGATTCCTGCTGTGATATGCAGCACTTGATCTTTTTATATTCAGTATAACAGAGGACTCTAAAGGGAAATCTTTAGTGGGTATAGGTTCGGAACAATATATAAGATCTACACCATTTCTTTCAAATAGAAAGGAATAATATGCAGCTTCATCACTATTTTGAAAACGACCAAAACGGCTCACATCATAAAATAATACAGCCTGTATATCTATTTTCTTTTGTTCTACATCGCTAAGTAACTGCTGCAAAGAATGCCTGCCTACGATACTGACTCCGCTCTTACCTGCATCATCGTAGGTATAAGCGATTTCCATATTGTTCTTTTCAGCATAATCTTTGATATATTCAGACTGATTATGTAAAGAATATTGCTGATGGTCGGTAGACATCCTCAAGTACTGTGCGACCCTAACTCTATGATTTTTTTCATTTCCGCTAGCCATGCACAAAACCTCATGGATGATTCAATACAATGTAGAGGATAAAATTGATCAAATTTTAACCGAATTCAACTGTTTTATCATTGATTAGAGCGAATTTGGTAGTTCTTCGAGGTGTATGATAATCGAGAAGAGATGTGAATTATTTAGCTGATATGACCGACAGCTTTCGTTATGTGGCCTCAAGGTACCCATTTGTAAATGGCTATGCTTAGTCCACATAGGTTAATGGTGTGATCATTAATTCTTCAAATAAATCAAGATAGTTAACCCATCATGGAAGAGTTATGCGGCAATAACTTTGTATTTTTGAGACGAAACATAGTCACTCCACCATTGCATGAGAACCACACGTTCTGTGAGATACTCTGCACGATTGTAGGCTGCAATTATTTCATCTTTTTTCGAGTGGGCAAGGGCGGCTTCTAAGACATCAGTTCTAAACTTGCCACACTCCTCAGCCGCCGTTCTAGCGATTGATCGCATACCATGAGCTACAAGCTCACCTCCGAAGCCCATACGGATTATAGCCGCATTAGCTGTTTGTTCATGCATGTGATTGAGTGGAGCTTTGATACTGGGAAAAACCCACTCTCTATGCCCGCTGATGGCTTTCATTGAATCCAAGACTCGCAAAGATTCTTTGCTCAGTGGAACTTTGTGAGGCTTCTTCATTTTCATAAACTCCGCCGGGATGTTCCACATGCTGGTTTCTATATCAATATCTGACCATCTTGTGCGAACAGCTTCACCAGGGCGAACCCATGTGAGAAGTTGCCACTCAATCAGTAGCCTTGTTTCTAAACGGATAGAAGCATTGTTTAGAGCAACCAGGAAGCGGGGGAGTTCGGAAGGGGGTAATGCTGGCATATTCTGTTTTTTTGGCTTGCTGAACCGTTGCCCCAGGTTGTCAGCCGGATTGAATTCTATGAGTTCTTCTGTTGCTGCATAGCGGAAAATTTCATTCAGGCGGGATATGACGCGGCGAAGTGTTTCAAGGACACCTCGTTTTTCTATGGGGTCTAAATGCTGTTTAAGCATTTTAGGGCGAATCTCCTTAATGGGGGTATCACCCAACGTTGGAAAGATATTTCTCTCTAGGCTTCGCCAGATGTCGTTAGCATGATCCTGGGAGATGCCTGACGTTTTGACTTTCTCATCAAGCCACTTCTTGGCTACTGCTTGAAATGTATGTTCCGTTGCATCCTTAAGGGCATTGGCTTTGTGGGTGTTATGAACTTGTGGGTCTATACCATTTGCAAGCAACGACAAGTACTCATCACGTAAAGCTCGTGCCTTCGCAAGTGTAAGGTGAGGATAGGTTCCTAAGCTCACCTTAGTTCGCTTTTTGGTCACAGGCACTGCATATCTGAAATACCAATTTTTCTTTCCTCCCTTCGCTAAGGGGGCGATTCGCAGGAGCAAACCATCGCCGTCAAAAAGGTTAACCTCTTTCTCGGCAGGTTTGGTGCTTTTGATTTCAGTGTCAGTGAGCTTCTTAGCGATTTTTGCCATGTTTGGGACCCTCATGTTTTGGACCCTTTGTGTTGGGTCCCAAAAAGGGTGCCATAACGAGTAGATTCTAGCAATTCTCGGTAGACTACTATAGACGTAAAAAAGCCCGCAAGGCTGGTTCCATGCGGGCTTGATAGACTTCACTGAACTTCAATATATCAAAAATTGGTGGAGCTGGCGGGAGTTGAACCCGCGTCCGAAATTTCTACATCCTCGGTACTACATGCTTAGTTTGTCTTTACATTCGCACGCCAGCTGCGAACAAACACGCCACTAACGTACTAGCCTGATTAGTTTTAACGCTTCAACCCCAGGCAGGGCTTCCACGCGATCTCTTTTGGGTTTGACCTCTCTTGAATCCCCGTCTTAAGAGCGGAAGCTAGGGAGAGAGGGCTCAGAGCAGGTTATTAAGCTGCTAAAGCGTAGTTTTCGTCGTTTGCGACTATTTTTTTGCGGCTTTTTACGAGGCAAACCGCCCCTCGGCATGCACCTTGGGTTTCGCAAATCCCGTCGAATCCAGAATCAGCCCCAATAGTGTTGAACTGAGTATACCAGATTTTAGATCCTGGATACCAGCCCGGAACGCTAACTTATTGAATAGTACAATAAGTGCGCAGAATCAACGTCCTGCGTTTTTCATAATACGTGCTTTGTCGAGCTGCCATTCGCGCTCTTTCAGATCGGTACGTTTGTCGTGCTGTTTTTTACCCTTCGCGACGCCAACTTTCACTTTGCACCAGGCATTTTTCCAGTACAGAGACAGGGCAACCACGGTGAAGCCTTCACGGTTAATGCGCCCATAAAGGGACTCCAGTTCGCGCTTGTTCAGCAGCAGCTTACGGGTACGCGTTGGGTCACACACGTAGTGTGACGAGGCGACGGTCAGCGGCGTGAAGTTGGCACCGAACAGGAAGGCTTCGCCATCTTTCAGGATCACGTAGCTATCACCGATGTTGGCTTTCCCGGCGCGCAGCGATTTTACTTCCCAGCCCTGCAATGCAAGGCCAGCTTCGAATTCTTCTTCAATAAAATACTCGTGGCGAGCACGCTTGTTGAGCGCAATGGTCGCCGAGCCTGGTTTATGTGCTTTTTTCTTCGTCATAAGTATCGTAAAGCCATCGGTAATCTGATTTCAAAAAGTCACCTCATTGCGTCCTGTGAGGTCTAACGCGCTATATTAGCACGAGATGAGGCTTAGCGTTTTTTTAACAGGTGATAAATGTTATTATTTGTCGGTTGTGTGACCATGGGAAATGCTATGCCTCAGATTAGCCGTACTGCGCTTGTTCCATACAGCGCGGAACAAATGTATCAGTTAGTGAACGACGTTCAGTCTTATCCAGAATTTATTCCGGGATGTACCGGGAGCCGAGTGCTGGAGTCTGGCCCGACGCAGATGACGGCGGCGGTCGATGTCTCCAAAGCGGGGATCAGCAAGACGTTCACCACCCGCAATACGCTGACGAGCAATCAGAGTATTTTGATGCATCTGGTAGATGGTCCGTTTAAAACCCTGATGGGTGGCTGGAAGTTTACCCCCCTCAGCGCTGATGCCTGTCGCATCGAGTTCCAGCTGGACTTTGAGTTTACCAATAAACTGATTGAGCTGGCGTTTGGCCGCATCTTTAAAGAGCTGGCCTCGAATATGGTTCAGGCGTTCACGACCCGCGCCAAAGAGGTTTACAGTGTCGCATAAGATAGCTGTCGAGGTGGTGTATGCGCTGCCGGAGAAGCAATATCTGCAGCGTGTGATGCTGGAAGAAGGTGCGACCGTTGAGGCGGCTATTCGCGCTTCTGGCATCCTTGAGCTTCGTCGTGACATCGACCTGGCGAAAAATAAAGTCGGCATTTACAGCCGTCCGGTCAAACTGGCTGATGTGGTGAATGAGGGTGACAGGGTCGAAATTTATCGCCCGCTGATTGCCGACCCGAAAGAGCTGCGTCGCCAGCGTGCGGAGAAATCGGGTAAGTAGTTTGCTCTTCACCTTAAGCCTGATCTCAAAGGGGCGAGGGGGATGAAGGAATACAAAAAAGGTGCTCATTGAGCACCTTTTTGCATCTCTGACACCTGATTATTTGGTCAGGGCAGGCTTGTTGTCGATGTTGGTCAACACACCGGCGCTGCTGAAGGTCAGCGTCAGGGTCTGCTGGGACGCGTCTTCATGGCCCGGCTGCTGACGGAATACATAGAACCAGGTGTTTGTGCCGAACGGATCGGACATCATTGGGGTTCCAAGTGCATAAGCGACCTGCTGTTGTGTCATCCCCACACGGATTTTGGACACATCGTTAGGGGTAAGGTAGTTCCCCTGGTTGATGTCAGGACGGTAAACCACTTTCTCCAGAGTGGAACAGCCTGCGGTCAACATCAGAAGAACCGCTGCGGCAGCGGTCAGCATTTTACAACGCATAGTGATTTGATTCCTTTTCGGGCCCGAGCAGAACGCGGCTCATATGTTATATGCCGATGATAATAGACCTTGCCCCACTTTGAAACCGGTCTGGCGGCGTTTTTGTTGTTCTCTATGACCCTGAGATCCCGAAAAAGTTTATGCCGCCAGCAGTTCTTTCGCGTTCGCGAGCGTATTTCGCGTGACTTCACTGCCGCCCAGCAGGCGTGCCAGCTCCTGCAGACGTGCGCGTTTATCCAGTGGCTTCATGTGCGTTTCCGTCATTTCACCGTCAGTTTCTTTGCTGACGATAAAGTGATGATGACCACACCCGGCCACCTGCGGCAGGTGGGTAACACACATGACCTGCGTTGATTCACCCAACTGGCGCAACAGTTTGCCGACGACCGCCGCCGTAGGGCCGCTGATCCCCACGTCCACTTCATCGAAAATCAGCGCCGGGGTTTCCATTTTACGTGCGGTAATTACCTGAATCGCCAGCGCGATACGCGACAGTTCACCGCCGGAAGCCACTTTAGAGATGGGCTGCAACGGCTGCCCCGGGTTGGTAGTGACGCGGAATTCGATACGGTCCGCACCTTCCGCCGTCAGATGGTTCTCTTCGAAACGGACATCGATGGTGAATACGCCGTGCGGCATCGCCAGCGTGTGCATGCTGTCGGTGATGTGCTGACTCAGTTCCTGGGCGTAATGTTGACGGATCTCATGCAGCTGTTTCGCCGTCGTCAGCGCCTGTTCATGGTGCAGGTTCACCGCCAGTGACAGGGTTTCCAGCGAGTCAGCCTGATCGTCAAGCTGCTGTTGTTCATCAAGCAGGGACTGATAATAGCCAGGCAGCTCTTCTGGCGTAACGTGGTGCTTACGCGCCAGCGAGATCTGACGGGAGATGCGTTGCTCCAGCTCAAACAGACGGTTCGGGTCGAGATCCAGACGTTCACAGTAGTGGCGCAGTTCGTCACTGGCTTCTGAAATCTGAATCGCGGCCTCTTCCAGCATATCCAGTACGCCAGAGAGTTTGCTGTCCATGCCGGCCAGCTCGGTGATGAGCTGACGAACATTATACAGCTGGCTCTGCAGGTTCACGTCTTCACCGTCAGCCAGCATGTTAAGGGCATTCTGGCTGGTTGAGAGCAGGTGACCGCTGTTAGCCAGGCGCTTGTACTCTTCGTCGATAAGCTCAAATTCACCCACCTGCGGGCTAAATTCATTGAGTTCTTTAAGCTGGTATTCCAGAAGCTCAGCACGGGCGGCACGCTCCTGGCTTTGCTGCTGGTGTTGGGCAAGCTCACGGCAGCTTTGATGCCACTGGCGATAGTGCTCCGCCATGCGCTGAGTAAGTGCGTACTCACCAGCATAGCCATCAAGCAGCGCTTTCTGCTGCTCCGGTTTAATGAGTTGCTGGTGCGCGTGCTGGCCGTGGATCTGAATGAGTAACTGGCCGAGCTCGCGAAGCTGGGAAAGCGGGACTGCAGTGCCGTTGATAAAGCCGCGGGAACGACCATCGCTGCTGATAACGCGACGAAGTAAACACTCACGTCCGTCTTCCAGCTGGTTCTCTTCGAGCCAGCGCAGGGCAGCAGGGGTATCTTTCAGGGAGAAGCGAGCGCAGAGATCGGCACGGTTTGCGCCCCTGCGCACCATGTCACCTTCTGCACGGCCGCCGAGGCACAAGCCGAGGGCATCTATGGCAATGGATTTACCCGCACCGGTTTCCCCGGTGATCGCCGTCATGCCGCTGTGGAAATCGATCTCAAGCTCACGAACTATGGCAAAGTTGTTGATGGTCAGTTGCGCCAGCATAATTGTTTTCCTGTATGAAAAACCATGACTGTGTTTTCATACAGTATAAACTGGTTTTATATACAGTAAAGTACTGGATGCAAAATCAGAACAATTTTTTTGACCAGCCAAGCTTCGAGCTTAATGTATTGAAATAGCTGTAATCTTTCGGGTGAATAAGATTCAGGTGGTAATCACACCGACGAATGAGAACATCTTCACCTTCCTGAATAGGCAGCGCAATCTGGCTGTCGCAGCTGATCTCCAGATCGTTACGGCGGTGCGAGAAACGCAGACGAATGGTGCTGCTGCTGTTGATCACCAGCGGACGCGCGGAGAGCGTGTGCGGGAACATCGGTACCAGGGTGATGGCATCCAGTGAAGGGGTGAGGATCGGACCACCCGCAGAGAGCGAGTAGGCAGTCGACCCTGTCGGCGTGGAGATAATCAGCCCGTCAGAACGCTGAGAGAAGGCGAAGATTTCGTCGATATAGACTTCGAACTCAATCATGTGCGCCACTTTGCCGGGATGGAGCACCACTTCATTAATCGCGGTGCTGATGCGCTTCTGGCAGTCCTGCTGACACACCTGCGCTTCCAGCAAAAAGCGTTTTTCGCTGATATAATGACCTTCCAGCACGTCGGCCAGCTGCTGCTGGGCGTTGTCCGGATCGAGGTCGGTCAGAAAGCCGAGATTGCCGCGGTTGATACCGATGACCTTGATGTCATAACGCGCGAGCGTTCGGGCCGCGCCGAGCATATTGCCGTCGCCACCGACCACCACGGCGAGATCCGCCTGCTGGCCAATTTCCGCCAGCGTGCCGGTTTTGACGCTCTTCAGCTGCAGCTCCTGGGCAATCTGCTGTTCGACCATCACTTCATAGCCTTTGCTACACAGCCAGCGATACAACATTTCATGTGTCGTCAATGCGGTAGGGTGACGCGGATGCCCGACGATCCCAATACACCTGAAATGATTATTCATTTTCTGGAGGTCCTTGTGCCTGATGAATGATGACAATCTGTCTTGTTCCCTTGAATCCCGGAAACTGATCCCCATAATAAGCGAAGTTAGCGATATGAATGCAGAAAAACGCGGAGAAATTCATGAGTAGTAAAGAACAGAAAACGCCTGAGGGGCAAGCCCCTGAAGAAATTATCACGGAACAGCACGATGATGTTGAGGCTGTAGAGCCGGACGCATCTGCTGAGCAGGTGGACCCGCGCGATGAAAAAATTGCGAATCTGGAAGCTCAGCTGGTAGAAGCACAGAATCGTGAACGCGACAGTGTTCTGCGCATCAAGGCGGAAATGGAAAACCTGCGCCGTCGTACCGAGCAGGACGTTGAGAAAGCGCATAAATTTGCGCTGGAGAAATTCATCAACGAACTGCTGCCGGTGATTGATAGCCTGGATCGCGCACTGGAAGTGGCTGATAAAGCTAACCCGGACAACACCGCGATGATCGAAGGTATCGAACTGACGCTGAAATCCATGCTGGATGTGGTACGTAAGTTTGGCGTGGAAGTGGTTGGCGATACCAACGTTCCGCTGGATCCAAACGTGCACCAGGCGATTGCGATGGTGGAATCAGAAGACGTTGAAGCCGGTAAAGTGCTTGGCGTGATGCAGAAAGGTTATACCCTGAACGGTCGTACCATTCGTGCTGCAATGGTTACCGTGGCGAAAGCGAAAGCGTAATTTGCCATCTGTAGTGCCGGGTGGCGGCTTGCGCCGTACCCGGCCTACTCTCTACTCAGCAATACTTTCCCGAATCGGTTTTACCGGCAGGACTTTCACCTGCTTAATCATATTGTCCTGCACGTCCAGGATATCAATATCGTATTGCTCAATGCGCACCCGCGTGCCCGCCGCCGGGATCTCTTCCAGTGCTTCCAGAATCATCCCGTTTATGGTGCGCGCTTCATCTTCCGGTAAATGCCAGTTAAAGGCTTTATTGAGTTCGCGAATGTTCGCGCTACCGTCGATCAGCACCGAGCCGTCGTTTTGCGGGGTGACTTCTTCCGCAAGGGAAGGGGACATTGAGGTGGTAAAGTCCCCGACAATCTCTTCCAGAATATCTTCAACCGTCACCAGCCCCTGAATATCCCCGTACTCATTGACCACCAGGCCGACCTTCTTCTTGTTACGCTGGAACTTCACCAACTGGGTGCTGAGCGGCGTTCCTTCCGGCACGTAATAAATTTCGTCGGCGGCGCGGAGCATCACCTCTTTGGTGAACTCTTTTTTCTCGGTCATCAGACGATAAGCTTCGCGCACGCGCAGCATGCTGATGGCATCGTCCAGAGAGTCGCGGTACAGCACGATGCGCCCGTGCGGGGAGTGGGTCAGCTGGCGGACGATGGCTTTCCAGTCGTCATTGATATCAATGCCGACGATCTCGTTACGCGGCACCATGATGTCGTTAACGCTGACCTTTTCCAAATCCAGTACCGACAGCAGCATGTCCTGATTACGCCGGGAGATCTGCGAGCGCGATTCATGCACGATGGTGCGCAGCTCTTCTTTGCTGAGCGCGCTGCTGATGGTGACGTCTGCTTTGATACCGATCATCCGCATCAGAACACGCGTCACCATGTTCAGTAACCAGACCAGCGGCATCATCAGGATCAGCAGTGGCGCGAGCAGGAAGCTGCTGGGGTAGGCCACTTTTTCCGGGTAGAGCGCGGCGATGGTTTTAGGCAACACTTCTGCAAACACCAGCACCACAAACGTCAGCACACCGGTGGCAATGGCGACGCCGGCGTTGCCGTACAGGCGCATCCCAACGATGGTACCGAGTGCAGAGGCAAGAATGTTGACGAGGTTGTTACCGATAAGCACCAGACTGATCAGACGATCCGGTTGACGCAGCAGTTTTTCGACGCGACGGGCGGCACGGTTACCCTGTTTAGCACGATGACGTAACCGGTAGCGGTTTAAGGTCATCATGCCGGTTTCCGAGCCGGAGAAATAGGCGGAGATGACCACCATGACGATCAGGGTAATGATCAGCGTGGTGGTAGAGATGTGTTCCAGGGGGAACTCCTTTGTTACTTAGCCAGCAAATTGCTGTATGAAGCGGCTGCCAAAATAGGCAAGGGTGAGAATGCCCGCGCCCGCGACGTTGAACCAGACCACGCGACGACCGCGCCAGCCTTCATGATAATGGCCCCATAACAGGACAATATAGACAAACCACGCGATGATGGAGAGGACCGCTTTATCGATATTCTCCACGCTGAACAGGTTTTTCATATAAAACAGGCCCGTGCACAGCGTTAACGTCAGCAGCACGACACCGACCTGCGTGATGTGGAACATCTTACGCTCAATCACCATCAGCGGCGGCATCTCATGGTTAAAGGCCAGCTTTTTGTTTTTCAGCTGATAGTCAATCCAGGCGAGCTGCATGGCATAGAGCGCGGCGATAATCAGCGTTGCATAAGCGAAGAGTGACAGGCCGATATGCACCAGCATTCCCGGCGTCGCTTCCAGATGCGTAATAAACTCATTGGGCATAAACGTGGCCAGGGCCAGGTTAATCAGCGCGAAGGCATACACAATCGGCAGTAGCAGCCAGCCGCGGTTTTTAGAGGCGACAATGGTCATCACCGTACAGATCATCAGGCTGACCAGCGAGCCGACGTTGAGCACGCTCAGGTTCTGTACGCTGCCATCGCCGGGGATAATGCGCGATTCCAGCGCGAATGCATGGCTTATCAGTGCGATCACCGCCGAAAGAATAGCCATGCGTCGCCAGCCGCTGTTTTTTTGCAGCAGTCCAGGAATGATCAGCGCGAGGCTGACAGAGTAGGCAACAAGGGCGATCAGTGCGAAAACAGGCATATAGGCATCGACAGTTGTCTTAATAAGAAAGAGAAGCAGTATAACGTTACGTGACGCCTGCTCCAACCGTTGCATAACAACAAAGCCGCCTTCATGTTATACTCCGGCAAAATTCTGTGTATGTGTCGCTGCCAGCGACCCAACGTTTCTACTCAGGCGAGAGACAATGTTTGATAATTTAACCGATCGTTTGTCGCGCACGCTGCGCAACATCAGCGGCCGCGGACGCCTTACCGAAGACAACATCAAGGAAACGCTGCGCGAAGTGCGCATGGCGCTGCTGGAAGCAGACGTCGCGTTGCCGGTTGTTCGTGATTTTATCAACCGCGTTAAAGAGAAGGCGGTTGGTCATGAAGTTAACAAGAGCCTGACCCCGGGTCAGGAGTTCGTCAAAATCGTCCGTAACGAACTGGTTTCGGCGATGGGCGAAGAGAACCAGGTGCTTAACCTGGCGGCACAGCCACCGGCCGTCGTGCTGATGGCAGGCCTGCAGGGTGCGGGTAAAACCACCAGCGTGGGTAAGCTGGGTAAATTCCTGCGTGAAAAGCACAAGAAAAAAGTGCTGGTCGTTTCTGCGGACGTCTATCGCCCGGCGGCGATTAAACAGCTGGAAACCCTGGCGCAGCAGGTCAGCGTGGATTTCTTCCCGTCTGACGTTGCCCAGAAGCCTGTCGACATCGTTAACGCGGCGCTGAAAGAGGCGAAGCTGAAATTCTACGATGTGCTGCTGGTGGATACCGCCGGTCGTCTGCACGTTGACGAAGCGATGATGGATGAGATCAAACAGGTGCATGCCGCTATCAATCCGGTAGAGACCCTGTTTGTTGTTGACGCCATGACCGGTCAGGATGCGGCGAACACCGCGAAAGCGTTTAACGAAGCGCTGCCGTTAACCGGCGTAGTGCTGACCAAAGTGGACGGTGACGCCCGCGGCGGTGCGGCGCTTTCGATTCGTCATATCACCGGCAAGCCGATTAAATTCCTCGGTGTGGGTGAGAAAACCGAAGCGCTGGAGCCATTCCACCCGGACCGTATCGCCTCCCGTATCCTCGGCATGGGCGACGTGCTGTCGCTTATCGAAGATATCGAGAGCAAGGTTGACCGCGCCCAGGCTGAGAAGCTGGCAAGCAAGCTGAAAAAAGGCGACGGCTTTGACCTGACCGATTTCCTTGAGCAGCTGCGTCAGATGAAAAACATGGGCGGCATGGCAAGCCTGATGGGCAAATTGCCGGGCATGGGCCAGATCCCTGACAACGTAAAAGCGCAGATGGATGACAAGGTGCTGGTGCGTATGGAGGCGATCATCAACTCGATGACCCTCAAGGAACGTGCTAACCCGGACATTATCAAAGGGTCCCGCAAACGCCGTATCGCAGCCGGTTGCGGCATGCAGGTGCAGGACGTAAACCGCCTTCTGAAACAGTTCGACGACATGCAGCGCATGATGAAGAAAATGAAGAAAGGTGGCATGGCGAAGATGATGCGTGGCATGAAGGGCATGATGCCGCCAGGATTCCCTGGCCGTTAATCGCCTGGCTGTTGGCTATTTTAATGCCGGGGTGTGCCCGAAAAGCGCACCCCGACCGTCTTTTGCAGCAGAGTTTTAACTGCTGATTGCATTTTCCCCAGAAATCAGTAAAATTTTCGGGCTTTTAATATGACACCCGGGCTCCGTTCCTCGATGGGGCCCGGTTGTTTTATTCACACAAGAGGATGTTATGGTAACTATTCGTTTAGCACGTCACGGCGCTAAAAAGCGTCCGTTCTACCAGGTTGTTGTTACTGACAGCCGTAATGCACGCAACGGTCGCTTCATTGAGCGCGTTGGTTTCTTCAACCCGATCGCTTCTGGTTCTGAAGAAGAAACCCGTCTGGATCTGGATCGTATCGCTCACTGGGTTGGCCAGGGCGCTACTGTTTCCGATCGCGTTGCTACGCTGATCAAAGCAGCAAACAAAGCAGCTTAATCTGTCACGGTGGTCATGATGAGCAATAAAGCACCTGTTGAACCGATTGTATTGGGCAAAATGGGTTCTTGCTACGGTATTCGTGGTTGGCTCAGAGTGTTTTCCTCCACTGAAGACGCTGATAGCATTTTTAATTACCAGCCCTGGTTTATCCAGAAAGCCGGTAAGTGGGAAGAGGTCGAGCTGGAAAGCTGGCGTCACCACAATCAGGACATCATCATCAAGCTGAAAGGCATTGACGATCGTGATGCCGCGAATGCACTGACTAATTGTGAAATTATCGTGGATTCGTCGCAGTTGCCGCAGCTGGAAGAGGGCGACTACTACTGGAAAGACCTTATGGGTTGCCAGGTGGTCACCACTGAAGGTTATAGCCTGGGGAAAGTCATCGACATGATGGAAACCGGGTCAAATGACGTTCTCGTCATTAGGGCAAACCTGAAAGATGCATTTGGCATCAAGGAGCGGTTGGTTCCGTTCCTCGATGGACAGGTTATCAAGAAAGTCGATCTCGCTACTCAAACGATTGAAGTAGATTGGGATCCTGGTTTTTAAATTCTCCGGATAAACGGTAAAAGACGGCGCTATGTGGATTGGCATAATTAGCCTGTTTCCTGAAATGTTCCGCGCGATTACCGATTACGGGGTAACTGGCCGGGCAGTAAAGAATGGCCTGCTGAACATCCAGAGCTGGAGTCCTCGTGACTTTACGCATGACCGGCACCGTACCGTGGACGATCGTCCTTACGGCGGCGGACCGGGGATGTTAATGATGGTGCAACCCTTACGGGACGCCATTCACACAGCAAAAGCCGCGGCAGGTGAAGGCGCGAAGGTGATTTATCTGTCACCTCAGGGACGCAAGCTTGATCAAGCGGGCGTCAGCGAACTGGCGACGAATCAAAAATTGATTCTGGTCTGTGGTCGCTACGAAGGGATAGATGAGCGCGTAATTCAAACCGAGATTGACGAAGAATGGTCTATCGGCGATTACGTACTCAGCGGTGGTGAGTTACCAGCGATGACGCTGATTGACTCCGTTGCCCGGTTCATTCCGGGTGTACTGGGCCATGAAGCTTCGGCAACGGAAGATTCCTTTGCTGATGGGTTGCTGGACTGTCCACACTATACTCGTCCTGAAGTGTTAGAAGGGATGGAAGTACCGGCGGTGTTACTGTCAGGAAACCATGCTGAGATACGTCGCTGGCGTTTGAAGCAGTCGCTGGGCCGAACCTGGCTTAGAAGACCTGAACTTCTGGAAAACCTGGCTCTGACTGAAGAGCAAGCAAAGTTGCTGGCCGAGTTCAAAAAAGAACACGCGCAACAGCAGCATGAACATGATGGGAATGCGTAATACGCTCCCGAATATCAGTTTACCCAGGATAAGAGATTAAATTATGAGCAACATTATTAAGCAACTTGAACAAGAGCAGATGAAGCAGGACGTACCTTCCTTCCGTCCAGGTGACACCGTGGAAGTGAAAGTATGGGTTGTTGAAGGTTCCAAAAAACGTCTGCAGGCATTCGAGGGCGTGGTTATCGCTATTCGTAACCGCGGTCTGCACTCTGCATTCACTGTTCGTAAAATTTCCAACGGCGAAGGCGTTGAGCGTGTCTTCCAGACTCACTCTCCGGTAGTTGACAGCATTGCTGTTAAACGTCGTGGTGCTGTACGTAAAGCTAAACTGTACTACCTGCGTGAGCGTACTGGTAAGTCTGCTCGTATTAAAGAGCGTCTGAACTAAGATTCGCTTAAGCGACATCCTGTTAAAAAGGGCTGGCCGAAAGGCTGGCCCTTTTTTATTCCATCGCACCTCTCGCATTAACCATTTCGTCATAAATCATTTACAATGCTGGCCTCTTAACGGGAGGGAAAGTGGATAACGTACTGCATCGGCATAACTGGAAACGCGCAGCGGCTTTGACCGCGCTGTTTGCGATCCTGCTGATCGTGGTTGCGCCGCTTATCTCCATCTCGCTGCAAAAAGATCCCATGAGCGCCATGCCGGGAATGCATCATGACATGAGCATGATGTCGATGGATGAGCACCATGGCGATATGCCGCACTCGATGCCCGTCGACCATGCGGAAGCGTGTGGCTACTGTGTACTGTTAGCGCATGTGCCGGGCGTGATGCTGGCGCTGATTGTACTGCTCAGTGTCGTACTGCAAAGGAGCCGCGTTACACCGCCGCAACCGCCGGTCAGCCACTGGCACTTTTTCCCCTGGCTCTTTCCTGATACCCGCGCGCCGCCGCGGCAGTCTGCTTTTTCCCTTTAAAAAAAATCGATAACTTTTTGCCTTAAAAAGGAAAAGTATGACTACCTGCACTCCGCGCGCGGCATGGGGAAACCTGCTGCGTCGACTCCATTTCTATGTCGGGCTGTTTGTTGGCCCGTTTATCTTCTTCGCCGCGCTGACCGGTACGCTGTATGTGGCGACGCCGCAGCTGGAAAACACGCTCTACCGGCACGCGTTGCACACGGATTCGGTGGGAGAGGCACGGCCTCTGGCCGAGCAGATTGCCGTGGCGGAAAAAACCGTGGGTTCAGATCTGCGCCTGCATGCCGTTCGTCCGGGGCTGGTTGACGGTGATACTACCCGCGTGATGTTCGCTGACCCGGTGCTTGGCCCGTCGGAGAACCGCGCTATCTTTGTGGATCCCGTGAGCCTTGAGGTGCGGGGCGATATGACGGTGTACGGCACGAGTGGCATTCTGCCGTTGCGCCAGACCATCGATTATCTGCACACCTCGTTGATGCTTGGCGATGTCGGGCGTCTCTATAGCGAGCTGGCCGCCTCCTGGATGTGGGTTGCCGCGCTGGGGGGAATCGCCCTGTGGTTTTACACCCGACCAAAACGTCGGATGAACAACCGTTTCCAGAACCGCCGTCGTGTGCATGTGGCACTGGGCTGGGTGTTGCTGGGGGGAATGTTATTGTTCTCAGCGACAGGCCTGACGTGGTCTCAGTGGGCGGGCGGTAACGTGGATACACTGCGTGCCCGGATGAACTGGCTTACGCCGCAGGTCAATACTACGCTCTCCGGTGTGCCTGCCATCATGGACGAGCACGCTGAGCACCGGGGGCATCATAGCGGGATGATGATGCCCGCGATGGTGATGGATCCGACGCTTTTTGATGACGTCCTGCATGCCGCCCGCACGGCGGGTATAGATGCCAGCAAGCTCGAAATCCGCCCGGCGAAAACGGCTGAACAGGCCTGGACCGTGACGGAAATCGATCGCAGCTGGCCGACTCAGGTCGACGCGGTGTCGGTCGATCCGCACGTCATGCACATTCTGGACAGAACCCGGTTTGAAGATTTCCCCTTAATGGCAAAACTGACCCGCTGGGGCGTGGATTTCCACATGGGGATCTTGTTTGGGCTGGCCAATCAGCTGTTGCTGATCGCGTTCGGTATTGCCCTGTGCGTGCTGATCGTCTGGGGATACCGGATGTGGTGGATGCGTCGTCCGGCGCAATCGGCCGTGAACCCGGTTCAGACGCTCTGTCAGAGCTGGCTGGCGCTATCGGGATGGGGAAGAGCCGTCACGGCGATGGTGAGTGTCCTGCTGGGGCTGGCGATGCCGGTGATGGGTGTGAGTCTGGCCCTGTTTGTGCTGGTCGATTGGCTGCGCTGGCGAGCGGCAACAGGCGTGTCGCTCGCAGAATCATCGGTTAAATAACCTTATGGCGTGCTGATAACCACCGCAACCCGGCGGTTTTCAGCGCGCCCTTTTGCAGTACTGTTGCTCGCAACAGGGTATTTTTTGCCTAACCCCTGCGTGGTGAGGTTGCTGCGCGGGATATTGGCTCCCTTCGCCCAGGCGTCGGCTACCGCATTTGCACGTTTCAATGACAGCGCTTCGTTGTAGCGCTCTTCGCCGTAGTTGTCCGTGTGACCGTCCATACGCGCGTGGTTCAGGCCGGTTGCCGCGAGGCGAGAGGCCATGGTCTTGATCTGCGTTTCACTTTCCGCACGCAGCCTGGCGTCGTTTTTATCAAACAGGATGGTATCTGACAGGCCAAGGGACCAGTCGCCGTTCAGTTCGTTAAAACCGTAAGACTTCATCGCCGCAATCTGCTCAGGAGTGAACTTGCCTTGCGGCGGTGACTGGCAACCTGCCAGCACGACTGAGGCTAATAACAACGGCGCGAAGTATCGCTTTAACATATCGTTTCCCTTCTAATTTATCGTTTTTGTACGCTGGTTTTTAACCAGGTACATATTGCGGTCGGCTTTCTCCAGTAATGCTTCCACAGAACCATTTTCCCACGCCAGAGCAAAGCCAATACTGAGTGACATTGATGCTTTTTGCCCGTTATGCAATTCGAACGGGCGGATAAACTGCTGCGATAAGGCAGCACAAAGATATTGAACCTCAGGCTCTGAATGGACGCCGTACAGCACCATGGCAAACTCGTCGCCGCCAAGGCGGTATGACTGATGGCGCTTATCACCGAACTCGACCATTCTTTTGGCGACTTCAATCAGCACACAGTCTCCTGCCGCGTGTCCCCAGGTGTCATTAATAAACTTAAAATTATCACCGTCGAGGAAGAGCAGGGCCGAGTTTGTTTTTGCTGCGGGGTCATTCATTAATGCCGCGATGCTGTTACGAAATGCCGCACGGTTGGCAAGACCCGTCAGCGGGTCGTGCATGGCGGTGCGTAATAGCTGGGCGTTTTTCGCCTGCAGTTTAAGCTGCCACTCCTCCATTTCATCCAGAAGGCTGTTGAAGTCCTCGCCAAACTGGTGAAACTCTTCAATCCGCCCGTCTTTCACCCGTCGGGAGAAGTTACGGTTAGTGCGTACGTCATGAACGACGTCAGTAATGTTTTGCAGCGCTGTAACCATGCCGTGATGCAAGGATTGCGTAATGGTCAGTGCGACCACCGTCGCAAACAAAATACAGCCGGTGAGAACGGCAAACGACATCCAGATGAAGTGGCTTATCAGGCTATCACGCGCGGTAAGGCGTATTTCGCCAATCGTTGAGCCGTTATGGAATACGGGCTGGGAAATCGGCTCGGGGAAAAGCCAGCGGCTGACCAGTGCGCCCAGAGTGTCGTTGTTATCCGCCGGGTTCCACGACCAGTACGCAAAGCGTTTTTTGTGCACGTTGAAGACTTCAGCCACGGCAAACTGGCCCTGTTTGCCAAGGGCGGCAAGCGTTTCATTGGCTGCCACTGAATCGTTGAACACCAGGGAGGCTTCAAGGCTGTGGCTCATGGTGGCGCCGGTTAATTCGAGATTCTTTTGTGCGTATTGCTTTAATGTCACGACGGAGGCAAAACAGAGGAGCAGCCATATTAATGTCATCGTGATGATGACGCTTATCATGCTGATTCGTCTGAGTGTTCTTTTAAACGTCGGACGTGGCGCTGAAGTGAAATCTTTATCCATGCTGCTTATTCCGTGCGAGCATTAATACATCCGGATTGACTCTCACGCCACTGCGAGTCAGCGCATCCAGATTGACGGAAAACCGGACATGGTTGCGATCAATTATCAGGCAAAAGGCGCTGCCAATAATACATTCCGGATTTTGCTCTGAGATTAATAGCAATGCTCTGCCCTGATACTGACTTATTAATTCACGTTGTTTTACGGGGGATTCCGCCCCGAAATAAATAGCATCACACGTCGCGGACAGGGCTTCCTGATCGTTACGCACAATAACGGGGGTATAAGGTAATTCGCTTTGCCCGTCCTTGCTGGTGAGTGCATGCGTGTAGTGAGAAGAAGCATAAACACAGAGTTTTGGCTGGCCGGAAAGTGACGGCCATCGGGTGTAGCTCACAATACCTGAAACGATCGAACGTACCGATTTATCGGTTTCGGTGAACGTGCCTGCCGCTGCTGGGCCCACCATAAGGAACAGCATTAGCACCAGAGTGAGTCGGAAAAAAGAGATCAAGAATAAATTTCTCACCAGAATCCGCCACTTCGCTCCGGAAATAGATGTCCTTAAGAGTTGTGGGCAGAATACCATTGTTTATCAGAGCCGTCATTATGTCAGAATTTTCCCTGCCTCGACCTAAGCTAAATCCTACACTTTGTTATATTCCGGTGAATAAAAAGAGGCTTAATTAAGTCTGCTGGAGCGCATGCTTTCATCCATGCCTTTTTGCCATGACTCGTGCAGTTTTGCTGCATTTTCAGCAGTATCGCAGCTGGCAGGAAAAGATTTGCCCGCTAATCCCCAGGCGTGGAGAAAACCTTCTTCACACACTTTCTTCTGTCCGTCTGCATATCCCCGGAGATATTCACTACGATCAACATGCGGATCATTAAAATTATCGGCCAGCGTCTGGTTATCTTTAACCGGCAGACCATTCATGGCGTCTTCTTTACCTGCATCAAACCAGCTGGGGCTGGTCCAGTCCGGGTGGAAGGTATAAGGATTGATTTGGCAACCCGATAAAATGAGCGACAACAGCACCAGAGCAATTGAACGCATAGCCATTCTCCTTTTTTCTTCAGCATAGCCTGGTAACGGAAAGAAGGGGTGTAATTTAAAGTTTACGGCTATGGCGGCTTATTTTTGCAATAAATTGGCATTTGTAAAGAAAAGTGTACGTATTTTGGATTGAAATCTTTACTTGTTATGGTATCGTTGTTTCACCTCTTCGAGGAAAACAACTATCGCAAACGAGCTTTACAGGATCGCAATCATGCAAAAAGACGCGCTGAACAACGTACACATCACTGACGAACAGATTTTGATTACTCCGGATCAACTGAAAGCGGAATTCCCGCTTAGCGTCGCGCAGGAGGCTCAAATTGAGCACTCGCGTCAGACCATTTCAGACATTATCGCTGGCCGCGATCCGCGCCTGCTGGTGGTATGTGGTCCTTGTTCTATTCACGATCCTGAAGCCGCCATTGAGTACGCTCGTCGATTTAAAACATTAGCGGAGGAGGTCAGCGATAGCCTCTATCTGGTAATGCGCGTCTATTTTGAGAAGCCACGTACCACCGTTGGCTGGAAAGGGTTGATTAACGATCCGCACATGGATGGCTCGTTTGATGTGGAAGCAGGGCTGAAAATTGCGCGTCGCCTGCTGGTGGAGCTGGTCAGCATGGGCCTGCCGCTGGCCACTGAAGCGCTGGATCCGAACAGTCCGCAGTACCTGGGCGACCTGTTTAGCTGGTCTGCCATTGGGGCACGCACCACAGAATCACAAACCCACCGCGAGATGGCGTCTGGTCTGTCGATGCCGGTTGGTTTTAAAAACGGTACTGATGGCAGCCTGGCCACCGCGATTAACGCCATGCGTGCCGCGGCAATGCCACACCGTTTTGTCGGCATTAACCAGGCGGGGCAGGTTTGCCTCCTGCAAACGCAAGGTAACCCGGATGGTCACGTGATCCTGCGCGGTGGTAAAGCACCGAACTACAGCCCGGCAGATGTGGCACAGTGTGAAAAAGAGATGGAGCAGGCGGGACTGCGCCCGGCACTGATGGTAGATTGCAGTCATGGTAATTCGAATAAAGATTACCGTCGTCAGCCTGCGGTTGCGGAATCTGTGGTGGCACAGATAAAAGACGGCAACCGTTCTATTATCGGTCTGATGATTGAGAGCAATATTCATGAAGGCAATCAGTCATCTGAACAACCGCGCAGCGCAATGAAGCACGGCGTATCCGTCACGGATGCCTGCATCAGCTGGGAAACCACCGACGCGCTGCTGCGTGAGATCCATAAAGATTTAAGCGGCCAGCTGGCGACGCGTCTGGCTTAAGAGGGTAGTTATGGTTGCTGAATTGACCGCGTTACGCGATCAAATTGATGAAGTGGATAAGGCGTTGCTGGACCTGCTGGCGCGCCGTATGGCTCTGGTTGCCGAAGTGGGTGAGGTAAAAAGCAAATACGGCCTGCCGATTTACGTCCCGGAGCGTGAGGCATCCATGCTGGCCTCGCGGCGCAAAGAGGCCCAGGCGCTGGGCGTCTCGCCGGATCTGATTGAAGATGTCTTGCGTCGCGTAATGCGGGAATCTTATTCCAGTGAAAACGATAAGGGCTTCAAAACCCTCTGTCCGTCCCTGCGCCCGGTGGTTATTGTGGGTGGTGCGGGCCAGATGGGGCGTCTGTTTGAAAAAATGCTGACGCTTTCTGGTTATCAGGTTCGCATTCTGGAAAAAGAGGACTGGGAACACGCGCCAGCGCTGATGGCCGATGCGGGGATGGTTATCGTCAGCGTGCCTATCCACGTGACGGAGCAGATCATCGGCAAGCTTCCACCGTTGCCGAAAGATTGCATCCTGGTTGACCTTGCATCGGTCAAAAATGGCCCCCTGCAGGCGATGCTGGCGGCGCATACTGGCCCGGTGCTTGGTCTGCACCCGATGTTTGGTCCGGACAGTGGCAGCCTGGCGAAGCAGGTTGTGGTGTACTGTGATGGTCGTCAGCCGGAGGCCTATCAGTGGTTCCTGGAACAGATTCAGGTATGGGGTGCCAGGTTGCACCGGATCAGCGCGGTAGAGCACGATCAGAACATGGCGTTCATTCAGGCGCTGCGCCACTTTGCGACCTTTGCCTACGGTTTGCATCTGGCGGAAGAGAATGTGCAGCTTGAACAGCTGCTGGCGCTCTCTTCACCGATCTATCGCCTGGAGCTGGCGATGGTCGGGCGTTTGTTCGCTCAGGATCCACAGCTTTACGCCGACATTATTATGTCCTCTGAGAACAACCTGGCGCTTATCAAACGTTATTACCAGCGGTTTGGTGAAGCGATCACCTTGCTGGAGCATGGCGATAAGCAGGCGTTTATCGACAGCTTCCGTAAAGTCGAGCACTGGTTTGGCGATTATGCGCAACGTTTTCAGAGTGAGAGCCGCACGCTTTTGCGTCAGGCAAATGACAGTCGCCAGTAATGCGATGATGTATATACTAAAAGCCAGCAATGCTGGCTTTTTTCATTTTGGGGAACTGTTATGGCCGAACCGCAGCCGCTGTTGAATTACACCGGGCATCTGCCCGAATGTCCGACATGGAGTGCCGAAGAGCATGCGCTCTACTGGGCAGATATTCTGGAGGGGGAGATCCACCGTTATCATCTGCCTACCGCGGAACACACGGTACTCTCTTTCCATGAAGAAGTAGGCTGTTTCGCTCTGCGTGAGCGTGGCGGCTTTATCGTCGCGATGCGCAATGGCATCTGGCTTGCTGACAAGCACGGCCTGCTTCAGCGCAAGGTGTGTGATAACCCCTCTAACCCGCAACTGGCGCGTTTTAATGATGGCGGTACCGATCATCATGGACGGTTCTATGCGGGAACCTTCTGGGGGCCGGGGGATTACAACGGCGCCATGCTGATGCGTATCGATAATGACCTGACGCCGAAAGTGATCCAGTGTGATATTCACGGGCACAACGGTCTGGCATTCAGCCCGGACAAACAGTGGATGTTCACCTCTGACACGCCAAATGGCGTTATCTACCGCACGCCGCTTGATGAGCAAGGTGAGCCGGGGAAACGCGAGATATTCCGCCGCTTTAAAGAGGGGGAGGGCATACCCGACGGTGCTGCGATGGATGAAGAAGGCTGCTACTGGAGCGCAATGTTTGATGGCTGGCGTATCGCGCGCTTTTCACCGCAGGGGGAACAACTGGAAGAGCATCGCATGCCGGTTCGTTGTCCGACGATGGTCTGCTTTGGCGGCGAGGATATGAAGACCCTGTTTATCACAACCACGCGGGAAAATATGGATGCGGATGAAGTGGCGCAGTATCCGCTCTCCGGCGCCATCTTCACCCTGCCCGTTAGCGTGGCAGGGATGAAGAAAAGCCGCTTTATCGAACGTTAAGCGGGGTCAACCGGCACGACGTTTTCGCTCGGATAGCAGCCCAGCACTTTCATTGAGCGGGTGATTTCACCCAGTTCACGCAGGGCTTTCTGCATGGATGCAGATTCCAGGTTGGCCTGGATATCCAGATAAAACATCTCTTCCCACGGATTGCCATGAATCGGGCGAGATTCCAGCTTCGTCATGATCAGGTTGTGGTTACGCAGTACCAGCAGGGCCTCAACCAGCGCACCCGCCTGCTGCCCGGTCGCCATCAGCAGCGTCGTTTTAGCCGGAACCTGCTCAGAGACATTGATGGCTTTACGGGCCAGTACCACGAAGCGGGTGATATTTTGCGTCTGGTTCGCCAGGTTGCGTTCCAGCACCTGCAGCCCATACAGCGCTCCGCCCGCCTCGCTGCCAAGCGCGGCCACCGTCGGAGAATTGGCCTGCATCACTTTTTCCATCGCCGCAGAAGTGCTTTCGGTGTACTCAATTTTCCAGTTCGGATAACGGTTGAGGAACTGACTGCACTGCTGGAACGGTTGTGGGTGACTGTACACCGTCTCGATTTGGCTCAGGTCGGTTGAGCCAGAGACCAGTACGCAGTGATCGATAGGGATGGTCATCTCGCCAACTAGCGACAGCGTAGTGTGCTGCAGAAGATCGTACACGTCGTTAATGGCACCAGAGCTGGTGTTTTCAATCGGTACGACGGCGTAATCCGCCTGTCCGGTTTCGACCTGATTGAAAATATCAGCAAATTTTGCGCAGCCGCTTTCAATAAACACTTCGAAATGACGTGCTGCGTACTGGCGCGCGGCAAGGTGAGAGTAAGAGCCTTTAGGGCCGAGGAAGGCGACACGTGCAGAGTGCGGGTTCGTTTTATTCAGATGCTGCTGGAGTAGCGCTTGCTGGGTCAGAACGGAGTCTTCGATGATGAGCTGGAACAAACGGGTGATGTAATGGGCGTCGAGGTGGTGCGCTTTGCCAAGCTGAATCAGGCGTTCCAGCAGGTCGCGTTCACGGTCAATATCACGCACCGGCCGATGGGAGTCCAGCTTGGCTTTTCCCACTTCGATGGCGAGTGTGCGACGTTCTGCCAGCAGGGCCAGTAATTTTTCGTCCAGTGCGCTGATTTTCACTCGCAGGTCCAGTAACGGGTTTTCCGGTGTCATAGTGTTGCCTGTCTCGTTTATCGTTATTAATAAAAAAGGCCTCCCGGTGTGGGAGGCCTTGTTGTTCGTCTTCGCATTCTTTATCACACGACGAAACGCCTCCCAATCAGGGGAAGGTAAAAAAGAATGCGAAGAAAAACGGTGTGTGTTTCATGAAATCATCCTGTCGTTGATACCGTTAAAGTACCCGTACTGTTTTCACGCTGTCAATAAAAAACGCGCCCGAAGGCGCGTTGGCGGTAAACTCAATTTAAAGGATTACTCTTCTTCAACTTCTTCCGCGAAGCTGGCGTCTTTCACCGACGTTGCGGCGCGACGGGCTTCACCTTTGTGTTGCACTTTATTGAGCTGCCGTTCCAGCTTGTTGATCAAATCGTTAATAGCGGTGTACATATCGTCGTGTTTTGCGCTGGCGACCAGATGGCCGTTTGGAGTATTGATAGTTGCGTCAGCGATGAAACCTTGCGGCTCCTTGGACAGGATGATATGTGGGTTAATCAAATGTGTTTGCCATTTATCCAGTTTGGCAAGACGGTCTGCGACGTGTTGGCGGATTGCCGGAGTAATTTCCATTTGTTTACTGGTAATGTTCATTGTCATAAATTTTACCTCTTGTCTTTCCGTCTTGGTGATTCCAGCATACCTGTCCTAATGTCAAAATGTGTGATTTAGATCACGTTATTTTGTCGGTTTTTGTCAGGGAATGTTTTTTGTGAGGCAGGGCAGGAAGAGGTGATATTTACCTTGTGGAAGGCCCGATTTGCGGTCATAGTTGATAGGATGTGTTGAGGCTAAACCGCTTCAGCTGATCTCTGAACGCATAAAAAAACGGCAGCCCGAAGGCTGCCGTTTTGCATTGAGGCAATATCAGGTGTTGCTGCTGTTCGCGGCGATGATTTTCGCCACTTTGTCAGCCTGTGCGGTCATCTGCATTTGACGGTAAGCATTTTCCATCAGCTTCAGGCCATCACGCGTTGCCTGTGTATCCGGGTAATCACGCAGCATACCTTCTACACGATTAACCACGGCAACCCATGCGCCACGGCGGGTATAGTATTCCGCAACGGAGTATTCGTATTTCGCCAGACGATCTTTCAGGAACACCAGACGTTTGGTCGCGTCAGTGACGTACTGGCTGTTCGGGTAGCCGCGCACCAGTTTGGAGAAGTCGTTGAAAGCATCACGCGCATGCTGCGGGTCACGGTCAGAACGATCCACACCGAAGAAACCTTGCAGGGCACTGTCGTCCAGCGCCATGTTGGTAAGACCGCGCATGTACATGACGTAATCGATGTTAGGATGAGTCGGGTTCAGACGCATGAAACGATCGATGGTTGCCTGAGCCAGCGGCAGATCGGCATTTTTATAGTAGGCATAGATGAGATCTAACTGTACCTGCTGCGAATACGGACCAAATGGATAGCGATTATCCAACGCTTCCAGTTGCGTTATCGCCTGTTTCCAGTTACCGTCCTGCAACTTTTGTTGTGCAGTCGCATAGATTTCATTCGGCGGATTGTCAGGGACCTGTTCATTTGAACCGGAGCAGCCCACCAAAGCCAGGCTCAACGTGGCCGCTGCCACCAGATATTTCATGCGCGTCATGACGTTTTGACTTTCCTCAAATGTTTGTCCGGGAGAAACTCTGTTCCTGCTCCCGATTAAGACCAGCTACAATAGCACACTATATTAAACGGCAAAGCCGTAAAACCCAACGTTAAACGAAGAAGCAGTTTATGGCACAACGAGTAGAACTCACCGCAACAGTCTCCGAAAATCAGCTCGGTCAACGCTTAGATCAGGCTTTGGCCGAATTGTTCCCTGATTATTCGCGTTCACGCATAAAAGAATGGATCCTTGACCAGCGCGTGCTGGTAAACGGCAAGATCTGGGACAAACCAAAAGAGAAAGTGTTAGGTGGGGAAGCCGTCGCCATCAATGCTGAAATCGAAGAGGACATCCGCTTCGAGCCGCAGGACATCCCGCTGAACATCGTCTATGAAGATGATGACATCCTGGTGATCAACAAGCCACGTGACCTGGTTGTTCATCCGGGCGCGGGGAACCCTGATGGTACAGTGCTTAACGCACTTCTCCATTATTACCCGCCTATCGTGGATGTTCCGCGCGCCGGCATCGTTCACCGTCTGGATAAAGACACCACGGGTCTGATGGTGGTGGCAAAGACCGTTCCAGCTCAGACACGTCTGGTGGAATCTCTGCAGCTGCGTGAAATCACCCGTGAATATGAAGCGGTGGCCATTGGTCATATGACCGCTGGCGGTACGGTGGAAGAACCTATCAGCCGTCACCCAACCAAACGTACCCATATGTCGGTGCACCCGATGGGTAAGCCAGCGGTGACGCACTACCGCATTATGGAACACTTCCGCATTCATACGCGTCTGCGTCTGCGTCTGGAAACCGGTCGTACTCACCAGATCCGTGTTCATATGGCGCACATTACCCATCCGCTGGTGGGCGATCAGGTCTACGGTGGTCGTCCGCGTCCGCCAAAAGGCGCATCGGATGAGTTCATTAGCGTACTGCGTAAGTTTGATCGCCAGGCGCTGCACGCAACGATGCTGCGTCTTTACCATCCTATCACCGGTATTCAGATGGAATGGCACGCGCCGATCCCACAGGATATGGTCGACCTTATTGACGCCATGCGCGTTGATTTTGAAGAACATAAAGATCAAGTGGACTGGTTATGACCAAACTGATTGTCCCGGAGTGGCCACTGCCTGAGGGCGTGGCTGCCTGCAGTTCAACCCGTATCGGCGGTGTGAGCCAGGGCGCGTGGGAATCTTTGAATCTCGGCGCACACTGTGGTGACAACCTGGAGCACGTTGAAGAAAACCGCAAACGCCTGTTTGCTGCCGGGAATTTACCGTCGAAACCGGTCTGGCTGGAACAGGTTCACGGTAAAACGGTACTGCCGTTAACGGGCGAACCCTATGCGTCTAAACGGGCCGATGCGTCTTACAGTGATACCCCGGGAACGGTATGTGCGGTAATGACTGCCGATTGCCTGCCGGTTCTGTTCTGTAACCGTGCCGGTACCGAGGTGGCAGCAGCGCATGCGGGCTGGCGTGGTCTGTGTGAAGGTGTGCTCGAAGAGACCGTCGCCTGCTTTAAAGATGACCCTGCGAATATCATGGCCTGGCTCGGCCCGGCCATTGGTCCTCGTGCGTTTGAAGTGGGACCCGAGGTCCGCGAAGCCTTTATGGAGAAAGATCTGCAAGCCGCGGATGCTTTCCTTCCTGCCGGTGAAAAATATCTGGCCGATATTTACCTGTTGGCCCGCCAGCGCCTGAATAATGTCGGCGTGACGCAGATCTTCGGCGGCGATCGCTGTACCTTCACCGAAAAGGGTGATTTTTTCTCTTATCGCCGCGACAAGACGACAGGTCGTATGGCAAGTTTTATTTGGCTGATATAACCTAAAGAATCAAGACGATCCGGAACGTGCCGTTTTCTTTTCACATAATTCAGGTCATTAACCTTGAATAATTGAGGGATGACCTCATTTAATCTCCAGTAGCAAATTTGACCTGTTATGGGAGGAGTTATGCGTCTGGATCGTCTTACTAATAAATTCCAGCTTGCTCTCGCCGATGCCCAGTCCCTTGCACTGGGGCACGACAACCAATTCATCGAACCTCTTCATTTAATGAGCGCCTTGCTGAATCAGGAAGGGGGATCGGTACGTCCGTTATTAACGTCTGCCGGCATTAATGCTGGCCAGTTACGCACCGCCATCGATCAGGCTCTGAGCCGTTTACCCCAGGTAGAAGGTACCGGTGGCGACGTTCAGCCGTCTCAGGATCTGGTGCGTGTGCTGAATCTTTGCGACAAGCTGGCGCAAAAACGTGGGGACAACTTTATTTCGTCAGAACTTTTCGTTCTGGCGGCGCTTGAATCACGCGGTACCTTGACCGACCTGCTGAAATCTGCCGGCGCAACCACCGCCAATGTGACTCAGGCGATTGAGAAAATGCGCGGAGGTGAAAGCGTGAACGATCAGGGAGCCGAAGACCAACGTCAGGCTTTGAAAAAATTTACGGTCGACCTGACCGAGCGTGCCGAGCAGGGCAAGCTTGACCCGGTGATCGGCCGTGATGAAGAGATTCGCCGTACTATCCAGGTACTGCAGCGTCGTACCAAAAACAACCCGGTGCTGATTGGTGAGCCGGGGGTCGGTAAAACCGCCATCGTCGAAGGTCTGGCGCAGCGCATTGTGAACGGTGAAGTGCCGGAAGGGCTGAAAGGTCGTCGTGTACTGGCGCTCGACATGGGTGCGCTGGTGGCCGGGGCGAAATACCGCGGTGAGTTCGAAGAGCGTCTGAAAGGCGTGCTTAACGACCTGGCGAAACAGGAAGGCAACGTCATCCTGTTTATTGACGAACTGCACACCATGGTCGGCGCAGGTAAAGCGGACGGCGCGATGGATGCCGGTAATATGCTGAAACCAGCCCTGGCACGTGGGGAACTTCACTGCGTAGGGGCTACCACGCTGGATGAGTACCGTCAGTACATCGAAAAAGATGCTGCGCTGGAGCGTCGTTTCCAGAAAGTGTTTGTTGCTGAGCCAAGCGTTGAAGATACCATCGCGATTTTGCGTGGGCTGAAAGAACGTTATGAACTGCACCACCATGTGCAGATTACTGACCCGGCGATTGTTGCAGCAGCCACGCTTTCGCATCGTTATATCGCTGACCGTCAGTTGCCCGATAAAGCAATCGACCTTATTGATGAAGCGGCCTCGAGCATTCGTATGCAGATTGACTCGAAACCGGAAGAGCTGGACAGGCTCGACCGTCGCATCATCCAGCTCAAACTGGAACAGCAGGCACTGAAGAAAGAGTCTGATGAAGCCAGTAAGAAACGGCTGGATATGCTCAACGAAGAACTGGACGATAAAGAGCGTCAGTACTCTGAGCTGGAAGAAGAGTGGAAAGCGGAGAAAGCATCACTCTCGGGTACTCAGACAATTAAAGCTGAACTGGAACAGGCGAAAATTGCCATTGAGCAAGCGCGTCGTGTGGGTGACCTGGCGCGAATGTCTGAACTGCAGTACGGCAAAATTCCTGAGCTTGAGAAACAGCTTGAGATCGCCACGCAGTCGGAAGGCAAAACGATGCGTCTGTTACGAAACAAAGTAACGGATGAGGAGATCGCTGAAGTGCTGGCTCGCTGGACCGGTATTCCGGTTGCGCGCATGATGGAAAGCGAACGCGACAAACTGCTGCGCATGGAGCAGGATCTGCATCAGCGCGTGATTGGTCAGAACGAGGCGGTTGAAGCGGTCTCTAATGCCATTCGCCGTAGCCGTGCAGGGTTGTCTGATCCTAATCGTCCAATCGGTTCGTTCCTGTTCCTGGGGCCTACGGGGGTCGGTAAAACCGAACTGTGTAAGGCGCTGGCTAACTTCATGTTTGACAGCGATGACGCGATGGTCCGTATCGATATGTCCGAGTTTATGGAGAAACACTCCGTTTCGCGACTGGTTGGTGCGCCTCCAGGATATGTGGGTTATGAAGAAGGTGGCTACCTGACAGAAGCGGTGCGCCGTCGTCCTTATTCCGTCATCCTGCTGGATGAAGTGGAAAAAGCGCATCCGGATGTGTTCAACATTTTGCTGCAGGTTCTTGACGATGGACGACTGACTGACGGACAGGGGAGAACGGTCGACTTCCGTAACACGGTAGTGATCATGACCTCGAACCTGGGTTCCGATTTGATTCAGGAACGTTTCGGTGAACTGGACTACGGCCATATGAAGGATCTGGTGATGGGCGTGGTAAGCCATAGCTTCCGTCCAGAGTTCATTAACCGTATTGATGAAGTGGTAGTGTTCCATCCTCTGGGTGAGAAACATATTGCGTCGATTGCGCAGATTCAGCTGCAGCGTCTGTATAAACGTCTTGAAGAGCGTGGATATGAAATTCACATCTCCGATGATGCGCTGAGGCTCTTGAGCGCAAATGGGTACGATCCGGTTTATGGGGCGCGTCCGCTGAAACGCGCAATCCAGCAACAGATCGAAAACCCACTGGCGCAGCAGATACTCTCCGGGGAGCTGATTCCGGGCAAAGTTATCCGTCTGGAAGCCAACGACGACAAAATTGTGGCAGTGCAGTAAGTCACAAAACGCAAAAACGGGCCGCTTGCGGCTCGTTTTTTGTTTAAAAACCAGGCCAGAATTGAGGTCTGGGATGCAAATTGCCTGGAAAGTGAGCAGTCAGTAAATAATTTTCACTTTATCCTTGCAGCTTCAGAATTACCCCCTATAATGCGCCTCCACTGACACGGAACAACGGCACACACGCCGCCGGGTCAG
>NZ_JBDKEE010000170.1:0-269 GCF_051130085.1 Enterobacter sp. PTB
CTGAGGGGACAGTAACACCCCCTCATTCCATAACGGACGAAAAATCTTCATGACATCAACCCGTTATGCTTTGGCCTTCGGCATCTTGCTGACCAGGGAAAGATTGACATCCATCCCCTCCACCTGGAAGTGCGGGACCGCAAAGAGTTTCACACGGAAGAAGCCCGGGTTATCCTCGATATCTTCCACGACAACCTTGCCTTCGCGCAGCGGGTGAGACGCCTGCAGGGCATCGCCCGGATCGGTCATCTCGGTCACCAGGCCGCTCA
>NZ_JBDKEE010000171.1:0-267 GCF_051130085.1 Enterobacter sp. PTB
CATGTTATTTTTCTCAGTGTCGGTGACCGTCAGGCACGCTACCGCCCCTCGCTGTGTCCTGGTGTTCAGGAGCCTGTAAGCGCATCAGGTCAGATTTTTGTGTTGTAGTTTTTTGCAGAGCGTCCGCGCGGACAGGCGCTTTGCAAAAAAAAAAGCAGACAGGGATAACCCCGTCTGCCGGTGTGTTACGCGGTGGCGCGTTCGTTCCAGGAATCGGAATGAATGATGTTGCCGTCCTTGTAGGTCCAGGTGATTTTTTCGTAGCGC
>NZ_JBDKEE010000172.1:0-266 GCF_051130085.1 Enterobacter sp. PTB
AATCCCCCCCTCACCGCCATATTTAAGATAAGAGCTCGTACGAAAGTACGGGCTTTTTTCTTTTATATTCCCCGGACAGGGGGGATGAGAATCCCCGACCGGGGTTCGACAACTGGCGACAGCCAGTTGGACAGACTGAGCGCGCAGCGAACAGGCTGCCCGCAGGGCGAGCGAAGCGAGTCAATCCCCCCCTCACCGCCATATTCAAGATAAGAGCTCGTACGAAAGTACGGGCTTTTTTCTTTTATATTCCCCGGACAGGGGGG
>NZ_JBDKEE010000173.1:0-266 GCF_051130085.1 Enterobacter sp. PTB
GAGCGCAGTATCTGCTCCACCAGCTCCGGCACGGTGACATTCTGATAAATGGCACAACGCCGGGAGCGCGACAGCAGCGCCAGACGGGATCCAAGGGTCACGGCATAATGAGACTGGTCTGCATTCGTGGACAGCCACTCCAGTCCCGTGATGACCCCCTGTACCACCTTGTGATGGCGCAAACTGAAACGCGCTGACTTCAGCAGCACAGTCTCTGCGCTCACCGTTCCTGAGGTGGTAAATTCAATACGCCATGAAAACGGCCT
>NZ_JBDKEE010000174.1:0-264 GCF_051130085.1 Enterobacter sp. PTB
GCCGGAACCAGCAGGGAAAGAACCTTTAATTTCATCTGAATAGCCTCTGCTTTGAATTTTTTTACAAATAATCCAGAAAAGACAATCGGGAGTGAATTGTCTTTCCTTTACGAACACGCAATGTGCGTATTACGCAGACCTTTACAACGGGAGGGATAGTAAATCAACGGGGATGTTAACTGGGTTCAGGTGTGAGGGGGATGGCAAACGAAGGTATAACGGAACGCTCTGATAGCGGCGCGGGTAACATGATAACATCATATA
>NZ_JBDKEE010000175.1:0-261 GCF_051130085.1 Enterobacter sp. PTB
TGCCCGTGCATGCGGGCCAGGATCCCCGCGCATGGTCTGAATACACCCAGGTGCGCGACGAGCTGAGCAAGCTGACCCACCCCGCACGTCCCGATGTGGACTGGCGGAAGGTGGAACAGCTGTGTGTAACCCTGTTTCGCCACAACGGCACCGACCTGCAGACCGCTGCCTGGTTCTGCTGCGCCCGTCTGCAGCGTTCCGGTTTATCCGGGCTGTCGGAAGGACTGGAGCTGGTCGATTCGCTGATTACGCACCAGTGGA
>NZ_JBDKEE010000176.1:0-260 GCF_051130085.1 Enterobacter sp. PTB
CACACAGATTGTCTGATGAAAAGTAAATAGCAAGGCGTCTTGCGATTGAGACTTCAGTGTCCCCTTCGTCTAGAGGCCCAGGACACCGCCCTTTCACGGCGGTAACAGGGGTTCGAATCCCCTAGGGGACGCCACTTGCTGGTTCGTGAGTGAAAGTCACCTGCCGACATATCTCAAAACTCATCTTCGGGTGACGTTTGAGATATTTGCTCTTTAAAAATCTGGATCAAGCTGAAAATTGAAACGACACACATGTTATG
>NZ_JBDKEE010000177.1:0-259 GCF_051130085.1 Enterobacter sp. PTB
CGATTTTCTCGCGGTTTTTCTCACTGCTTCGCCCGAACAACATTCTCTGCAGTTTAGCGACCAGCCCCCGGAGCGCATCGATCTCACGGCCGTATCCGGTTATCTCACCGGACAGGCGCTGTATAAGCGCCCGCTGTGCAACCAGCAGGGCCTTAAGCTGTTCGATATCGTCAGGGAGTAAGTTATCCATTTCCCCATGTTATTAACGGGTTATATCCGAAGTCCAGGACGTTCTGTTCTTTGCGGATGTTTCCAGTTA
>NZ_JBDKEE010000178.1:0-257 GCF_051130085.1 Enterobacter sp. PTB
CGATTTTCTCGCGGTTTTTCTCACTGCTTCGCCCGAACAACATTCTCTGCAGTTTGGCGACCAGCCCCCGAAGCGCATCGATCTCCCGGCCATATCCGGTTATCTCACCAGACAGGCGTTGTATAAGCGCCCGCTGTGCAACCAGCAGGGCCTTAAGCTGTTCGATATCGTCGGGGAGTAAGTTATCCATTTACTCATGTTGTGAACGGGTTATATCCGAAGTCCAGGACGTTCTGTTCTTTGCGGATGTTTCCAGT
>NZ_JBDKEE010000179.1:0-257 GCF_051130085.1 Enterobacter sp. PTB
GACGTGCATTTCTGCGACGCGGACTGCCGGGATGATTATGATAAACGGCAGCAGTCTCACCTGCGTCGTTAAAATCTCAGAGCAAATGGCTTTCATTGAATACGCATGCACAACCGATGAGATAAAAAATTTAATTCAGCAAGCAGGGAACTTTCGTTTCGGCTTCTCCCTTATGTACGGGGTTTAAGTCCCTCCGGCCTGTGACTTAAGCGTTTGTGGCTGCGTTTCTTTCGGTATAACAAACCAGGTCATTGCCG
>NZ_JBDKEE010000017.1:0-105107 GCF_051130085.1 Enterobacter sp. PTB
GTATCGTTTGACGGCACGGCGAACATCAATCTGCCTGGGGTGAATACAGCAGGTAGTCAGAGCACATCAGGTAATGCGGCAACGGCGACAAAGCTGGCCACTGCCCGCGCCATCGCTGGGGTAAATTTTGATGGTTCTGATGCAATTTCTATCCCTGCCGGCAACGTCGGTGCATACACCAAGGCAGAAGTCGATTCAAAAGTTAACGCGAAAGCCGCACCAAATAGCGCCTCAAAGGCGGCAAACGGTTGGTGGAAATGCGCATCGACGGGGATCATCTTCCAGTGGGGAAAAAACGCGTCAACAGCCGTGGGTAACACAACTGTAACTTTTCCAATCGCATTCCCCGGTGCCTGCGTCAGTGTCCAGAATACATGGATAAGGAACTCAGGTGAACCCGGGACCAAGCCGTGGGGATTTGTTACGAGTTTTAACACAACTACAGCGAGCGTAACCGGTGACACCATGGGGTCATACTGGTTCGCAATAGGATATTAAAATGGCTATTTTTTATAGTGCTGCATCTAATTCATTTTACCCGGATGAACTCAAAGAGGACTATGAGGCTAACGGGTCATGGCCCGCTGATGCCCTTGAAATCAGCGATGCTGAGCACCAGAGCCTCCTTGAGGGGGCCTCGTCCGGGATGCTCCTCCAGCCTGACGAGAATGGCAAGCCGTCACTAAGAGAGCCTGCTATTGATTACGTGCAGCAAGCAACCGGGGAGCAAAGATCCCTGATTGCTGAGGCAAAGGATATTATCGCACCGCTTCAGGATGCTGTTGATTTAGGGATTGAAACCGATGAAGAACGCGAACAATTGACTGCGTGGAAAAAGTACCGCGTACTGCTTGGGCGGGTTAATCCAGAATATGCGCCAGATATTACATGGCCTGAGCCGCCTGATATTAATGCGTGATAAAAGCCCGTGAGCGGGCTTTTACTCTGCATCACCTTCATCATCAATAAACCACAGGCAAAAGTAATACCCGGTAAGACAGATTGTAACGAACGCAGTAACAGAATCCAGTAAATAGCTCATGTGCTTATGGCTCCTCTTTTGTTGCGTTACGGTATGTTTGTTGTTCTTTGCTTTCAAATTGTTAAAAACGATCGAAATCATGAAATTGATCGCCATCAACGATCAATTCTTCCTGTAAATACACTTTTAAGGTGAGTGTTATGCAGTTTAAAAAGTTTCAGATTGCACGTGTTTACGATAATGGACATTTCGTTGGGCTTGGCGTGGCGGTAGATGGCGTATTGCTTGACGGCTCTACTGCGGCAACGGTATCGACGACTGCCGGTGGGCCTTCAACACTCAGTATTGAGTTTGTCCTTGGGCTGAATGGTCAGGATGAGCTGGGGGATAGCATCAGAATTGATGTCACCTGACACTATCTCTTTAGCGGCTGTTTAACTGTCCGGGCAAAGAGCCTTATATCCCTCAAATGTTAATTTCAGTTGGCTCAGATTGATTTCCGGGCCTCTGAGCAGGGGAATAACGGCCTGTTCGATAATAAGGCCATCATCAATCAGTTTCGCAATATTCAACAGCATCACCTCATTGCTGATGTCGCCAAACATCTCGTCGTAATCAGCTTTATTTATTGCTGACGGGAAGATATTAGCCAGAGTCGACAGGAGGTTTAACTGTAATTCCTCTGACAGGAGTCTTTGATTCATAGACGGTTTCCTTGCTCTAAATGAAAGATAACACGGCATTCTGCCCTGTGAGCATTATTAGCTACCACAATTCAGGTCAACAGAGGTGATTTTATGTCTTGCATAATATTTCCATGGGTTGGCGGCAAGCGTAAGCTGGCTCGTCAGATCCTCCCGTTATTCCCTGAACATACATGCTACGTTGAGCCGTTCTGTGGTGGCGCAGCGTTGTTCTTTATGAAAGAGCAATCGAAGGTAGAGGTGCTGAATGATATCAACAGCGATATTGTGAACCTGTACCGCGTCGTGCAGAACCATCTGGAAGAGTTTATAAAGCAGTTTAAATGGGCGTTAACCAGCCGTGAAATATTCACCTGGGCAAAAGATACGCCACCGGAAACGCTGACTGATATTCAGCGTGCTGCCCGCTTTTATTACCTGCAGAAACTCTCTTTTGGCGCAAGGTCAGACAGTCGTTCGTTCGGCACCAGTGCTACCAGCCCCGGCAGCTTCAACCTGATACGCCTGGAGGAGACAATATCGGATGCCTGGCTGCGCCTGCAGCGCGTGACGATTGAGCATCTGGACTGGCAGGAGTGCATCCGGCGCTATGATCGCCCCGGCACACTCTTTTACCTTGATCCGCCGTACTGGAAAACCCAGGGTTATGGCGTGCCGTTCGGCATAGAGCAGTACCAGTTCATGGCGGATGCGGTGCGGGGTATTAAGGGGAAAGCGATTATTTCAGTGAATGACCACCCGGACATGCGGGCGGTGTTTGACGGGCTGGATATACGCATCACCAGTACCACTTACTCTGTCGGCGGTAATAATAGCCACAGGGCGGCAGAATTACTTATCTGTAACTTTGACACCGGCCCACGCTGACCGGCATTCAAAGACAGTAGCAAATTTAATGTGGCACACCGCCGCCTAACAGGCTGGTGAACTTTTCCATCACAGTAAGGCTTTCACGATGGTTATTATTGAGCGAGATGCATGCACGATTTCTGGCCGGGTTAAACAGAGAATTGAGCGTCACGCTGTCGAACTCTTCGATCATGCTCAGTCTTGCTTTAACCTCGGAGAGGTCAAGCTCATCCATTTCATGAGCCAGAACGCCATAACGTTTCGCCTGCTGTCTCGCGGCCTCAGCCTTTTTTCCAAATTGCCAGGCTACACGGCATGCACTAAGAATGGCGATGATGATGCCAAACAACCAACTAAAATGATGGGTGCCAGAAACCAGAGCACCGAGAAAAAGCATAATGGCGTTCATGATGGTTTCGATGCGGCGGTTAAGTGTTTCTGTCATCGTTTCCAGCCAGTAGCAATACCAGATACGGAAATGATAGTCATATTCAGTTGGTTGTTTGTTCATCTAAAACTACTCCTGTTCGTCAGAATCTCTGTCATCGGGAGGTGCGGGTTTATGCAGTGCATGGCACGGCGTCGCACCTTCGAAATCAGGTATTAGTACAGCGATCTTATGTGGGGACTCATTCTGCTCATCGTTGTGCATAGCATCTCCTTTAGTGATGAATTTTATGCCCCTGCTCCCGCGAAGAAACGAGGCATTGAAATTTTATCATTAAAAACCCTTGCCGGGCAGGGTCATAAGCCCGGCATTAATCTGCCATCTGTTCTTATTTATGATTTATTCTGCACAGTGCGAAATCACTGTTTTTGTGTGGGTTGACTGGTGCGGAAAATATCGTAAATCAGTGCAGAATTTATCGCCGCGCTACAGTATGCCTCGGAACAGTCGCGAGATAAAGGCATCGCGTCGGTCAAAACTAACGGTTCAAGCCAGACGGTAAAAGACAATACCTGACGACACGCATCCGGCCGGGTTAGCGATGGTACGACCCGGCGCTTTACCTCCCTGTCCCTCAGCGCTACAATGCCCGCCCTTAAAGTGGGGGATCTCCCCTTACCGCTGCACCTGGTGCATGCGGATCTGACCTGTCATCAGAACGAGAACAAACATGTTTAAACCGGAACTCCTTTCCCCGGCGGGAACGCTGCAAAATATGCGTTACGCTTTCGCCTATGGCGCTGACGCCGTCTATGCTGGCCAGCCGCGCTACTCGCTGCGCGTGCGTAACAATGAATTCAACCACGAGAACCTGCAGCTCGGCATTAACGAAGCACATGCCCTGGGCAAAAAATTCTACGTGGTGGTCAACATTGCGCCGCATAACGCCAAGCTGAAAACGTTCATCCGCGATCTGAAGCCGGTGGTTGATATGGGACCGGACGCGCTGATCATGTCGGACCCGGGTTTAATCATGCTGGTTCGGGAGAACTTCCCGGAGATGGATATTCACCTCTCCGTTCAGGCCAACGCCGTTAACTGGGCAACGGTGAAATTCTGGAAACAGATGGGACTGACCCGCGTCATTCTGTCTCGTGAACTTTCGCTGGAAGAGATTGAAGAGATCCGCACGCAGGTGCCGGATATGGAAATCGAAATCTTCGTTCACGGCGCGCTGTGCATGGCCTACTCCGGTCGCTGCCTGCTCTCGGGATACATCAACAAGCGTGACCCGAACCAGGGTACCTGCACCAACGCCTGCCGCTGGGAATATAACGTTCAGGAAGGCAAAGAAGACGACATCGGCAATATCGTCCACAAACATGAGCCGATCCCGGTGACCAACGTGGAGCCAACCTTAGGCATCGGCGCGCCAACTGACAGCGTGTTCATGATTGAAGAGGCCAAACGTCCGGGTGAGTACATGACCGCCTTTGAAGACGAGCATGGCACTTATATCATGAACTCCAAAGACCTGCGTGCGATTGCGCACGTTGAGCGTCTGACGCAGATGGGCGTGCATTCCCTGAAAATTGAAGGCCGTACCAAGTCCTACTACTACTGCGCGCGTACTGCTCAGGTGTACCGTAAAGCCATCGACGATGCCGCTGCCGGTAAACCGTTCGATACCAGCCTGCTGGAAACCCTGGAAGGCCTGGCGCATCGCGGTTATACCGAAGGCTTCCTGCGTCGTCACACCCATGACGATTACCAGAACTACGAACACGGCTATTCCGTTTCCGAGCGCCAGCAGTTTGTCGGTGATTTTACCGGTGAGCGCAAAGGTGCGCTGGCCGCCGTGGCGGTGAAGAACAAATTCACCAAAGGCGACAGCCTGGAGTTGATGACCCCGCAGGGCAACATGAACTTCACCCTGGAACATCTGGAAAACGGTAAAGGCGAAGCAATTGACGTGGCGCCAGGCAACGGCCATACAGTCTGGCTGCCGGTACCCGAAGAAGTGGAGCTGGAGTTTGCGCTGCTGATGCGTAATTTCAACGGCGAAAGTACCCGTAACCCGCACAGTAAATAGTCAAGCAGGGAAATTTTTTCGCGCTGGGATAATTCTTAGAATCGGATCACATACCGCTTCGTTCAATACGGGTATTATCCCCCCGCTGAAAAACATAACCCATAAATGCTAGCTGTACCAGGAACCACCTCCTTAGCCTGCGTAATCTCCCTTACGCGGGCTTATTTTTTTGTACAATTCAGTCCACTTATTAAGAATGCATAAGAATGCAATTGCATAGACCCACCATATGAAGGGTGTGTATTCGCGATAACGTATGCCGGAATACCGTTCATGAAAATCGGACGGACCTATGATATTCATCACAACTATTATTGGATCTGGTAGGCGGGAGTGTTATTCAGAGCATTCCTAATTCCCGACCATAGCATGCCCTTTACTCTTGATTTCTTAGCACAATACGTTTTCACATGGACGGAGAGACGACATGACATTCCCCGGTCAGTTTTCAAAGGACATTCCGGATTACGAACTCGCACGCAGTCTGGGCCTTGCCTCCGGCGGCGATATTAATTTCAACGATTTTGCCAGTCACCTGGACTGTAGCCGAAACTTTAGCCAGGTTGGGATCCTCTACTCAGACGGTGCGCGTCAGTAATTAGTAAAGCCCTCAAGGCGGATTGCGACACCAAACGAAAGCTCGGTAAGCCATGTAGTCATCACCAAAGTAAATGCTTCCTCAAGTAGTGCCATTCAGGCAACGACTACGATTCAGTCACCTTCATTGGCGACTGAAATCGGTTCTACGGCAATTTCTTGCGGAGCCGCCATTCTCACTGTCGTACTTGCTGCTGGCGCAGGTATGGCCATTCCTCTCACCGCAGGCTCTTCAGGTGCTGTTGCTGCCGTGATTGTCGCCGGTGGTGTGGCAAAAGGAATTCAGTGTGCGAACGGGCTTGGCCGCTTGTCACTTATTGCCATGAATCATAATGACTATGTAGCGTGGATGGATTCCCAGGAATGGTATACTGCAACCAATACCGCTCTGGATGCGATTTCACTTGCTGGGGCCGCTGCGGGTCTAAAAAGCGCGGTATTGACCTACCGCCTTCTTAATCGCTCGACGTCTGAAAGTTTACTCTCTTTATTACAAAAAATGAGCCGATCGGACCGCACGAGGTTAACGGAGGAAATTATTCGCATCCGAAATCCCGGCATCTCGAATTCAGGTGTTAAAGCAGCGATGAAAGCTGGGGTTTACCCTAAACGTTACCCATCGGAAGCGCTGCAGTTGCTCTTACAGCGTGAGCTGTTGAATGCCATTTCCAACTCCTCAGCTTTTGTTGGAAGTGCGGTCTCGGGTACAATCAGGAATCCTCAGAATATTACACAATCTGGAAAATACGTTTTTGGTTTGATCCAGTCTTTTTCATTTACAGGAAGTTATTGACCTGAGCATGATAAAATACATCAAGAAGAGCCTGGCATTAAGTACTGTGATCACAAATCAAATGGCGACTGACGATCTCCAACGGCTTGAGTCTTTAAAAGATGGCTTAAAAGATCAGTTTGGCGTTCCTGTAGGTGTACATATGACAGGAATTCCCTTGTCTATCAGTATGTTACTCGCCATTTTTTGCTACGCTATGCTACAAGTTTCTGTCTGGATATTACTATTTCGCCTGCTCGGCTTACCCGAATTTAAAGTCATGATGGGTGTATTTCTTGCAGCAGTGGCGTATTGCATGATTGCGATGAGTACTATGTTTCTGACTGCTCGGGGGTCCTTGGCTGGATTTAAAGCGCATATTTCCGTTATCACGCTGACTGGACTGATGAGCATCGTTTATTTTATCTGGACGTGGAGTTCACTTTTATTCGGCTCTGTTGAGAATTACACCCCGCAAATAACCTCTTTTTTAGGGTTGGGATTTTTCTGCATGAATGTCGTGTGGATGAATACATCACTCTTTTACCGTTCAATCGCCCTAACGCTACATAATCGGATTTGGCGTAAACAGCTGAAAATAGAGACAAGGCAAATGTCGCGACTCAAACGTTGAGTGCAATAGCCCAGTGATTGACAGACGTAAAAAGTGTAAACGACACCGGGCACAGATTACGTTATACGGGGGAAAAATCTCCTTTACACAGGCTTATTTTTTCCCTTTCATCCTGTTCTTACCCGCTTTTTTCCTCCCTGCTATACACTCTTACTAACGCTAAAAAAGGGAGCAGCGCGGATGGCAATCTATCCAGACAGTTTATTGATTCTCAATGGCAAAAGTGCGGGCAACGATTTGTTGCGCCAGGCAGTGACGGATTTGCGTGAAGACGGTGCGCGTATACACGTGCGAGTGACGTGGGAAAAAGGTGATGCGGCACGCTATATCGACGAAGGCCTGAAGCTCGGGGTCGAAACCATTATTTCTGGCGGGGGCGATGGCACCATTAATGAAATTGCTGGCGCTCTGATAGATCTTCCCGCAACCGACCGCCCGGTGATGGGCATTTTGCCGCTCGGTACGGCCAACGATTTCGCCACCAGCGCCGGAATTCCCGAAGAACTGGGAAAAGCCTTGCAGCTGGCTATCCTCGGCAAAGCCACCGCCGTGGATATTGCTCAGGTGAATGAAAAAACCTGTTTTATTAATATGGCGACCGGTGGATTCGGGACGCGCATTACCAGCGAAACCCCAGAAAAGCTGAAGGCAGCGCTGGGCGGCGTCTCGTATCTGATCCATGGCCTGATGCGTATGGATACCCTGAAGCCGGACCGCTGTGAGATTCACGGCGAGAACTTTCAGTGGCAGGGTGATGCGCTGGTGATTGGTATCGGCAATGGCCGTCAGGCCGGTGGCGGACAGCAGTTATGCCCGGAGGCGCTGATCAATGATGGTCAGTTACAGCTGCGTATTTTCACGGGTGATGGCCTGCTGCCTGCGCTGTTTACCACCCTGACCCAGCCAGAAGAGAGTCCGAATATTATTGCCGGTAAATCCGCGTGGTTTGAAGTGAATGCCCCACACGGCATGACGTTTAATCTTGACGGAGAGCCGCTGAGCGGGAAGCAGTTCCGCATTGAGGTGTTACCGGGCGCGCTACAGTGCCGGCTGCCACCGGACTGCCAGCTTCTGCGTTGACAGTGTGGCCGGGCGGCGGTAACGCCTGACCCGGCCAGCGTTTTACAAAAAGTCTTAAGCGATAGTCACTTTGCTGTCCAGGTACACATCCTGCACGGCATTGATCAGCTTCACGCCGTCCGCCATCGATTTTTTAAACGCCTTACGGCCCAGGATCAGCCCCATACCGCCCGCGCGCTTATTGATAACCGCCGTGCGCACCGCGTCGGAGAGATCGGTGTCGCCACCCGCCGCACCACCGGAGTTAATTAACCCGGCACGTCCCATATAGCAGTTCGCCAGCTGATAACGCACCAGGTCGATAGGGTTTTCACTGGTCAGTTTGCTGTAGACCCGGTCATCGGTGTAACCGAAGTTTACCGCTTTATAACCGCCGTTATTTTCCGCCATCTTCTGCTTCACAATATCCGCGCCAATGGTTGCCGCCAGATGGTTCGCCTGGCCGGTCAGGTCGGCAGAAACGTGGTAGTCCACTCCGTCTTTCTTAAATGCGGAGTTACGCAGATACGCCCACAGAACGGTGACCATACCCAGCTCATGCGCGCGTTCGAAGGCAGCAGAAATTTCTTCAATCTGGCGACGTGACTGCTCAGAACCAAAGTAGATCGTCGCTCCGACCGCGACCGCGCCCATATTGAACGCCTGCTCTACGCTGGCGTAAAGCGTCTGATCGTATTCGGTCGGGTAGCTCAGGGTTTCGTTGTGATTCAGTTTGACGAGGAATGGAATGCGGTGGGCATAGCGACGCGATACGGAGGCCAGTACGCCATAGGTGGACGCCACGCAGTTACAGCCCGCTTCTATCGCCAGTTCGACGATGTTCTTCGGATCGAAATACAGCGGGTTCGCCGCAAAGGAGGCGCCCGCGGAGTGCTCAACGCCCTGGTCAACCGGCAGAATAGAAAGATACCCGGTTCCCCCCAGTCGGCCGGTATTATAGAGAGTCTGCATATTTCGCAGTACCGCAGGCGGACGGTTGTTATCAACCATCACGCGGTCGACGTAATCGTGGCCAGGCAGATAAAGCTGGTCGGCTGGAATGGTCATACAACGATGCTGTAAAAGGCTGTCGGCGTCTTTGCCAAGCAACTGCGCAATATCAGTCATGTGATGCTCCCGTAAGCCCGACGTGATGTCGGTGAGTGTTTATCCAGACCCATAGCGTTATGGGCAGACTAAGCCTGGTACCGACTTAACAGATTTTCCACCATTTGCATTTTTTTTCAGCACAATCTGCTGGCTCGATTCGTGTACAACAAAACTGTTACATTGATCAAACAATCACCGCAAAGGTATTTAAAAGGTATTATTAAGTGGTATGTTAAAGGCGTACCCTCTCTGACATGCAGGATTAAACAATGAAAACGAAAGTCCAACTGTCATTCATGATGTTTGTTGAATGGTTTATCTGGGGCGCGTGGTTTGTACCGCTGTGGTTGTGGCTGAGCAAAAGCGGTTTTACCGCCGGGGAAATTGGCTGGTCTTATGCCTGTACCGCGATTGCCGCGATCCTCTCCCCCATTCTGGTGGGTTCACTGACCGACCGCTTTTTCGCTGCGCAGAAAGTACTGGCCGTACTGATGTTCGCCGGTGCCATCGTGATGTACTTCGCCGCACAGCAAACCCAGTTCAGTACCTTTTTCCCGCTGCTGCTGATTTACTCCCTGACCTATATGCCGACCATTGCGCTGACCAACAGTATTGCCTTCGCCAATGTGGATGATGTGGAGGCCGATTTCCCGCGTATCCGCGTGATGGGCACCCTTGGCTGGATCGCCTCGGGACTGGTGTGCGGTTTTCTGCCGCAGATGATGGGCTATAACGACATTTCCGATACCAATATTCCGCTGCTGATGACGGCGGGCAGCTCCGCGCTGCTCGGTGTCTTTGCGCTGTTCCTGCCGAACACCCCGCCGAAGAGTACCGGCAAGATGGATTTCAAAGTCATGCTGGGGCTGGATGCGCTGATCCTGCTGCGCGATAAAAACTTCCTGGTGTTCTTCTTCTGCTCATTTCTGTTCGCAATGCCGCTGGCCTTCTATTACATCTTTGCCAACGGCTATCTCACCGAAGTGGGGATGAAAAACGCCACCGGCTGGATGACGCTCGGCCAGTTCTCCGAAATCTTCTTTATGCTGGCGCTGCCGTTCTTCACCAAACGCTTTGGTATTAAGAAGGTCTTGCTGCTGGGCCTGCTCACCGCCGCCATCCGCTATGGCTTCTTTGTTTACGGTGGTGCCGACCAGTACTTCACCTATGCCCTGCTGTTCCTCGGCATTCTGCTGCATGGCGTGAGCTACGACTTCTACTATGTGACCGCGTATATCTACGTGGATAAAAAAGCGCCGGTGCATATGCGCACCGCCGCACAAGGCCTGATTACGCTGTGCTGTCAGGGGTTTGGTAGCCTGTTAGGTTACCGCCTGGGCGGCGTGATGATGGAAAAAATGTTCGCATACAAAGAGCCGGTGAATGGGTTGACCTTCAACTGGGCCGGAATGTGGGCATTCGGAGGGATCATGATTGCCGTGATCGCCGTGCTGTTTATGCTGTTTTTCCGCGAATCGGACAAAGAGATCACCGCAATTGAGGTGGTTGAAGGCGATACCGCGCTGACACGAGGGGAAGTTAAATGAAACAAGAACGTGTTCTCGGTGCCCTTTACGGGCAAGCGTTAGGGGATGCGATGGGCATGCCGTCGGAGCTTTGGCCGAGAAAGCGCGTCAAAGCGCACTTCGGCTGGATCGACCGTTTTTTACCCGGACCGGCTGAAAATAACGCCGCCTGCTATTTTAAGCAGGCAGAATTCACCGACGATACGTCAATGGCGTTATGCCTGGCGGATGCGATTATCGAATGCGACGGGCAGATCAACGCGGATGTTATCGGCAAACATATTCTGCACTGGGCGGAGTCGTTCGATGCGTTTAACAAGAATGTGTTAGGTCCGACATCGAAGATTGCGCTTAACGCCATTCGTGACGGCAAGCCGGTCAGTGAACTGGAAAACAACGGCGTCACCAACGGTGCGGCGATGCGCGCCTCTCCGCTGGGCTGCCTGCTGCCGGCCACGCGTCTGGAGCACTTTGTCGCAGAGGTGGCGCTGGCCTCCAGCCCGACCCATAAATCCGACCTCGCGATTGCCGGCGCGGTGGTGATAGCCTGGGCAGTGTCGCGTGCCATTGACGGTGAACGCTGGCAGAACATCGTCGATGCCCTGCCAGGTATTGCCCGCTACGCACAGGAAGCGAAAACAACCACCTTCAGCGCATCGCTGGCGGCACGGATTGAGCTCGCCCTTAAGACCGTGCGTGAAGCCAACGGCATCGATTCCGCCAGCGAGCAGGTTTACCAGCTTATTGGCGCGGGCACCAGCACGCTTGAGTCGGTTCCAGCGGCGATTGCGATGGTCGAACTGGCAGGCACCGACCCGAACCGCTGCGCCATTTTGTGCGCCAACCTCGGCGGTGATACGGACACCATCGGCGCGATGGCGACGGCAATCTGCGGTGCGCTTCACGGCGTACAGGCGATTGACCCGGCGTACAGGGAGGAACTCGACGCCGTAAACCGCCTCGACTTTAATCACTATTGTGAAAAACTGCTGCACTTCCGGGAGCAAAGGGAGGGCGTATGAGTGCTTTTGCTGCACGCCTTGAAACACTGCACGCCACTCGCCCGGTCACGGTGTTGGGTGCTGCGGTCATCGACGTGATCGCCGACGCCTATGCCCTGCCCTGGCGCGGGTGTGATATCGAACTCAAACAACAGGGTGTCAATATCGGCGGCTGTGCGCTGAATATTGCTATTGCGCTGAAACGGCTCGGGATCGCCGCGCAAAACGCGCTCCCCGTCGGTCACGGGGTGTGGGCAGACATCATCCGTAACGCCATGGCAAAACAGGATCTGCACAGCGTCGTTGAAGTAGAAACGGGCGACAACGGCTGGTGTCTGGCGCTGGTCGAACCGGATGGTGAGCGGACCTTTATGTCGTTTAGCGGCGTGGAGAACCAGTGGCAACAGCGCTGGCTGGATGCGCTGCACGTGCCGCCTGAAAGCCTGGTCTACCTCTCAGGCTATCAGCTGGCGTCACCGTGCGGAGAGCTCCTGACGGACTGGCTGGAAGGCCTGGAAAACGTTACCGCGTTTATCGACTTTGGGCCGCGCATTGCCGATATTCCTGATGCGCTGATGGCGCGGATCATGGCCTGTAAGCCGATGGTATCGCTTAATCGCCAGGAAGCCGAGATGGCAGCGGGACGATTTGGCATGGAAGCTGAAACACTCGGCCCGCAGTGGCTACAGCGTTTTGGTTCTGCGCTGATTATTCGCCACGATAAAGACGGTGCCGCCTGGTATGAGGGTGATAAATCGGGCTACGTTCCGGCGTTTCCCGCAACCGTCGTCGACACGATCGGTGCGGGCGACAGCCACGCCGGTGGCACGCTTGCCGGGCTGGCGGCAGGATGGTCGCTGGCTGATGCCGTTACGCTTGGCAATGCAGTGGCAGCCTGGGTCGTTAGCCACCGCGGCGGCGACTGCGCGCCAGGGCGCGAGGCGTTACTCCTCGCACACAAAGACGTATAAATCGCTACGGCAGTAGCTGATGCTGAACTCAATGGGCCGGTTCTGCTGATCAAGTGCAACCTGCTTGATCACCAGCACCGGGATTTTGTCATCCATGCGGATATGCGTCTGAAACTCGCTGTCCGGCATGCGGGCACTGACGCGTGAGCGGGTGCGTTGCGGGAAGATATTCTGGCTACGGAAGTAGTCATACAGGGAAATCCCAATTGCATCCGGATCGTGAATCAACCCTACCGGCACCCAGGACTCCTCAATCGATACGGCGTCATCATCCACATAGCGGATGCGCTTAAGCAAAAAGACCTCGCTCTCCGGCGGCACTGACAGCTGGCTGGCCACCTCTTCCGGGCATTTCACCACCCGTTTATTCACCCACAGCGTGTTGGGCTTTTTGCCGCGCAGCACCACCTGCTGAGAAAAACCGCGCGCTTCCTTGAGCGAGTATTCAAAGATGTTATTGATTTGCGTCCCATAGCCCCGGGCGCGCGTCACTACGCCCTCGGCTTCCAGAGCCTGCATCGCTTTGCGCACGGTAATGCGCGACACGCCGGTTAACTGACTGAGATCGCGCTCGCCGGGCAGTATATTCCCATGCTCCAGCACCCCGTTGCGTACCGCGTTTTTTACCGTTTCGGCAAATTTCAGATACAGCGGCGTGTTGTCCGGGGCGGCAATGCGTTCATTCAGTTGGTCGATTAACCGGGTATGCGCTTGTTCCATCTCTGTTTTTCTCAGGCCTGGTGTGTGTTGCCAGTATACGGCTTACCACCAGGCATGAAAATGGTGTACCGGACCAATACCGTGACCAACCTCGAGAGTATCGGCTTTTGCCAGCGCTTCGGAGAGCCAGATTTTAGCGTCGCGGACCGTATCCCCCCAGTTGTCACGACGAGGGCGCAAAGCCGCCAGCGCGGCAGAGAGCGTGCAGCCGGTCCCGTGGGTGTTTTTGGTCTGTACCCGCGGGGCCGTGAAACGCAGCGCACCGTCGTGGGTAAACAACCAGTCAGGGCTTTCTTCATCATCAAGATGACCGCCTTTCATCAGCACGGCGCCGCAGCCCATCGCCAGGAGCGCATTCCCCTGCTCTTTCATTTCGCGCTCATTCTGCGCGTGCGGCGCATCCAGCAGCGCAGCGGCTTCAGGCAGATTAGGCGTGATAAGCGCAACCTGCGGCAGCAGCTTATTTCGCAGCGTCTCGACGGCGGAGGCGGACAGCAGCGGGTCACCGCTTTTTGCCAGCATCACGGTATCCAGCACCACGTTTTGCACCTGGTAACGTTTAAGCCGTTCTGCCACCGCTTCAACAATGTCGGTCTCGGCCAGCATCCCAATCTTGGTGGTGTCGATTCGCACATCGCTGAAAACCGAATCCAGCTGTGCGGCGACAAAGTCCGGCTCAATGCGGTAAACCGACTGCACGCCACGCGTATTTTGCGCCACCAGCGCGGTAATCACCGAGCAGCCGTATGCGCCGAGTGCGGAGAAAGTTTTCAAATCAGCCTGAATGCCCGCGCCGCCGCTTGGGTCGGTACCGGCAATGGTAAGGGCGTTAATCCGTTTCATACCCGTTCCTCCAGAGTGTAGAGCGCGTCGAGGAACGCGCTGGCAAAACTGCCGGGACCACCAGACCGGGCGACGGCCGCCGTTCCGGCACGTTTCATCCATCCGCAAGCGGCGGCGATGTTATCCAGCCGGTCACCGGGAAGCGAGCAGCTCGCCGCCACGACTGCCGAGAGCGCGCATCCCGTTCCCACCACGCGGGTCATTATCGGGCCACCGCCCACGACCGTGCGGGTGCGCTGCCCGTCGGTGACGTAATCCCGTTCACCGGTGACCACCACAATGGCATTCGTCTGGCGAGCCAGCGCCTGCGCGGCAGGCAGCGCAGCCGCCGCCGTGTCGGTGGTATCGACGCCGCGCCCGCCCGCACTCATCCCGGCCAGGGCGAGAATTTCCGAGGCATTGCCGCGAATGGCCGCCGGTTTCAGGGCGAGGATTTGGTGGCAAAAACGGGTGCGGAACGTCAGCGCCCCTACGGCAACCGGGTCAAGCGTCCAGGGTTTCCCTGCTGCCACTGCACTCTCAATCGCCCGGCGCATCGACTGGGCGCGCGGCGCCGTCAGCGTCCCGACGTTAATCAGCAGGGCATCTGCGAGCGCGGCAAACTGCTCGGCCTCTTCGGCTTCAATCACCATAGCCGGAGAAGCGCCAAGCGCCAGTAACACATTGGCCGTAAAGGTCTGTACCACATCGTTGGTCATACAGTGGGTAAGCGGGGAACGGGTTCGAAACTGATGTAAAACGTGTAAATCGAGCAGGTCAGGCTGCATGGTATCGCTCCTGCCGTGCGTGAAGAAGCGATGACCGGGAAGGCATCTGACTTCCCTACGCTGGCATTATCCAGATCAGGTAATACGGGTATTTCTCAGCCTTCATTTAAGAAGGGCACCCCGAGTCATTGGTAAGAATTCACTTACATTTGGCAGATTAGGGGAAGAGTACCAGTGATGCAAGACCTGTTGATTTCTCGCTTTCATGATTTTGTTATACCAATCAGATGTAATGAGAAGCCTGTAACCGCTATGTCCGGGAATAAAAACAACCTGTCGTGACCCCGGTATTTTGCAGGTAATGTCGAGATAATGCGCTTAAAGGGGCTATCTGCCCCCCTTAACGTCCCTCAATGGCACGATTTGTCACACACTTTTCTCTCTTTTTACAGTCCTGACAAAATACGCGTAACCGGCTGTTTTTGTTTGGCATAAAGCGCAATTTTTATTCTTAAAATGAGGATATTCCCTCCCCCGTACCGCATGTCATAAAACAGTAAACAAATTAACCATTGAGCCTCGTGACAAAAGGCTCTATATTGGCGGCGTTTTTTTCAGGCCCCCATCTGTTTTTTAACTTTTTATTCAATCGTTGCTCATAACGAAGCGGCGGTTGTAGGAGTGATATGATGACGGATAAAGTCCGTATTGACACCGTAGATGCCCACAAAAGCAACGAAACCTATCTGGCCCGTCAGGCCGAGTTTGAATCTAACGTCAGGAGTTATCCGCGCAAACTGCCTTTAGCAATCACTAAAGCAGAAGGCGTGTGGATCACCGATGCAGACAATAAAGAATACCTTGACTGTTTAGCAGGCGCAGGCACCCTTGCGCTTGGACATAACCATCCTGATGTGCTGAAAAGCATCCAAAATGTCATTACCAGCGGCTTGCCGTTACATACTCTGGATCTGACTACGCCTCTGAAAGACGCGTTCTCAGAATATCTGCTCTCTCTGCTGCCTGGTCAGGGCAAAGAGTACTGCCTGCAGTTCACCGGTCCATCCGGTGCTGACGCCGTTGAAGCGGCGCTGAAACTGGCGAAAAAAGTGACCGGTCGTAGCGGTATCATCAGCTTCTCTGGTGGTTACCACGGTATGACTCACGGCGCACTGGCCGTTACCGGCAACCTGTCTCCGAAAGAAGCGGTTAACGGAATGATGCCAGAAGTGCAGTTCATGCCTTACCCACACCAGTACCGTTGCCCACTGGGTATCGGCGGTGAGGCGGGTGTGAAAGCGCTGACCTACTATTTCGAAAACCTGATCAACGACGTTGAAAGCGGTGTGCGTAAACCTGCGGCAGTGATCCTTGAAGCCGTTCAGGGTGAAGGCGGCGTGAACCCGGCTCCGGTTGAATGGCTGCAGCGCATCCGTAAAGTGACTCAGGAACACGGCATTCTGCTGATCCTCGACGAAGTTCAGGCTGGCTTTGCCCGTACCGGTAAATTCTTCGCCTTCGAACACGCGGGCATTGAGCCAGACATCATCGTGATGTCTAAAGCGGTTGGCGGCGGTCTGCCACTGGCGGTACTCGGCATCAAAAAACAGTTCGATGCGTGGGCACCAGGCCACCACACCGGTACCTTCCGCGGCAACCAGCTGGCAATGGCAACCGGTCTGACAACGCTGAAAATCCTGAAAGACCAGAACATCGCGGGCAAAGTGGCCGCACAGGGCGAATGGCTGAAAGGCCAGCTGAACGAGATGGCGAAACGCTATCCGGTTATCGGTCACGTTCGCGGCCTGGGCATGATGATCGGGATTGAGATCGTTAAGCCACACGAAGCGGCAGACCACATGGGTTGCTACCCGGGTGATGGCGAGCTGTCTGCACTGATTCAGAAGAAGTGCTTCGAAGCCGGCCTGATTCTGGAGCGCGGTGGTCGCAACGGTATTGTTCTGCGTCTGCTGCCTTCCCTGCTGATCAGCGATGATGAGCTGAAAGTCTTCCTGGATAAATTCGAGCAGGCACTGCTTGCTGCGGGCGTTCGCCCGGCGTAACCGGAGTTGTTGAACACGATGTCAGATTCAAACCCAATTTTGTTCTCCTCTGCACAGAGCATTGAAGCTTACCAGCAGGCGATTGAACAAAGCACTCAGGCTGTGATGCAGTGGCTGAAACAGCCTGAGATGTATCAGGGCAAAACGGTCGCGGAACTGCGCGACCGTATTAAGCTGGATTTCAACCCGAAAGGGCTGGGCAACGAAGCGGCGATTGAACGCGCCGTGGAGTTCTTCCTGAAAGACAGCCTGTCCGTTCATCACCCGCAGTGTGTGGCGCACCTGCACTGCCCAAGCCTGGTGGTTAGCCAGGCGGCGGAAGTACTGATTAACGCCACTAACCAGAGCATGGACTCCTGGGATCAAAGCCCGTCCGCAACCATCATTGAGATCAAGCTGATCGAATGGCTGCGTACCCGCGTGGGTTATCAGGCTGGCGACGCTGGTGTGTTCACCAGCGGCGGCACGCAGAGCAACCTGATGGGTCTGATGCTGGCCCGTGATGCGTTCTTCGCGCGTCAGGGTCACTCCGTTCAGCAGGACGGTCTGGTTGGCGATCTGCGTAAAATCCGCGTGCTGTGCTCTGAAAACGCACACTTCTCCGTGCAGAAGAACATGGCGCTGATGGGTCTGGGCTACCAGTCCGTCGTGCAGGTGAAAACGGATGAATTTTCGCGCATGGATCTCAGCGATCTGGCAGCGAAAATTGAGCAGTGCAATGCTAACGGCGAGCAGATCCTGGCGATTGTTGCCACTGCCGGTACTACCGATGCAGGTGCAATCGATCCGCTGCGTGCCATTGCTGAACTGGCGGCGAAACAGAATATCTGGGTACACGTTGATGCGGCCTGGGGCGGCGCGCTGCTGATGTCTGAGCAGTATCGTCACTACCTGGACGGTATCGAGCTGGTGGATTCCGTTACTCTGGACTTCCACAAGCAGTTCTTCCAGACCATCAGCTGCGGTGCGTTCCTGCTCAAAGAAGCGCGCCACTATGAGCTGATGCGCTATCAGGCGGCCTATCTGAACTCTGAGTTCGATGAAGAAGCTGGCGTGCCTAACCTGGTGTCGAAATCTCTGCAGACGACCCGTCGTTTCGACGCGCTGAAGCTGTGGATGAGCCTGGAAGCGCTGGGTCAGGAACAATACGCGGCGATCATCGATCACGGTGTTACGCTGGCACAGCAGGTTGCGGCTTACGTGAAAGAGCAGCCTGCTCTGGAACTGGTTATGCAGCCGCAGCTGGCAAGCGTATTGTTCCGCTTCCGTGGACAGGTACAGATGGACGACGCGGGTATCGCCCTGCTGAACCAGAAAATTGGTGATGCGCTGCTGGAATCCGGCCGTGCTAACGTCGGCGTGACCGAGCATAACGGCGTCACCTGCCTGAAGCTGACTCTGCTGAACCCAACCGTGACCCTGGAGGACATTAAAGTCCTGCTGTCGCTGGTTGAGCGTACCGCACAGGAAGTTCTGGCGAAGTAATATCCAGCCCCTCTTCCGCCGGAAGAGGGGCTCTCTTTACAGCCCTGCCCACCACAGTCTGAGCTTCATTCCCCAGTAACTTGTCCACCCCGTAGTAGTACTGACCACTTTCCCCTTCGACACGATCACCAGCGTCGGTGTTACGCTCACCTGCCACGCCTGCGACAGCGCACCGTTGGCATCGTTGACCACCGGCATGACCAGCTGTTTCTTGTCGACCCAGCGCGCCAGCTTTGCATCGTCGCCGGAACGCATGGCGATACTTACGACGTTGCCACCCTGTTCTGCCAGCGTATTGACCGAGGGCGTCGTAAACCGGCAGATGCTGCACCAGGTTGCCCATACGTATATCAGCAGCGGGCGTTCCTGGCTGAGTACCGTTATATCGTGGATCTTTCCGTCGATGCTGTGCATCGGTGCAGCGCTAAAGCTGGCGGGGAGTGTGGGCTTGCGGTATTGATCCACGCCCCACATTACGGCCAGCGCGAGCAGAAAGAAGATGATCCCTTCCCGCGCCCAGCGGCGCAGTCGACTGAATTTGCGGTTTTCCATTGTGACCTCTTGATGAATCGACGGTCATCTTAGCGAGCAATGCGCCCTCACGCTGTAAAGAAGTGTCGGGTCATTTCGTTCGCAACGTGTCGGCCATCAGCGTAAAGCAGGATTCGATAAGCGGAGGAAGCGGCTGCGGGGCGCGCATTAACGCCACCGTGCGGGCCAGGGCCGGTTGTTGAAGATGTACCACCCTGAGCTGCGGGTCCTGGAGGTGCGTGGTATAGAGCTGCGGTAAAATCGCCACGGCGAGTTTCGAGCGCACCAGACCATACAAAGTTTCGATGTAGTCCACCTGATAGCGTGTCGGCAACGACAAACGGTGGCTTTCCGCGAGCGCCGCAACCAGACGCTGAATATTACCTTTTGAGAACACGGCGATATCCCGCCCTGCCAGTTGCTTCCAGGGCAGGTGCGCCGACGCGGCCAGCGGATCGTCGCTGTGAATGACTGCGACAAACGGGTCGTCCTGTAAGGGAAACACGTTCAGCTGGTCGGGAACAGAGTTATCGAGCGCACCAATGCCGAAATCAATCTGCCCTTTCAGCAGCTGGGCCACCAGCGCATCGTTGGTTTGATCGTGAAATTCCACCCTGAGGCGGGGAAAAGCCTGCGCGAGCGTCCGGGGCAACAAGGGGAACAGCAGCGAACTCACGGAAGGGATCAGCCCGATACGCACCGTACCTTCTCCGCCCGCCTGAACAATGTGCTGCATGTCGTCAAACGCAAGCTGCGCCACGCTGAGCACCCGCTGCGCGTGCGGCAGGATGGCATTGCCAAGCTCCGTCAACGTCACGGCCGAGGCGGTCCGGTTAACCAGTTTGCCCCCAAGCACCGTCTCGATTTGCCGCAACGCACTGCTGAGCGCCGGCTGGCTGATAGCCAGTTTGCTGGCGGTATCAGTAAAATGACGCAGCTGCGCCAGAGTGACAAAATACTGTAGCTGTCGAAGAGAGAGCGCGGGCAAGCGCTGCCAGGGTTCCGTCATGATTATCCATTACACACGTCACAGAATAACCCGGGGTTATCGGGCGATAAATTTTATCAGCTGGGCAAACGTTTGCCGTGTGCATAGAGTAGCGTCATTATTTTGATGCTGGAACTGTTAATTGCATGACTGCTGAAACCCGACGCCGCGCCGTTCAGGCTGCACGAGGCGAAATGCCCTTTGACCTGCTGCTCACCGATACCCGTATTGTGGATATGGTCACCGGTGAGATCCGCGAAGCGGATGTTGGTATCGTGGGATCACTGATTGCCAGCGTCCATCCGCGCGGCAGCCGCAACGACGCACATGAGACCCACGCGCTGAACAACCAGTTTCTGTCGCCAGGGCTGATGGATACCCACGTCCACCTTGAAAGCTCTCATCTTATGCCCGCCCGCTACGCGGAGATTGTGCTTGCACAGGGCACCACGGCGGTCTTCTGGGATCCGCATGAACTGGCCAACGTGCTGGGCATTGACGGCGTCCGTTTTGCCATTGAGGCCAGCCGCAATCTGCCGCTGCAGGTGATGGTCGCCGCGCCTTCAAGCGTGCCCTCAACGCCCGGCCTGGAAATGTCCGGGGCGGATTTTGCCGGAGACGAGATGAACACCCTGCTTGGCTGGCCGGAAGTGCGCGGTGTGGCTGAAGTGATGGACATGCATGGGGTGCTCAATGGCAGCCAGCGTATGCTTGAAATTATGCAGGCCGGGCTCGACAGCGGAAAGCTGATTGAAGGCCATGCCCGCGGTCTCAGCGGTGCGGATTTACAGGCTTATCTGGCAGCAGGCGTGACTTCTGACCATGAGTTAACGTCGGCTGACGATGCGCTGGAAAAGCTGCGTGCCGGGCTGACGCTGGAGATCCGCGGTTCGCACCCTTATCTGCTGCCCGATATTGTCAGCGCCCTGAAAACGCTCCCCCATCTTTCGTCTCACATCACGGTTTGTACCGATGATGTTCCGCCAGACATCCTCATGGAAAAAGGCGGGATCATCGCGCTGCTGAACCTGCTGATTGAAAATGGATTAGCGGCCACCGACGCACTGCGTTTTGCAACGCTCAATGCAGCCATTCGCCTGCAGCGTAACGACCTGGGGCTGATTGCCGCCGGGCGTCGCGCGGATCTGGTGGTGTTTGACTCGCTGGATAAACTGACGGCGCACCAGGTCTACGTCGCCGGAAAGCTGATTGCCCGGGACGGGGCAACGCTCGAACCTGTTGCTGATACGCCTCTTACGTTGCCGCGTGATACCGTACGGTTGTCTGCCCTGACCGCTGATGATTTTTGCATGCGCATTGGCAACGCGAACCATGGCGTGGCTCGCTTGCGCCACATCTGCGGCGCGCGCTTTACCCGCTGGGGTGAAACAGATGTGCAGGTGCGCAACGGGTGCGTGCAGATCCCGGACGGTTTTAGCCTGATCTGGGTTCAGCATCGCCATGCCCGTCATGCAGCAAAACCGCAAATTGCCCTGCTTGAAGGCTGGGGGGAACTGCGCGGGGCGATTGCCACCAGCTACTCGCACGACTCTCACAACCTGGTGGTTTTGGGCCGCGATCCGAACGATATGGCGCTGGCTGCCAATACGCTTATCAACAGCGGTGGTGGCATGGCGCTGGCGCAACAGGGTGACGTGATTGCCCACGTTGCCATGCCGATTGCGGGCATGCTGTCGGAACTGCCACCTGCCGAGCTGGCGCTGCAGTTCAGGACGCTGCGCGATCGCAGCAGTCTGATTGCCGACTGGGAACCGCCTTATCGGGTCTTTAAGGCCATCGAAGGAACCTGCCTTGCCTGTAATGCCGGGCCACATTTGACCGATCTTGGACTGACCGATGGCAGCACGCGCCAGATTGTCGATCCGCTGATTTCTTACCGGGAAACCCCGGACAACACACAATAATACCGAAGGAGAGCCGGATAATGGCCGACAATACCGTTAATTCGCCAGCACCAGGGCGCTGGCTTGAACGTCGTTTTGCACTCCGTGCACGCGGGAGCACCGTGCGCACCGAGTGCCTGGCGGGTATCACCGGTTTTCTCGCCGCCGCCTATTTGCTGGTGGTGATCCCGGGGCTGCTGGCCGTGGGCGGAATGGACAAAGGCGCCGCGACCACGGGCACCATTCTGGTCTTCGTTGCCGGGACGCTGCTGATGGCGTTTTACGCCAACCTGCCGTTTATCGTCGGGCCAGGAATTGGTGGCTCGGTGCTGGTCGGGGTGACGCTTGCGGGCAGTGAAGGCATTGGCTGGCAAATTGGTCTGGGTATCGCCTGCTGGTCGGGGATTTTATTCTTCCTGCTGACCCGGTTTGGCCTGCGTGAAGTGGTGACCCGCTCGGTGCCGCAGTCCATCAAGCTGGGGCTGACGGCCTCCATCGGGCTGTTTGTCGCCGTACTCGGTTTCCGCAACGCCGGGCTGGTGCTGGCGAATGCCAAAACGAACGCACTGATGCTGGGAGATTTTTTATCACCCGGTGCGCTGGTGGCGTTGCTCGGCCTGTTCCTGGCTATCGGCCTGCAGGCTCGTCGTATTCCGGGTGCGATCCTGTGGGCTATCCTGCTCGCGACCCTCGTGGGTATTCCGATGGGCGTCACGAAATTACCCGCCAGTTTTATCGATGTGCCCCACTCCATCGCTCCCGTCCTCGGGCATGTCGATATGCTGGGCGCGCTGAATATTGCCTTTCTGCCGTTCCTCTTTGTCTTCTTCGCCTCCGAGTTTTTCTCCACCATGGGAACAACGCTGGCGGTGGGCGGTGAAGCAGGGCTGCTGGATGAAGAAGGCAATATGCCAAACATTAACCGCCCGTTTATGGTGGACTCCATTGCCGCCGCAATTGGCCCGTGGGTAGGCATTCCTGCCGCCACGGCACTGATTGAATCGTCCGCAGCCGCGGAAGCTGGCGGCAAAACCGGCATGACCGCGCTGGCCGCGGCGGTAATGTTCCTGCTGATGCTGCTGTTTACCCCTGTGGCGCTGATGATCCCGAAAGAAGCCACGGCGCCCGCCCTGATCCTCATCGGGCTGAATATGTTTAGCGGTTTACGTAAGGTTGATCTGGCGAACTTCACCGACGGCTTGCCGGTGTTGATGATGGTGATGATTACGCTGATTGCCAACAGTTTCGGGACCGGTATTGCGGGCGGGCTGCTGTTTTATATCGTTATCAAAGCGATAGCCGGGAAATGGCGCGATATCCCCGTCGGTCTTTGGATCCTCGCCATTCCCCTGGTGTATTACTTCGCCACGCTGGTGAAGCACTAACCCTCACGCCGCTTTTCCTTCGGGGTATAGCCGTAGTCGAAATGGCTATACCCCGCGCTGTAATATAGCGCCGCAGATTTCACGATATCATTGAGAATGGCACCGTTCACCTGCACACCCATCTGCTGCAGACGCTTTACACAGTTTTCCGTCTCTTTCACGTTGGTTTTACCAAAGCGGGCAACCAGTAACGTGGTTGCGGCCACTCTGGCAATCAGCACCGCATCGGTCACGGCCAGCACCGGCGGTGTATCAACGATAACAACGTCATAGTGTGCGTTCATCCCCGACATCACCTCCTGGAAGCGTTCTCCCATGAGCAGCTCCACGGGACGTAACGGCTGGGGACCACAGGTCAGAACATCAAAGCCCGCCTTATCAACGCGCTGGATCGCCTCCTGCCACGCCACATTTCCCTCAAGGACAGCGGATAATCCGTGATGGTTGTTCAGCTTAAAGAGATTATGCACATAGCCTTTACGCATATCCGCATCGATAAAGAGCACCCGCTTTCCGGCCTGAGCCGCTATTGATGCCAGTGACGTGCTGACCAGCGTTTTGCCGCAATTCTGCGTGGGGCCCGTAATCACCACGATCTGGTTTGAGGCGTCCATCATCGTGAAGTGCAGGCTGGTACGCAGTCCGCGCATCGCTTCAACAAACATATCCGCTGGCCGGTCTGTGGGCAGGAAGGGGATATCCGAAGTTTTGTGTTTCCCGTGGGGCGCCAAAAAGTGCTTTCGGCGCAAATGCGTTTTTTTCCACAGCCAGACCGAGCGCGGCAGCGTCGCCAGAACCGGCATCCCCTGCTCTTCTATTTGCTCAGACGAGGTGATCCCTCGCCGACAGGCAGTACGAACCAACACCCAACCCATGGAGACCATCAGCCCTAGCAGCACACCAGGCAGAATAATAAGCGCTTTACGGGGCTTTATTGGCTCAGGTTGTGTAACCGCGGTATCAATGATCCGCACGTTGCCGATGGCGCTGGAGCGTGAAATGTTCAGTTCCTGTTGGCGTGTCAGCAGCTGCAGGTAAATGGTACGCCCGGACTCGACATCACGGCTCAGGCGCAACACTTCCTGCTGGGTAGAAGGCATAGATGAAACCCGGCTGTTCAGGCGCGCACGTCCCTCTTCGAGCGTTTGTCGCTTCTCCCGTAATGCGCGATAGGTCGGGTGATCCTTTTTGAAAAGCTGAGAAACCTCTGCCTCACGAAAAGTCAGTTCGTTGAGCTGATTTTCCACGTTAACGACCTGATCCAGTACGGACTTCGCCTCAAGGGATAAGTCGACGGAATCGCGCTTCGCCCGATAGGCATTCAGTCGTGCTTCGGCCTCATCCAGTTCGTGACGGACCTTAGGCAACTGCTCCTGTAAAAACGCCAGACTTCTGGAATCCTGTGCCTCCTGGCGCGCAATATTCTGGCTGAGATAATTTTCAGCAATCGTATTGAGCACCACCGCTATCCTGTCCGGGTCTTCACCCGTCAGCGTCAGGGTGATCATACCGCTCTGTTTACCGGATTCCGCGACAAAGAGTCTCTTCTGCAGCGCGTTAATTGCCTCAAGCCTGGTAAAGGCTTGAAGGGTGAATTGGGTCCCCGGCTCCGCGCTGAGCGAGGTCACCAGAAGCGTGACCCCGTCTTTCACCAGCCGTTTGCCAACCCTACCGTCAGCCTTAAGCGTCTCCCCTTCCAGGCGATACCGGCCCTGCCCCAGCGCGGTCAGGACAACCGCTTGCGGTTTCCCCTCCTGCTGGGGCAGGGTAAGCTCACCTATCGTCATGTTGCCCGGTTTACTGCCGCGTAGACGTTCCCAGAAGCGCCCCACAACCGGGAGAACGCGCTGTTTTACCTGATATGTCAGCCCCAGATTATCAACGGTTCCCCCCAGGATCATGCGCGATTTAAGCAGCAACAGTTCAGGTTCAGCGTCGGGTGAAAGGTCAGACCCAAACTGGCTTAAGCTTTTAAGCAACGAGTTGTCCTGCTTTGCTTCTATCTGTACCAGGGCATCCGCCTGGTAGACCGGCGTGGCGCTAAACGCGTAGAGCCCCGCGCACACCGTAAACAGGAGCGTGACCAGCCCGATTAGCATGCGGTGATCAATCATCTCAGCAAAGAGCTGCATAAGATCGATTTCATTACTGTGCGGTGCGGCAGCACCGTATTTGTCTGATGTATGAGAAGACATTAACGCTTAATTCCTTTTTGACCCACACGACGAGCCCATTCCTGACTGGCTTTTACCAGTTGCCCGAAAACATATTCAAACGCTTCACGACTTTTGCGGTAAGGATCGGGAATGTCCCTGTTTTCCAGCCATTGGCCAAACAGCAGCGATTTTCCGCGACATTCGGGCGACACAGCGGCAATAAAACGCAGGTGCTCCGGCTCCATCACCAGAATTAAATCGGAAGTTTGCAACATGCTGCGCGTCATCTTGCGTGCCACGTGCCCCTCCAGCGAAACGCCGTAACACCGGGCCACCTCCCGTGCAGTTGCATCCGCCGGGCGTCCTTCAAATCCGTAAATCCCAGCCGATGTCACGAGTCTGCCGGGCAGCTGTTGTCGCAACAGCCGCTCCCCCATCGGCGAACGGCAAATATTGCCGGTGCAAACCACTAAGATTGAGTTGAACATTATTGCGGCCATGAACGGATGAAGCGGACGGTTTCGGTCAGGTCATGGACACCGCTGATGGTGGGTACCAGCTGTGTGATCACGCGATTCCAGCGTGACAACGGCGCGGTGGTGACGTAGACAATGTCATACGGTTCAAGCTGGAATTCCGTCCCCAGTACCATCGCGGAGGCATCCTTCGCATTGAGCTGATAGATATTGGCAATTTTGTCCGTCGCCCCTTTTTTCGCTACCGAGCGAATAACAAAAATCCCGGTTGCATCGGCCATATTCTGATCCAGCCCGCCTGCATTCCCCAGGGCTTCCGCCAGGGTCATTCCGCTACGATCCATCTTCAACGTGCTCTGCTTCACCACCTCGCCCATCACGAACACTTTTAAGGCATCGTTACGCGGAACAAAGAGGATATCGCCCGGATACAGCAGCTTATTCTGGCTTAAATCACCATGCTGCATCAGCGCATAGAGCGAAAGGCGCGCGTCCTGGCCATTATGCGTGAGGACCACGTTACGCCAGTCGGCATCCGCGGAAAGCCCACCTGCGGCGTTGACCGCGTCCATTACCGTCAAAGGAATATTGGTTATCGGTTGCTGGCCTGATTTTGCCACCTCTCCCGTCACATAGGCTTTTTGTGAGCGGAAAGACGCCACGCTGACATCCACCTGCGGACTCTCAATGACCTTCTCCAGTTGCGCGGTGATTGCTTCACGCACCTGCGCGACCGTTTTGCCTGCAACATGCAGTTTTCCGACGTAGGGATAGAAGAGCGTTCCATCCGCATTCACCCAGTTACCCGCGTCACTCGCGGTACGATACTGCCCTGCGGGCGTGGTTAATTCCGGATGATCCCAGACGGTGACCGTCAGGATGTCGCCGGTGCCTATGCGGTATTCCCAGTTTTTGACCTGCTCATCCAGAGTAGGATTTGCCTGAGATTTGAGGACAGGCGGTCGCAATCTTTCAACAAGCGCCGGGGTCAGGGGATAAATTTCCACGTGTTGATCGAGCTGATAATTCGCTTCTCCGTCAGTCATGACTTTTTTCCCGGTAATGCTGAGATCCTGACCTGGCGAAAATACGCAACCAGTTAACTGGCCGACTGAAAGAAATAAAAGTGAAAATAGCGTTGTATTTTTCATTTATATAAAAAGTTCTTTTATTGTTGTGTTTGTTGTTAAACAGATAAAAAATAAATTCATTTAAATTAAAACTTTCAACGGGTTATTGTTTTAGCGGACGTATTACAAAAAACGGACAACGTTTCCCTTCCTGGCGATAAAAAAGCAAAATCGTTCCCATTATTTTGAAAAAAAATGGAAAGAGATTGATGTCATACGGAGGTGATATTAAATGTTCTTACGTGGGAAAGCATGCGTTGAACAGTCCATTTGCGAAGTGAGAAGGTATTTTCAGAATTGATTAATGAAATAATAAATATTGGAAATATCAAACTCGGGAGATATTGACTGTAGTGATACTGCACACGTCATTACGACTACACAAAACCGTCCACTTTTGTTACATTTTTTTTCAAACACACCATGCTTTGGTACTTAAAATGGACTGTCTGCCTCGCGTTCCATGAACCCGCAGACGAAAAGTATCTGTAACGATATCACTGGAGAAAAAATGGCTAAGCGTAAATTGCTGCTTCTGGGTGTATTACTGTCTCTGGCGGGTTCCGCGTTTTCTGCCCCGCAAACCGCCGCTGCGCCATCAGGCATTAAAGCCTATGAGGAACAAGAGTTCATCGCTGATTTCACCAAATTCAAGATTGGCGACACCGCACCGGCGCAGTATCAAACGCCTGAGTACACCATTAAACAGTACCAGCTGCGTAACCTGCCGGCCCCGGATGCGGGTACCCACTGGACCTATATGGGCGAGAACTACGTCCTGATTGGCGATGCAGATGGCAAAATCTACAAAGCCTACAATGGAGATATCTTCTATCACCGCTAATGACATTTTAATCCGGCCCTGGCAGGAGAGCGATCGCCCCTTTTTGCGAACACTCTATCTCCACGCGCGGCGCGAGGCCTGGCCATGGCTGGACGGTTCCGAGTGGCAGCTTGAAGACTTTGACGCGGCAACCCGCGACGAAGTGATTTGGGTGGCCGTTCAGGACGGGCATCGACTGGGTTTTGCGTCGGTGTGGACGAACGACAACTTCCTGCACAATCTGTTTGTCGATCCGCAGTATCAAGGTCTGGGCGTCGGTCATTTGCTCCTTGAACAGGTGCAAAACGCGTTCACCAGTACGGGTTCGCTGAAGTGTCTGGTAAAGAATGACCGGGCTGTTGCCTTTTACCAGCGCCATTGCTGGCATATTGAAGCGAAGGGTGACTCGCCGGAAGGCGAGTACTTTTTAATGCATTACGTACAGCGTTAAACGCGGGTGACACGGGTGACGCTTCGCTGAGCCGGCCTACAACACGTTATTTCCGTAGGCCGGGTCAGGCGCAAACGCCGCCCGGCAATTCAGACTAAAGCACTCACACCGCGCGAAACGCAATTTCACTCGGGATGACTTCGCCCTGCCAGTAAAGCTGCGCCGCAACGCGCCCCGCCAGCTGTCGATACATCTCTGCAAATTCACTGTCCGGACGGCTGACGACCGTCGGCTTCCCGCTGTCCAGATCTTCACGCAGCGAGATGTGCAGCGGCATCTGCCCAAGCAGTTGGGTGTGATACTGCGCAGCCAGTTTTTCTGCCCCACCGGTGCCAAAGATAGGCTCATGGTGTCCGCAGTTGCTGCAGATATGCATACTCATGTTCTCGACAATACCCAGCACCGGCACGTCCACTTTCTCGAACATCACGATGCCTTTTTTGGCGTCGATCAGCGCGATGTCCTGCGGGGTGGTCACCACGACCGCTCCCGTTACCGGAATGTTTTGCGCCAGTGTCAGCTGAATGTCACCGGTGCCCGGCGGCATATCCAGCACCAGATAATCCAGATCGGGCCACATTGTCTCCTGCAGCATCTGCATCAGCGCTTTGCTGGCCATCGGACCACGCCACACCATGGCGTTATCGTCTGTCACCAGATAACCAATGGAGTTGGTTGCCAGACCGTGGGCCATGATCGGCGCCATGTGCGTGCCATCCGGCGAGGTTGGGCGCTGGTTTTCCGCGCCCAGCATGTTAGGCACAGACGGTCCGTAAATATCGGCGTCCAGAATACCGACCTTCGCCCCTTCGGCTGCCAGCGCGAGCGCCAGGTTTACCGCCGTAGAGGATTTACCCACCCCACCCTTGCCTGAACTGACGGCAATGATGTTTTTCACGCCGTTCACGCCCGGGTGGTTTTTCACACGCTTGAGGGTGGCGATGCTGTGGGTCAGCTTCCAGTCAATGGCTTTCGCGCCGGTAATGCGCAGCAGCTCAGAGCTGGTTTGCTCTTTTAGCGCGTCAAACGCGCTGGTCCAGACGAAGGGCATCTGCAGCTCGATGTGCAGCGTATCGTCCAGCCATGCGACATGGTGTAACGCTTTCAGCGTGGTGAGATTGTGCTTCAGGGTTGGATGCTGAAAGTTAGCCAGCGTCCCGGCGACCATTGCTCTTAAGGCTTCCGGTGATTTGGCCTGGGATTGAGAACTCATCCCGACTCCTTTGTTCTTGTGAATAAGACCTTAGATGAACAAGTTTACCTGAAAGGCCGTGGTTTGTGCTTACTTAATAATGCCCCTTTTGGTAATATCAAAAACCCTTTTCACAGTTAAAAGAAGTAATGCCTACTATGACTCAAGTCGCGAAGAAAATTCTGGTAACGTGCGCACTGCCGTACGCCAACGGCTCAATCCACCTCGGCCACATGCTGGAGCATATCCAGGCTGATGTCTGGGTCCGTTACCAGCGAATGCGCGGCCACGAGGTTAACTTCATCTGCGCGGACGATGCCCACGGCACGCCGATCATGCTGAAAGCGCAGCAGTTGGGGATCTCCCCAGAGCAGATGATTGCCGAAATGAGTCAGGAGCATCAGACCGATTTTGCGGGCTTTGACATCAGCTATGACAACTATCACTCCACGCACAGCGACGAAAACCGTGAGCTGTCGGAGCTGATCTACTCTCGCCTGAAAGAGAACGGTTTTATTAAAAACCGCACCATCTCTCAGCTGTACGATCCGGAAAAAGGCATGTTCCTGCCGGACCGCTTTGTCAAAGGTACCTGCCCGAAATGTAAATCACCGGATCAGTATGGCGATAACTGCGAAGTGTGCGGCGCAACCTACAGCCCGACTGAGCTTATCGATCCGAAATCTGTTGTTTCGGGTGCCACACCGGTAATGCGTGATTCCGAGCACTTCTTCTTCGACCTGCCGTCCTTCAGCGAAATGCTGCAGGCGTGGACCCGCAGCGGCGCGCTGCAGGAGCAGGTCGCGAATAAAATGCAGGAGTGGTTCGAATCCGGTCTGCAGCAGTGGGATATCTCCCGCGATGCACCGTATTTCGGTTTCGAAATTCCGAACGCACCGGGTAAATACTTCTACGTCTGGCTGGATGCGCCAATCGGGTACATGGGCTCCTTCAAGAACCTGTGCGACAAGCGCGGCGACACCGTCAGCTTTGACGAATACTGGAAGAAAGATTCCGACGCCGAGCTGTATCACTTTATCGGCAAAGACATTGTTTACTTCCACAGCCTGTTCTGGCCGGCGATGCTGGAAGGCAGTAACTTCCGTAAACCAACCAACCTGTTTGTGCACGGCTATGTGACGGTCAACGGCGCGAAGATGTCCAAATCTCGCGGTACGTTCATCAAAGCCAGCACCTGGCTGAACCACTTCGACGCGGACAGCCTGCGTTATTACTACACGGCGAAGCTCTCTTCCCGCATCGACGATATCGACCTGAATCTGGAAGATTTCGTGCAGCGCGTGAACGCCGACATCGTCAACAAAGTCGTCAACCTGGCTTCCCGTAACGCGGGCTTTATCGCCAAGCGTTTCGACGGCGTGCTGTCTGCCGAACTGGCCGATCCTGAACTGTACAAAACCTTCACCGACGCCGCCGCGGCGGTTGGCGAAGCCTGGGAAAGCCGTGAGTTCGGTAAAGCGATTCGTGAAATCATGGCGCTGGCTGACGTGGCTAACCGCTACGTTGACGAGCAGGCACCGTGGGTTGTCGCGAAACAGGAAGGCCGCGACGCCGACCTGCAGGCGATCTGCACCATGGGCCTGAACATGTTCCGCGTGCTGATGACCTGGCTGAAGCCGGTACTGCCACAGCTGGCCTCCCGCGCTGAAGCATTCCTCAACACCGAGCTGACCTGGGATGCTATCCAGCAGCCACTGCTCGGCCACAAGGTGAATACCTTCAAGGCGCTGTACAACCGCATCGAGATGAAGCAGGTAGAATCCCTGGTGGAAGCGTCTAAAGAAGAGGTGAAGGCTGCCGCTGCGCCGGTGACTGGCCCGCTGGCAGACGATCCGATTCAGGAGACCATTACCTTTGATGATTTCGCCAAGGTCGATCTGCGTGTCGCACTGATTGAAAACGCGGAATTTGTCGAAGGCTCGGACAAACTGCTGCGCCTGACGCTGGATCTGGGCGGTGAGAAGCGTAACGTCTTCTCCGGTATCCGTTCTGCCTATCCTGATCCGCAGGTGCTGATTGGCCGTCAGACCGTGATGGTCGCCAACCTGGCACCGCGCAAAATGCGCTTCGGCATCTCGGAAGGCATGGTGATGGCGGCAGGTCCTGGCGGGAAAGATATCTTCCTGTTAAGCCCTGATGAAGGCGCCAAACCAGGTCAGCAGGTGAAATAATAAAAAAGCCGGAGATAATCTCCGGCTTTTTTTTGCCTCTTCATCCTTCACGCCCCGGTACCACTCACGGCTTAGCGTGATGCACCCGGTGAGTCAGTCCGCGTAAAAAATAACGCAAAAACTGGTCGCCGCACTCGCGGTAGTTCTTATGGTCCGGCGCACGCATCATGGCGGTGATCTCCGGCATCGACACGCGGTGCTTCTGCTCTGTCATAATCGCCAGAATATCGTCTGTTTTCAGTGAAAAGGCGATACGCAGCTTTTTCAGCACCGTGTTGTTATTCACCCGACGCTCAAGCGCCAGTTCTGGTGCTGAGTCATCTTTCCCGCGCTTGTCGTAGATGAGGCCGTTCAGGAAGCCAGACAGGATAATGTCAGGGCAGCGAACAAACCCCTCTTCATCCTCTTTTGTCATCCAGGTGTCGAAACCGGCAGAGGTGGACTCCATGCCAGCAAGCGCAAGAATGCGCACCATATCATTATTGTTTGCTTTCAGGGTGTAGCGCAGGCTACGGAGAATATCATTACTGAGCATGGGTGCCTTTAACTTAACTGTCGATGATGCAATGGGGCGCAGTGTACCAGTTTTACAGGCCGATCGCCTCTTTCAAACTCTTAAGGTAGCGGCGACTGACGGGGACGGTTTGCCCGGCACGCAGCACCAGCTCTGCCTGTCCGTTGTCTTCCAGCCGGATCTCTTTCAGGTGCGCCATGTTCACCAGATACTGGCGATGGCAACGAACGAGCGGCGTTCGGCTCTCCAGCGTCCGCAGCGTCAGCTCGGTGAAGCCTTCGTTCCCCTCCGCGCTGGTAACAAATACGCCGCTCAAACGGCTGCTGACAAACGCTACATCGTCCATCTGCAGAAGGTAAATCCGACTGTGGCCAGTGCAAGGGATAAATTTCAGCGGCTGCTGGTTTTCCGGCAACAGCGTGACATCCTGCACGGTGCGCTCCTGGCGCAAACGGCTGAGGGTCTTTTCAAGACGCTTCTCTTCAATCGGTTTGAGTAAATAATCGAATGCGTGCTCCTCAAAGGCTTTGACGGCGTATTCATCGAAGGCGGTCAAAAACACAATGTAGGGGCGATGTTCCGGGTCGAGCATTCCGACCATCTCCAGGCCGCTAATTCGGGGCATCTGAATGTCGAGGAACAGCACGTCCGGGCGCAGTTTGTGCACGGCGCCAATGGCCTCAATGGCGTTTGCGCACTCCCCCACAATCTCAATGTCAGGCTGCTCCTGCAACAGAACGCGCAGGTTTTCCCGTGCTAACGGCTCATCATCCACAATCAGCACTCTTAGCATGCGTTTTCCTCCAGCGGCAGTCGTAACGTAATACGGGTGAATCGGTCGGGCTCACAGGCAACGGTAATGCCACAGTCATCACCAAAGTGCGCGCGCAGGCGTTTATCCACCAGGCTCATCCCTAATCCGCCTGAGGTGGAAGGCACGTAAAGCCCGGCGTTATCTTCAATATCCAGCACCAGATGATGGTTAAAGCGGCTGGCGGAAATGGTGATCTCCCCAATTCCCAACAGCTGTGACGTACCGTGTTTAATGGCGTTTTCCACAATAGGCTGCAGGGTAAAGGCCGGAAGATGCTGATACGCCAGCTCATCCGGGACGGATAACGACACCTGCAGACGAGTCTGGAAGCGTGCCTGCTCAATCTGCAGGTAAGCATTAACGTGTTCTATTTCATCGGCCAGGGTCACAATCTCGGACGGACGTTTAAGGTTTTTGCGGAAAAACGTCGACAGGAACTGAACCAGCTGCGCGGCCTGATCGCTGTCGCGGCGGATCACCGCTTTGAGCGTATTAAGCGCATTGAACAGGAAATGCGGATTCACCTGAGCGTGCAGGAGTTTAATTTCGGATTGCGTCAGCAACGCTTTCTGACGCTCATACTGCCCGGCGAGGATCTGCGCGGAGAGCAGCTGAGCGATGCCCTCTCCCAGCGTACGGTTGATAGAGCTGAACAGACGGTTTTTCGCTTCATAAAGCTTGATGGTGCCCATTACCCGCTGGTTTTCCCCGCGCAGCGGAATAACCAGCGTGGAGCCCAGTTTACACTGCGGGTGCAGCGAACAGCGGTAAGGAACTTCGTTGCCGTCGGCATAAACCACTTCGCCGGTTTCAATGGCGCGCAGCGTATAGGCGGAGGAGATCGGTTTCCCGGGCAGATGGTGGTCGTCGCCCGTGCCGGTAAAAGCCAGCAACCGTTCACGGTCGGTTATCGCCACCGCGCCGATATCCAGCTCCTTATAAAGCACCTGCGCCACCTTCATGCTGTTCTCTTCGTTAAAGCCCTGACGCAGGATCCCCTCCGTCGAAGCGGCGACCTTCAGGGCCGTCGCGGAAAACGCCGAGGTGTACTTCTCAAACATGGCGCGCTTGTCGAGCAGAATACGCATAAACAGCGCAGCACCCACGGTATTCGTCACCATCATCGGGGCAGCGATATTGCTCACCAGATGGAGCGCATCGTCAAACGGTCGGGCAATCAGCAAGATGATGGCCATTTGCGCCATTTCAGCGACAAAGGTGATCGCCCCGGCGGTGAGCGGGCTAAAGACTTTATCCGGACGACCGCGCTTAATCATATAGCTGTGAACCAGGCCGCCGAGCAGCCCTTCGACGATCGTTGAGATCATACAGCTCAGCGCCGTCATGCCGCCCATCGAATACCGATGCAGGCCACCGGTTAACCCGACCAGCCCACCGACCACAGGGCCGCCAAGCAGCCCGCCCATCACGGCACCGATGGCTCGCGTATTGGCAATGGAGTCTTCGATATGGAGACCAAAATAGGTTCCCATAATGCAGAAAATAGAGAAGGTCACGTAGCAGAGCAGCTTGTGCGGCAGGCGTACGGTAACTTGCATCAGCGGAATGAACAGACGCGTTTTACTCATCAACCAGGCGATGACAAGAAATACGCACATCTGCTGAAGCAACAGCAGCACCAGATTAAACTCGTACATACTCAAAACCGCACACCCTCAAAACGCGTAACATACACTGCTGGCGGTAAACTTTCTTTGAAGCGCGGCAAAAAAGCTGCAATTCGTGCCCGGCATCACACCTTTTGCCGAACCTAACGCCTGCTTCGCATTATTCGTGCAAAAAACAACCATTTCTTCCTGGTTCAGTAAACAGGGACTACAGTTAAGCTGGGGACGCGTAAGCCAGGGGGCGAATATGGCGCTTTACACAATCGGTGAAGTGGCACTCCTTTGTGATATCAATCCCGTCACGCTACGGGCATGGCAGCGACGGTATGGATTACTCAAACCGCAGAGAACGGACGGAGGCCATCGTCTCTTCAACGATGCCGATATCGACCGGATCCGCGAGATCAAAAGCTGGATCGATAACGGTGTGCAGGTTGGCAAAGTGAAATCCCTGCTCAGCCATGACGATCCAGACACGCAGCTTCTCTGGCGCGAACAACAGGAAACGTTGCTGCGCCTTCTGCAGGCGGGCAATCTGCAGCGCCTGCGCGCATGGATAAAAGAGCAAGGGCGCGATTATCCCGCGCAAACGCTGATCACGCATCTTTTCATCCCGCTCCGTCGACGCCTGCAGTGCCAGCAGACCACCCTGCAGGCGCTGCTGAGTATGCTCGACGGCGTCCTGATCAACTACATTGCCGTCTGCCTTGCCTCGGCGAAGAACAAGCACGGAAAAGACGCGCTGGTGGTCGGCTGGAACGTGCACGATACTACTCGTCTGTGGCTGGAGGCCTGGATTGCCACCCAGAATGGCTGGCGCGTTGATGTCCTTGTGCACTCGCTGGCGCAATTTCGCCCTGAATTGTTCGACGGCCAGACCCTGCTGGTCTGGTGCGGGGAAGTGCCTTCCGCCTCGCAGCAACAGCTGATGACGGAATGGCGTGAACATGGTTACCCGGTTTACTCGCTTGGCCCGGAAGAGCCGTAACGGCATTTAATGGTTCATTAACAGCTGCGCTTCACCGTATAATTGTTCCGTTAACAACAGGAGCACATGATGAAGGCAACCAAACTGGCCGTAATTACCCTTTTTGTTCTGATGGCCGTAAGCGGTATCGGCGGCGTGATGCTGGCCGGGTATTCGTTTATTGTTCGTGGCGGTGTCGGCTGAGATACTGCGCCAGACGCTCAAAAACGCGATCGACGACGATTGCCGCCAGCGCGACCAGCAACGCCCCCTGCACAATATAGGCCGTATTGAACCCGCTTAAGCCGATGATAATCGGCGTTCCCAGGGTATTGGCTCCCACCGTCGACGCAATGGTCGCCGTCCCGATATTAATGATCACCGACGTACGGATCCCCGCAAGGATGACCGGTGCCGCCAGGGGGAGTTCAACTTTGCGCAGCCGCTCTGCGCGACTCATCCCCATCCCTTCAGCAACGCTCAGTACCGACGCAGGTACCGCCGCAATACCGGCCAGCGTACCCTGCAGAATGGGCAACACACCGTATAAAATCAGCGCAATGATGGCAGGTTGCTGACCAAAGCCCATCACCGGCACTGCAATCGCCAGCACCGCCACCGGCGGAAACGTCTGGCCAATCGCCGCAATGGTCTCCACCAGCGGGCGAAACTCCCGTCCCGCGGGCCGCGTGACCGCGATGCCCGCCCCCACGCCCAGTACAATAGCGATGGCACTTGAGAGCACCACCAGCCAGAGATGGGCCAGGGCAAGATTAATAAAACTCTCCTGCTGATACACCGGGCGCGGCAAGTCGGGGAAGAGTGTGCTAAACAGCGCCGCGCTGTGCGGCATCAGAAACAGCAAAGCGACAAAGAGCACGACCAGCCAGAGCAGCGGATCACGAAGTGCCTTCACGTGTCACCTCCCCTGCCAGCAGATCGCGAAAATGCAGGGTGCCACTTGGCGCGCCACGGGCATCCGCAACGGGCAACACTTCACACTGGCGGGCAACAAACGCCGAAAGCGCATCCCGCAAGCTCATCTGTTCCTGCAGAGGCTCGCCACTCACAGTCGCGTCCTGTCGACGCATATAGTCGCTGACCGTACGCAGCGAGAGCAGCCTGACGCCCAGCTCGCTGCGGCCAAAAAACTCACGCACAAAATCGTTCTTCGGCCAGGTCAGCAGTTCAAGCGGCGTCCCCTGCTGCACCACCTCGCCATGGTCCATCAGCACCAGATGGTCGGCCAGACGCAGCGCCTCATCAATATCGTGCGTCACAAGAATGATTGTTCGCCCCAGAATGCGATGAATGCGGGTCATTTCCGCCTGCAGTGCGGCGCGCGTGACCGGATCCAGCGCGCCGAAGGGTTCATCCATCAATAACACCTGCGGATTGGCCGCCAGCGCACGCGCCACGCCCACCCGCTGCTGCTGGCCTCCGGAAAGCTGGTGCGGGTAGCGTTCACGCAGCGCAGGTTCTAACCCGAGCAGAGACATCAGTTCATCAACCCGGTCGGCAGTTTTTGCCCGCGACCATTTCTCCAGCTGCAGCACGGTGGCGATGTTCTGCGCGACCGTCCAGTGCGGAAACAGGCCGATGGACTGGATGGCATACCCCATACGACGACGCAGCTCCAGCACAGGCAGGCTGCGGATCTCTTCTCCGGCAAAGCGGATCAGACCGCTGTCATGCTCAACCAGGCGGTTAATCATCTTCAGGGTGGTGGATTTTCCCGACCCCGAAGTGCCAATCAGCACGGAAAATGCGCCCTCGGCAAAATTCAGGTTGAGATGGCTTGCCGCCGGACGACCCGCAAAGGTTTTACTGACATCGTGAAATTCAATCATTGGCTCTTCTCCTGAGCAGCGCGAGCCATAAGGCAAACAGCGCGTCGATGACAACCGCCAGCGCAATCGTGGGCACCACGCCCAATAACACCAGGTCCAGGGCGCTACTCAACAGCCCCTGGAAAACCAGCGCGCCAAAGCCGCCCGCGCCAATCAGCGCCGCAATCACCGCCATGCCAACGGTTTGCACCGCCACCACCCGCAGGCTGCGCAGCAGCAGGGGCAAAGCCAGCGGCAACTGGATCTTCCAGAAACATTGTCTCGCGCTCATCCCCATTGCATGGGCACTTTCCAGCACGTCCGGCGCGACCTGGCTCAGCCCGGCCACCACGCCGCGCACCAGCGGCAGCAGCGCATAGAGCACCAGCGCGATAAGGGCTGGCGTTAAACCGGTTCCGGCGATCCCCATCGTTCCCAGCACCGGGAACGACTTCACCAGCCCGGCCAGCGGAGCAATCAACAGGCCAAACAGAGCGACGGACGGGATAGTCTGAATCACATTCAGTACGGCAAACACCCCGCCCTGACGTGAAGGGTGGCGATAGCACCACATACCCAGCGGTATGCCGAGCAGTAAGGCCGGGATCAGGGTGCCGAAGAGGATCGTGAGGTGTTGCGCCAGGGCGTCATTAAACACCTCCTGACGGTTGGCGTACTCTTTTAACAGCGAGAGATTATTCAGCTCACCGCTAAACAGCAGCAGCAATGGAATACACCATATCTGGGCATTGAGTATCCAGCGCCAGACGGATGTTGAGATAAGACGGCGAATAGCATCGCTGCAGGCCAGCAGACACAGCGCCAGCCAGAGCCACAAACCGCTACCCACAGAGGTTCTTGCCAGCGGACTTTCCGCCGAGGTCATGTGCGTTGCTGCAAGCCCGCCTCCCCAGAATAAGGCGATAAACAGCCCTTCACAAAGCAGCAGCGTCAGCCACTGAGCCGTGCGTCCTTGCCAGAGCGACAACGCAACCCACGCGCCCAGCGCCGTCACCAGTAACCACGGCGTAAATGACCAGACCTGCCAGAGCGAGCGACTCTCCCCCGACATCAGGCGATTCGGGGCCACATTCACAAACGGTAACGCGACCGCCGCGATGGCCACACAGGCCAACAGCAGCAGTACGCGGTTATGACATTTTATTGGCACAGCCCTGTCCTGTTACTTCACAAGCCCTTGTTGTTTCAGGAAATCGGCGGCCACTTTTTTGGCATCCAGTCCCTCAACGGCAATGCTGGCATTCAGCTGTTGCAGCGTTTTTGCATCCAGCTTTTCGAAGACCGGTTTGAGCCATTCAGCAATATCCGGGTACGCTTTAAGTACCGCTTCCCGCACGACAGGTGCCGGGGCGTAAATCGGCTGGACGCCTTTTGGATCGGTTAAGGTTTGCAGGCCAAGCGCCGCGACCGGGCCGTCGGTGCCGTAAGCCATCGCCGCATTAACGCCCGACGTTTGCTGCGCAGCGGCTTTGATGGTCACCGCGGTATCACCGCCCGCCAGAGAGAGCAGCTGGGCCTGATCCAGTTTGAAATCATAGGCTTTTTCAAACGCCGGCAGCGCATCCGGACGCTCAATAAACTCAGCGGAAGCCGCAAGCTTAAAGTCACCCTTCTCTTTCAGGTAGCGACTCAAATCCGCAAGCGAGGTCAGCTTTCCTTTCTCCGCCACGTCCTTGCGCACCGCGATGGTCCAGGTATTGTTGGCCGGCGCCGGCGTCAGCCAGACCAGCTTATTTTGCTCAGCGTCGAGTTTTTTGACTTTTTCATACCCGGCTTTGGCATTTTTCCACGCCGGATCGTTTTCATCTTTGAAGAAGAACGCGCCGTTGCCGGTGTATTCCGGGTAGATATCCAGCTCGCCGGAGGTAATCGCGCCGCGTACCACAGGCGTGGTTCCCAGCTGGACTTTATTGACGGTTTTAACACCGTGGCTTTCCAGTACCTGCAGAATAATGTTACCGAGCAGCGCACCTTCGGTATCTATCTTGGAACCCACTTTTACCGGTTCTGCCGCCTGTAATGGCAGACTCAGCGCCGCCAGTAACACCGCTGAACCCAACATCCCCTTTGCAATCGTCATTCCACTGTCCTCATTTTTTTGCTGCCTTTTTCAGAGGCTTGAGAGAAAAGCGTAGCTTAAAACGGCGGAATTAACCGTCAAAATGCCTTTTTAACATAAGGTAAGACGCATCCCCCGCAAAGCGGGGGATGCAAGGGAGGGAAACGTCAGAGCAGCTCGAACTCGCCTTTATTAACGCGGGCGGAATCGACCCCGATAAAGACGTTAAACTTGCCTGGCTCCGCATCATATTTCATCTGCTGGTTCCAGAACTTCAGCGCATCCACGTCGATGGGGAAGCTGATGGTTTTGGTTTCGCCCGGCTTCAGGTTGACCTTCTCGAAGCCACGCAGCTGTTTCACCGGACGGCTCATGGAGGCGGTCACATCTTGGACGTACATCTGAATGACCGTTGCCCCTTCGCGTTTACCGGTGTTGCTCACCTCGACGCTTGCGGTAACTTTGCCGTCACGCTTCAGGCTCGGCGCAGACATTTTGACGTCAGAAACCTTGAAGGTGGTGTAGCTCAGACCGTAACCAAACGGATACAGAGGGCCGTTCGCTTCATCGAAGTAACGGGAGGTGTACTTATTCGGTTTGTCGGCGTTGTACGGCCGGCCGGTATTCAGGTGGCTGTAGTAAACCGGGATCTGCCCGACCGAGCGCGGGAAGGACATTGGCAGCTTGCCTGACGGGTTGTAATCGCCAAACAGCACGTCGGCAATCGCGTTACCGCCTTCGGTACCGGCGAACCAGGTTTCCAGGATCGCGTCGGCCTGCTGGTCTTCTTTGACCAGCGCCAGCGGACGACCGTTCATCAGCACCAGCACCAGCGGCTTGCCGGTCGCCTTCAGGGCGGCAATCAGATCGCGCTGGCTTTGCGGAATGGTGATGTCGGTACGGCTGGAGGCCTCATGCGCCATCCCTTGCGCTTCACCCACTACCGCGACAACCACGTCAGATTGCTTAGCGGTGTTCACCGCTTCATCAATCATCTCTTTCGGCGAACGCGGATCGACCTTCACCGCCTCTTCGTACTGATTGAGGAAGGTGACAATGTCTTTATCGTTGGTGACGTTCGCCCCTTTGGCGTAAACCACTTTCGCGTTCTCACCCACGGCGTTCTTGATACCGGTCAGCACCGTGACGGACTGATCGGCCACCCCCGCTGCAGACCAGCTCCCCATCACGTCGCGCTTGCTGTCAGCCAGCGGGCCCACCACGGCAATGGTGCCGGATTTCTTCAGCGGCAGCGTGTCGAGGCGGTTTTTCAGCAGCACCAGGCTTTCGCGTGCCACATCGCGGGCCTCTTTGCGGTGCAGACGGCTTTCCGCGTTGGTGTCCGCCGGGTCAGAATCTTTCGGCCCCAGGTGGCTGTACGGGTCGTTAAACAGCCCCATGTCATATTTCACGTTCAGCACGTGGCGCGTGGCGTCATCCAGCTCCGCCATGGTCACCTTACCGCTCTTCACCAGCCCCGGCAGGTATTTGCTGTAGTACTCGTCGCTCATGCTCATGTTGATGCCGGACTTGAGCGCCACGCGTACCGCATCTTCCGGATCGGAGGCGGTACCGTGCTTAATGAGCTCTTTAATGGCGCCGTGGTCAGAGACGGTGATGCCCTTAAAGCCCCACTGGTCACGCAGAACGTCTTTCAGCAGCCACGAATCGGAGGTCGCCGGCGTGCCGTTGAGGGAGTTCAGCGCCACCATCACCGCGCCGCTGCCGGCATCCAGCCCCGCTTTGTACGGTGGCATGTAGTCGTTGAACAGCCGCTGCGGGCTCATATCCACGGTGTTGTACTCTTTACCCCCTTCCACGGCGCCATAGGCCGCGAAGTGTTTGACGCTGGTCATCACCGCGTAGCGATCTGCCGGGCTCTTACCCTGCATCGCTTCCACCATGGTTTTCCCCATCGTGGCTGTTAAATAGGTATCTTCACCGAACCCTTCTGAGCCGCGGCCCCAGCGCGGATCGCGGGAGACGTCCACCATCGGTGCCCAGGTCATATTCAGGCCATCATCCGCCGCTTCATAGGCAGAAACGCGCCCCACGGTTTTCACCGCATCAAGGTTAAAGGACGATGCCAGACCAAGGCTAATCGGGAAGACGGTACGCTGACCATGCACCACGTCATAGGCGAAGAACAGCGGAATTTTCAGGCGGCTGAGTTCCATTACCTGATCCTGCATTTTGCGGATATCCGGGCGGGTGACGGTGTTAAAAATAGCCCCGACCTGCCCGTCTTTGATCATCTCGCGGATGGCCTCTTTCGGGTTATCCGGGCCGACGCTGATAAGACGCAACTGGCCAATTTTCTCATCGACCGTCATTTTCTTGAGCAATTCCGTGACAAACGCGTCCCGGGCTTCAGGCGTGAGCGGGTGATTGCCAAACAAATCCTCTGCCAGCGCAGGTTGCAGCGCCAGGCTGACGGCGACACCTACAGAACATAGCCATTTCATGTCGTTTTACTCTCTCATCAATAACCGCCGGAAGAACTCGGCCAGACCGTGCGAAAAGCGCAGTGTGCCACAAACCCTCAGAACGTTGCAGGGTTATTCTCTGATTTTTCTCATGAATACTAGACCGCTTAACAGTTAATCGCGCTATGCTTTACAGCGAGAAATTTGCCCCACCACAAGGAGTGGAAGATGTCTTCTGTTCGAACTCACGATAACACGACGTTTATTAACGAACTGTCGCGCCTGGTTGGCTCCTCTCACCTGCTTACCGACCCGGCAAAAACCGCCCGCTACCGTAAGGGCTTTCGTTCCGGTCAGGGCGAGGCGCTGGCGGTGGTGTTTCCCGGCACGCTGCTTGAACTCTGGCGCGTCCTGAGCGCCTGCGTGGCCGCCGACAAAATTATTCTCATGCAGGCGGCTAACACCGGCCTGACTGAAGGCTCAACGCCGAACGGCAACGATTACGATCGTGACATCGTGATCATCAGCACCCTGCGTCTCGACAAACTGCATCTGCTGGATAAAGGCGAGCAGGTGCTCGCGTTCCCTGGCACGACGCTCTACTCCCTTGAAAAAGCGCTTAAGCCGCTGGGACGCGAACCGCATTCGGTCATTGGCTCATCCTGTATTGGCGCCTCCGTGATCGGCGGGATCTGCAATAACTCCGGCGGTTCGCTGGTGCAGCGCGGCCCGGCTTACACCGAGATGTCACTTTTTGCCCGTATTGACGAAAACGGCAAGCTGACCCTGGTCAACCATCTGGGCATTGATCTTGGCGTTACGCCGGAGCAGATCCTGAGTAAGCTCGACGACGATCGGGTGAAAGATGAAGACGTCCAGCACGACGGTCGTCATGCTCACGACCACGATTACATCACCCGCGTGCGGGATATCGAAGCGGATACCCCGGCACGTTACAACGCCGACCCTGACCGCTTGTTTGAATCTTCAGGCTGTGCGGGCAAGCTGGCTGTTTTTGCCGTGCGCCTCGACACCTTCCCGGCCGAGAAAAAACAGCAGGTGTTCTACATCGGCACCAATCAGCCGGACGTGCTGACCGAGATCCGTCGTCATATTCTGGGCGAGTTCGCTCACCTGCCGGTGGCGGGCGAGTACATGCACCGTGATATTTACGACATCGCGGAACGCTACGGCAAAGATACGTTCCTGATGATCGACAAGCTCGGCACCGATAAAATGCCGTTCTTCTTCACCATGAAGGGCCGTACCGACGCGATGCTGGAAAAAGTGCCGCTGTTTAAACCCCACTTTACCGACCGCTTTATGCAGAAACTGGGCAACGTCTTCCCGTCACATCTGCCGGAGCGGATGAAAACCTGGCGCGATAAGTACGAGCATCACCTGCTGCTGAAAATGGCCGGGGACGGAATTGCCGAAGCGCAAACCTGGCTCAATGAATTCTTCAAAACTGCCGAAGGCGATTTCTTTGCCTGTACCCCTGAAGAGGGCAGCAAAGCCTTCCTGCACCGTTTCGCCGCTGCGGGTGCCGCCATTCGTTATCAGGCGGTGCATTCAGACGAGGTGGAAGACATTCTGGCGCTGGATATCGCCCTTCGCCGCAACGATACCGAGTGGTTTGAACACCTGCCGCCGGAAATTGACAGCAAGCTGGTCCACAAGCTCTATTACGGCCACTTTATGTGCTACGTCTTCCACCAGGATTACATCGTTAAGAAAGGGGTGGATGCGCACGCGCTGAAAGAGCAGATGCTCGCGCTGCTGCACGCGCGAGGCGCACAATATCCTGCGGAACATAACGTGGGGCATCTTTATAAGGCTCCTGACGCACTTAAGCAGTTTTATCGCGAGAATGACCCCACAAACAGCATGAACCCCGGCATTGGTAAAACAACGCGGAATAAATACTGGAAAGAGAGTCCTGACGCGGAGCAGCCCGTGACGCAAGCGTCTGATTAATTCCCACAGCCAAATTTGAGAGATTGTTAAGCGCGCCTTAATCGTACTAGAGTAGCGTTCTGTCGCCGGAGAAACGTTTCTCCGGCATCTGTTACGAGGAGCAGGCACATCATGTCGGCTGTTGATATTTTATCCGAAACCGAAGTGGAAGTGCGCGATGCCCTTCCCGACGATGTGCATGCTATCGCCGCTATCTACGCCTGGCATGTGCTTCACGGGCGCGCATCCTTTGAAGAAGTTCCCCCCACCGTTGATGAAATGCGTCAGCGAATGAAAAGCGTGGCCGAGAACGGCTTACCGTGGCTTGTCGCGCTGTATCGCGGCATCGTCGTAGGCTACTGCTACGCGACGCCTTACCGTCCGCGCCATGCCTATCGCTACACTCTGGAAGAGTCGATTTACGTGGATGCGAGTACTACCGGTCGTGGTTTTGGCTCCGTCCTGATGGATGCGCTGATCGCCCGCTGCGAGCAAGGTCCGTGGCGGCAGATGATTGCCGTTGTGGGGGATGGCAACAACAATGCCGGCTCGTTACGGTTGCATAAGAAATACGGCTTCGAAATCGTCGGTCAGTTACGCAGCGTCGGGTATAAGAAAGGTGACTGGCGGGATACGGTGATCATGCAGCGCTCACTCAATGACGGAGACTGGACGCTGCCGGAGTAAGGCGCAGCGAGGTCTGTTACCCTCTCCCGCGGGAGAGGGTGAAAACACAGTCATCAGCAATCCGGCTCAGTCGTTCTGGGCGGTTGCCATCTGCTCTGCTTTCTGCTTTTTGTAGGTCAACGCCGCGGCCGGTACCGGCTGCACTTTCCCCGTCTCAATCCAGGTACGCAGTCGGCTTGCATCCGCGAAGTGGGTGTATTTGCCAAAGGCATCCATCACCACCAGCGCCACCGGTTTACCGTTGAATACGGTACGCATCACCAGACAGTGTCCCGCCGCGTTGGTAAACCCGGTTTTCGTTAACTGAATATTCCAGTTATCCCGGTACACCAGATGGTTAGTATTACGGAACGGCAGCGAATAGGCCGGGTTCGCAAAGGTCGCCATCTCTTCACGGGTCGTACTGAGCTGACCAATCAGCGGGTACTGTTTGCTGGCAATCAGCAGTTTTGTCAGGTCGCGGGCCGTGGAGACGTTGTGAATCGACAGACCAGTCGGCTCGACGTAACGGGTATTGGTCATCCCCAGCGATTTGGCTTTTGCGTTCATCGCACGAATAAATGCGTCATAGCCACCCGGATAGTGGTGGGCCAGGCTCGCCGCCGCGCGGTTTTCAGAAGACATCAGCGCCAGCAGCAGCATGTTTTTACGGCTGATTTCGCTGTTCAGTCGCACGCGGGAGTAGATCCCTTTCATCTCCGGCGTATGGCTGATATCCACTTTCAGTTTTTCGTCCAGCGGCAGATGTGCATCAAGCACCACCATCGCGGTCATTAATTTGGTAATCGAGGCGATCGGGCGTACCAGATCCGGATGGCTGGCGTAAATCACCTTATTGGTGTTGAGATCAACAATCATCGCACTGCCGGAAGCGATTTGCGGCTGGGCAGCAGCGGTGGTCACGGCGGGCGTTTTGGCGATCGCTGGCGCGGCAGCGGACGCTCCCAGCAACAGGGCCAGGCTAAGTAAAGAGACTCGGAATTTCAGCATGGTGAGACTTCTGATAATTATTCACGCACGTTATGACGTACACCGCCTGTGTCGATGGAGAAACGCAGGCTGGCTTCGGCATCATAGCGGTCACCGGGCTTTGTCGCCAGAGGATAATCGTGAACAGATGCTGCATTGCTGGCATTTACGCCAGCAATGCAGTGAGCCTAGAAGAGACGGTATCCATAACCCCACAGAATAACCGTCAGAGCCAGTAGCGCTTCCAGCACCAGCACGCCGATGGCGAGCGTTGAACTGGAGAAGCTCAGGCCCTCTTCTTTATTGATATTAAGGAAGGTTGGTACCCCCAGATACAGCAGATAACCGGTGTAAAAGAGGGCAATAGTACCGATCAGCGCGCACAACCAGACCAGTGGATACAGCGCCACAATACCGCTTAAGAACAGCGGCGTCGCGACATACCCGGCGAAAACCATACAGTGTGCCAGCGATGGACGTTGCGGATAGTTACGCGCCATCCAGTGAATGACACGCCCCATGACAGCCACACCCGCCAGCATCAGGCCATAAAAGAGAATGGCCAGTGAAAGACCGGTAAACCAGGAAAGCTGAACCACGGTGCCATCACCAAAGTTCCAGCCGATTTGTGTTGTGCCAATAAACGCGCAGATTACAGGCACCGCTGCCATCAGCAGCACATGATGCGTGTAATGATGCGAGACCGTTTCGTTCTCCGTTTTGATGACATGCATTTCACGATCGGGATGGGAGAAAAGTCCCCAGACATGGTTCATAACGCCCCCTTGTTGTCGGCCCGTCAGCGATATCTTAAGTATAATGCAGGCCTGAGATTATTTTATGTACAGTGGGAAATTTCCGTTGATTGCCCCGTTATTGATTCATGGGGTATATGATTAACCGAGGCATAATAAGGGAGATGACATTGACGTAATGGATATCAACAGTCTTATTGAACACTATGGATACGCTGCACTGGTCGTTGGCAGCGTGGCGGAAGGAGAAACCATCACGCTGCTCGGCGGGGTGGCCGCGCATCAGGGGTTACTCAAATTCCCACTCGTTGTTGCCGCAGTCGCACTCGGCGGGATGATTGGCGATCAGCTGCTCTACTTTCTGGGACTGCGCTTTGGCCCTACGCTTTTGAAGCGCTTTTCAAAGCACCGCAAGAAAATTCACCGTGCCCAACGGCTTATCCAGCGTCACCCTTACCTGTTCGTGATTGGCACCCGTTTTATGTACGGCTTTCGGATTATCGGCCCAATACTGATTGGCGCCAGCCATTTACCGCCGAAAATTTTCCTGCCGCTGAACATTCTTGGCGCGATTGCCTGGGCCCTGATCTTTACCACGCTCGGTTATGTGGGTGGAGAAGTGATTGGTCCGTGGCTGCATAATGTTGACCAGCATCTGAAGCACTGGGCATGGGTTATCCTGATTGTCGTGGTGGTAATTGCGGTCCGGCTGTGGCTGAAGCATCGGGAAAAGACGCGGGATGAAGAGTAAGTGCAATGGCGCCCTCTCGCACAAAGAGAGGGCGAAAAGTTTCTACCCGGCGGGCTTAAATTGCGGATTTGCCAGCATAAAACCGCCGTCGACAATAAATGATTGCCCGGTAGCATAGCTGGCGTCACCGTCACACAGCCACGCCACCAGGCTGGCAATCTCTTTGGTATGCCCCGGCCGCGCGAGCGGGATCGCGGGCATCGAACCGGCCTTCACTTCACTGTCGTCCATATCATTCATTGGCGTGGCAATGGCACCTGGCGCAACGGCATTCACCAGGATGTTATGCTCGACCAGCTCCAGCGCCATGGATTTGGTTAATCCGCCCAGGGCATGCTTGGCCGCCGTATACGCACTGGCATCCGGTAAAGGCGTGTGTTCATGCACCGAGGTAATGTTCACAATTCGCCCCCCTTCTCCCTGCTTCACCATCTGACGCGCAGCGATCTGTGAACAGAGAAACGCGCCATCCACGTCAACGGTAAAAATCCCCCGCCACTCCTCAAACGGCATGTCGAGAAACGGCGCTTTGGTCATCGCCCCGGCATTGTTGACCAGCACGTCCAGCCGACCAAAGCGCGTAATTAACGCTTCAATGGCCTGCGCCCCCTGCGGGAGAGTGCTTAAATCAAGTTGAACCGCCTCTGCACGCCGCCCCTTCGCCTCGACTTCGCGGCAGGTTCCCAGCGCACCTTTTTCGTCGGAATGCCAGGTGACGCCGATATCAAACCCTCGTTCAGCCAGCATCAGGGCCGTGGTTTTCCCAATCCCGGAATCCGATGCGGTAACAATCGCGACTTTGGTCATACTCACCTCCAGAAAAGCTGCAAAGAGGTAAGTATAGATAATCGCGCTTTTTAGCCCTGATGATAGCCGCCACCCAGCGCCGAGGTCAGCTGCAGCGTGGCGTCAACGTACTGGCCTTTGAGCATCACCCCGGTGAGCTGCTCCCTGAGGGCCGGTATTCTGGCCTCACTTACGCGGGAGCCGGCGATAATGCCGGCGCGAAAGCGGGCCTGAGCCAGTGCAACAACGCGGGCAGCCTCTTTTTCGACACTCTGCTGGTGCTGGTTTTTTGCGGTCAGTGTTTCGACTTCGCTGGCCGTGCGCGCCACCTGATTCACCGCATCCACCACCGCTTTGTTATAACGCGCGACGGAGAGATTGTTCTGCGCCTGGGCAATATCCAGCTCGGCGTTTAGCCTGCCGCTGTCGAAAATGGGCAACGTCAGCCCGGCGGTGACGCCCATCTGCTGCGCAGAAGAGCGGAACAAATCGCTCAGATGCAGGGCATCCTGCTGTAAGAAAGCCATCAGATTCACATCGGGATAGAAGGCTGCTCTGGCGGCCTCAACGTCACTCATGGAGGCCTCGATATACCAGCGAGCCTCCTGCAAATCCGGTCGACGTGCCAGCAGTTCATACCCCAGCGTGGCCGGGAGCGAGGCTTCTACTGTGGGTAAGGCGTGGTGTGTAAGCGTCACTGAGGAGGTGTTCGTCAGGGCGCTCAGACGCGCCTCAATGGCTTTCATTTTTCCGTTCACTTCTGCCAGCTGCTCGTCAGTTTTGCTGGCGTTGATGTCGGTCTCGACGCCCTCTACGGAAGAGGTGATCCCATGCTGATACAGTTCGCGGTCGGCTGCAATAATCGTGTCCTGCTGGTGTTTAATCTCCGTGAGGACATCCCCCACCGCGGCCTGGGTTTGCCACGCCCAGTAAAGACGTGCGACGCTGCTGGCAAGCAGTTGTCGGGTTTGCTCAAGCTCCGCTTTTTGCGCGTTTACCCGGCCAATTCGGGCTTCAACCCGTGCACGATTTTTCCCCCACAAATCGAGATCCCAGCCCGCGCTCAGACCAAAAGTACCGTTGGTGTACCACGGTCCGGTGGTTCCCGCCGCCGGATCGGTTATCGCAAAGGGCCCCATCAACCCTTCGGCCGACATTTTTTGCCGTTCAGCATCCGCTGCGAAATCAATTTCCGGCCCCCCGGCGGCCAGGGTGGCTTTTGCCTGCGCTTCCGCCAGCGTGATGCGCTGACGGGCAATTTGCATATCCGGCGCATCGTTCAGCGCCTTCGCAATCAGCGAATTGAGTTCAGGATCGTTATACGTTTTCCACCATGCATCTTTCGGCCACGCGGTATGGCTCAGCGTAGTATTCACCGCAGCCATTGTTGATTGCATATTTACAGGGGAAACCGAGGCATGTTCCGGCGCGCAGGCCACCAGAATAAAAACCAGGGGAATACTCAGAGATAAAGGTTTCATTACGCCATTCACGCGAAAAATAAAGGCGCAACTTACGCCAGACGTCGCTCTTTTTTTTAGTAACGCGTGGCAACCCGCAATTTGTCATACATTTTCATACTCAGAAAATTATTCATCATAAGAATGAATTAAATGAGTGAATTCATCTTCATTATAAATTCACTGCTACACTTACTTTCGACAAACAGACGCAGGAGAAACGAATGAAAATATTACTGTGGGTTATTTTAATTATATTTCTGATAGGGCTGCTGGTGGTAACCGGTGTATTCAAGATGATTTTCTGATTTCATTGCCCGGCTCAGCGCCGGGCAAATTCCGTTACCTGGACTGAATCACCCGTGCAATATCAGCGGAAGTCTGCAGCGTGCGGATCTCCTGAAATAACTCCAGCGCTTCACTGTACTCTTTGCGTAAATAACTGAGCCACTGCTTAATTCGCGCGACGTGATATAACCCAGTATCACCCTGTTTTTCGAGGCGGCTGTACTTTTTCAGTAGCGTGACCACATCAGCCCACGGCATACGTGGTTCGTTATATTTAATCACCCGGCTGAGGTTTGGTACGTTAAGCGCGCCGCGGCCAATCATCACCGCATCGCAGCCAGTCTCTTTCAGGCACGCCTGCGCGCTTTCGTAATCCCAGATTTCGCCGTTGGCAATAACGGGAATGGTGAGTCTTTTGCGGATCTCGCCAATCGCCTGCCAGTTAATACGTTCGGCTTTATAGCCATCTTCTTTGGTGCGGCCATGCACCACCAGCTCAGTGGCCCCGGCCTGCTGCACGGCATCGGCAATCTCAAATTGCCGCGCGTCGCTGTCCCATCCCAGACGCACCTTTACCGTCACCGGCAGATGCGACGGTACAGCCTCACGCATGGCTTTTGCGCCACGGTAAATCAGCTCCGGATCTTTCAGCAAGGTGGCGCCGCCGCCGCTGCCATTCACCAGTTTTGATGGGCAACCGCAGTTGAGGTCAACCCCAAAGGAACCAAGCTCTACGGCACGGGCCGCGTTCTCCGCCAGCCATTCGGGATACTGACCCAATAGCTGAATGCGCACCAGCGTGCCGGAAGAGGTGCGGCTCTGATGATGCAGTTCCGGGCAAAGGCGATAGAATGATTTTACTGGCAACAACATATCGACCACGCGCAAAAACTCCGTCACGCAGAGATCGTAGTCGTTCACCTCGGTCAGAAGCTCGCGCACGAGAGAGTCGAGCACGCCTTCCATTGGGGCCAGTAAAACACGCATAGCAGTACCTGTGAAAAAAGACGCGCTATAGTAGCCGCTCTCCCGGCATGAGGAAAGCCCGGCGGTTAACCCGGTGAGGTTATACCAGACGTTCCATTTCGGAATGTCTGGTATGCTCAAAATTCATGATGTGATCCGTGGCACATTTTTAGGTTTAATTGTATGATGAATGCGTTTCATCAAGGACTTTCACCATGAGAAAATCATTGAACATTATCTGGCAATATCTTCGCGCATTCGTCCTGATTTACGCCTGCCTGTATGCCGGAATCTTTATCGCATCCCTGCTTCCCATCACCATTCCTGGCAGCATCATCGGAATGTTGATCCTCTTTGTTTTGCTGGCGTTGCAAATTTTGCCTGCCAGATGGGTTAACCCTGGCTGCTTTGTCCTTATTCGCTATATGGCGCTGCTGTTCGTGCCTATCGGCGTCGGGGTTATGCAGTATTTTGATTTGCTCCAGGCGCAATTCGGACCCATTGTGGTGTCCTGCGCGGTCAGTACGCTGGTGGTTTTCCTGGTAGTAAGCTGGAGTTCGCATCTGGTGCATGGCGAACGTAAAGTGGTTGGGCAGAAAGGAACAAAACAATGATGGCCAATATCTGGTGGTCGCTGCCGTTAACGCTGGCAGTGTTCTTCGCCGCACGCAAACTCGCCGCGCGTTTCAAAATGCCGTTACTTAATCCGCTGCTGGTGGCGATGGTGGTGATTATCCCGTTCCTGCTTCTCACCGGCATTCCTTATGAACGCTACTTTGCCGGCAGCAAAATTTTGAACGACCTTCTGCAGCCCGCCGTGGTGGCGCTCGCCTTTCCTTTATATGAGCAATTGCACCAGATCCGCGCCCGCTGGAAATCCATCATGACCATCTGTTTTGTCGGGAGCCTGGTGGCGATGATCACCGGCACCTCGGTGGCGCTGCTGATGGGCGCGTCCCCGCAAATTGCGGCCTCTATTCTGCCTAAGTCGGTCACCACGCCTATTGCGATGGCCGTGGGCGGCAGCCTGGGGGGGATTCCGGCCATCAGCGCCATGTGTGTGATATTCGTGGGGATCCTCGGCGCGGTCTTTGGACATACCCTGCTGAATGCGATGCGTATCCACACCAAAGCGGCACGAGGTCTGGCGATGGGTACCGCGTCGCACGCCCTGGGCACCGCGCGCTGCGCTGAACTGGATTATCAGGAAGGGGCGTTTAGCTCACTCGCACTGGTGATCTGCGGGATTATCACCTCCCTGCTCGCACCGTTTATTTTCCCGCTGATTGTGGCGGTCATGGGTTAAAATTTGCGATGCGTCGCGCAAATTTCATTTTGTTTTCATAAGTTGCATACATAATGAGAAGTGGATCACATATAAAGCCCCAGCGGCTCCGTAAACTACCGATCCATTAACCTTTATGAGGCAAACGCCATGCATCCACGTTTTCAAGCTGCTTTCGCCCAGCTTGCAGAGAATGTGCAATCAGCTCTGGCCCCGATTCTGGCGGATGAGCATTTCCCGGCCCTGCTGACGGCTGAACACGTCACGGCACTGAAAGAAGCCACAGGGCTGGACGACGACGCGCTGGCCTTCGCGCTGCTGCCGCTGGCGGCAGCCTGCGCCCGCGCCGATCTCTCTCATTTCAACGTCGGTGCGATTGCACGCGGCGTAAGTGGAACCTGGTACTTCGGTGGCAACATGGAGTTCCTGGGCGCGACCATGCAGCAGACCGTTCACGCGGAACAAAGCGCCATCAGCCACGCCTGGCTGCGCGGTGAACAAGCGCTGAGCGCCATTACCGTTAACTACACCCCTTGCGGCCACTGCCGCCAGTTCATGAACGAGCTGAACAGCGGGCTGGAGTTACGCATCAATCTGCCAGGCCGTGCGCCGCATACCCTCGGGGATTACCTGCCTGACGCGTTTGGTCCGAAAGATCTCGACATCAAAACGCTGCTGATGGATGAACAGGATCACGGTTTTGCCCTTTCCGGCGATGCGCTGAGCGAAGCCGCGATTCGCGCGGCGAACAAGAGCCACACGCCATACAGTCACTCCCCAAGCGGTGTGGCGCTGCAGTGTCGTGATGGTCGCATCTTCACCGGAAGCTATGCCGAAAACGCCGCCTTTAACCCGACGCTGCCACCGCTTCAGGGCGCCCTGAATTTGCTGAGCCTCAATGGCTATGACTACCCGGACATTCAGCGCGCTATTCTGGCAGAGAAAGCCGACGCGCCGTTGATCCAGTGGGATGCCACCGCCGCAACGCTGAAAGCGCTCGGTTGCTCAACTATTGACCGTGTTTTGCTTGCGTAATGCCTCCGGCGGGCAGAAATGCCCGCCGCTTTGCTGAAAAACCCCTCAGTTGATTCGCTGTTTCTTGCGCTAACCAGGCGGGTAAAGTAGCCTGAGTTAAATTTCACCTTCGGTACGAGCCATCTGCATGTTAAAGCGCGCTTTTTACAGCCTGTCTGTCCTGGTCGGCATACTGCTGTTGATCGTGCTGGGTCTTGATCGCTGGATGAGCTGGAAAACGGCTCCGTATATCTTTGACGACCTGCAGGACCTGCCCTATCGTCAGGTCGGCGTTGTGCTGGGTACCGCCAAGTATTACCGCACCGGGGTAATTAATCAGTATTACCGTTACCGCATTCAGGGCGCGCTGAACGCGTATAACAGCGGCAAAGTGAATTACCTGCTGCTGAGCGGCGATAATGCGCTGCAAAGCTATAACGAACCGGTCACCATGCGCAAAGACCTGATTGCCGCTGGCGTCGATCCGGCCGATATCGTGCTCGACTACGCCGGGTTCCGCACTCTGGATTCCATCGTGCGTACGCGCAAGGTGTTCGATACCAACGATTTCATCATCATCACCCAACGCTTCCACTGCGAACGGGCGCTGTTTATCGCACTGCATATGGGTATCCAGGCGCAGTGCTACGCCGTGCCGTCGCCTAAAGATATGCTGAGCGTGCGCGTACGTGAGTTTGGCGCGCGTTTTGGCGCTCTGGCCGATCTGTACATCTTCAAACGTGAACCGCGCTTTTTAGGTCCGCTGGTACCCATTCCGGCGATGCATGAAGTGCCGGAAGATGCGCAGGGCTACCCGGCCGTCACGCCAGAACAACTGCTTGATATGCAGAAAAAAGAGAAAAAATAGCCTCGCCTTTATACTTTCTTTATACCGGGCGTAACGCTTTTTATCCCGCCTTTACGCCGCCCCTTTTAAGCTGAGTTCACTGCCGCTACGGCTTCATTGAAGAATGACTATGAACTCAATAATGAATGCGTTTTTCCTGAAAAATATCCGCCCCTATTTTAACTTCCCGGGTTTATCACTCCCGACGGCACTCAATGCTGGCCTCTGGCTTGATGACAAACTTGATGCCATGCAGCACAACGTCTCGCTGGAAGTGGCGGATTACCTGGAACGTTACCCGCAGACAAAACATATTGACGTTTACCTGAACGACATCAATGGCATTATGCGCGGCAAGCGGCTCTCGGTGGAAAGCATGCTGAATCTGGAAAAAGGCTGTTACTTCCCCCTCTCCGTCTACTCCATGGACCATAAAGGCAAAATAGCCGCCCCGCTTGATGATGAGCCCGACCGGCTCTGCGTTCCCGTCGGCGGTTCCCTGCGCCCCTGTTCGCAAGACCCTCAGCATAACGCGCAGATCCTGCTGACCATGAAAGAGAGCGACGGCAAACCGTGCCCGCTTGAGCCAAGGGTGATATTGCAAAACGTTCTGGCTCGTTTCCATCAGCACGGGCTCTTCCCGGTGATTGCCCCGGAAATTGAGTTTTATCTGACCGGACGCGGCACGCAGGATCCACAAAATCAGGGCTGCTTTCATATGGATACCTCAACGGCACACGCGGCGCTGTTTGACGAGCTGGAACAGCTGGCGCACCTGCAGCGTATCCCCCTGACCGGGATCGTGGCCGAGGCCGAATCCGGCCAGTTTGAGTTAAACCTGAAGCATAGCCATCGCGTCGTTGAAGTCTGCGATAACGTGCTGGCCCTGCGACGCCTGACCCGCTACGTTGCGGAGAAACAGGGTCTGCAGGCCAGCTTTATGGCCAAACCGTTCAGCCAGCAGTCCGGCAGCGGTTTGCACTTCCATTTCAGCCTGAACGATATTCATGGCGAAAACGTATTCGCGTCTCCGGTGGAAGCGCTGAACAGCATGATGCGCCTCTGCATCGCTGGCCAGCTGGCGCTGATGCCCGCCTCCATCGCCATTCTCGCCCCTGGCGTTAACGCATTCCGCCGCCTGCGTAAAAACCTCACGGAACCGCTATTTAACTCCTGGGGCTATAACACCCGCTCCGCCGCGCTGCGTATTCCCTGCTCTGATGACCATAACCGGCGTATTGAGTACCGGCTGGCCGGGGCTGATGCAAACCCGTATCTGGTGGCGGCAACGCTTCTGAGCGGAATGCTGTACGGGCTGGAAAATTTTGACGAGCAGGATTTACCTGAACCTCAGCAGGACGGGCCGGATCTGCCGCTGTTTCAGCAGGAGGCGATCGAGACATTTGCACGCTGTCAGTATCTTACCGACAGCCTGGGAGAGGCTTTTTCTCAACAGTGGGTTGCCTGCAAACTCTCCGAACTCGACTGGTTCGAGAGCATTGTCACCCGGGAGGAGTCGAGTCTGGCGTGAAGCACAAAAAAGCCCGCTCGATGAGCGGGCCAGGTAATGCCAGAGGCGATTATTTTTTACGCGCGTATTTGAGTGAATCCAGGGCGACCGCAAAGATGATGATGCCGCCTTTGATGATGTACTGCCAGTACGGGTTCACACCGATGTAGGTCAGACCGTAGTTGATTACGGTAAAGATGATGACACCGGTTACCACGCCGAACACGGTACCCACGCCGCCGCTAAAGGAGACGCCGCCGACCACACAGGCTGCGATCGCATCCAGTTCGTACATGAAGCCCAGGTTGTTCGTTGCAGAGCCGATACGGCCCGCTTCCAGCATCCCACCAAAGGCGTAGAACACACCTGACAGGGCATAAATCATCAGCAGGTTCAGGGCAACGTTGACGCCGGACACTTTCGCCGCTTCCGGGTTACCGCCGATAGCGAAGATGTTTTTACCGAAGCGGGTTTTGTTCCACAGGATCCAGACAAAAGCGACGGCAATCAGGGCGTAGAAGGTAATGTACGACAGGCGGAAACTGCCCAGCGCGATAAACCCTTGCGTAAAGGTCGAGAACCCGCTGTCGAAGCCAGAGATTGGCGACGCCCCCACGAAGTCGTAGTACAGGGAGTTGATACCGTAAACGATGATCATCGTACCTAAGGTGGTGATAAATGGCGTCACGTTCAGGTAAGCGATAATGATGCCGTTAATCAGACCAATCACTGCGCCGATCGCACAGACAATCAGGATCACCACGAAAATGGGCATGGTCGCCATTTCCGGGAACACCTTGTTGGCGTTTTCCATCGACTGTAGCAGCGTTGCCGCGATAACCGCCGCGAGGCCAACCTGACGTCCCGCTGACAGGTCAGTCCCCTGCGTCACGATAAGTCCCGCCACGCCCAGCGCGATAATAATACGCACGGAGGACTGGGTCAGGATGTTACTGAGGTTCAACAGGCTTAAGAACGTAGGGTCCTGGAAAATGATGATAGCCAGCAGTACTAAAAGAACAACGTAAATACCGCCTTCTTTCAGGTAAGTGAGAAAACTTTTTTTATTTAACGCACTCATGAGGAGCCCCTGATCTTAAAGGTGCAAAGACGCAAGACGCAAAATTTCGTTTTGCGTTGTCGTTTTGGTGTCAACAATACCGGCAACGAGACCATTGCTCATAACCAGAATACGATCTGTGATCCCTAACAATTCCGGCATTTCGGAAGAAATAATAATGATCCCTTTATTCTTTTTCGCCAGCTCGGCAATCAGCTGATAAATCTCAAACTTCGCGCCGACGTCAATACCGCGGGTCGGTTCATCCAGCATCAGGATTTCTGGCTGGGTTAATAACCAACGGCCAATAATGACCTTCTGCTGGTTACCACCTGACAGCGAACCAATTTGCGTGCGGTGACCTGGCGTTTTGACGCGCATGGAGTCAATCACCCACTGGGTATCGCTCTTCATGCGGGAGTTATCCAGCAGCCCGACTTTGTTTTTATAGTTGCGAATATTGGAAATTAACGAGTTAAAGTTAATATCCAGATACGCATAAATACCGGTCGAACGACGCTCTTCCGTGACCAGCGCAAAACCATTATTAATGGCTTCGTTGGCGCTGTGGTTATTGATTTTCTTACCGTGCAGCGTGATGGTGCCCGCGGCTTTCTCACGAATACCGAACAGGGTTTCGACAATATCAGTACGTTTTGCCCCAACCAGACCTGCGATACCGAGAATTTCGCCCTTATGCAGGTCAAAAGAGACGTCGCGAATAGACGGCTGACGCAGCGAGGTGAGATTGCGAACCTCAAGGATCACTTCACCCGGCTTGTTCTCTTTGTCCGGGAAGCGCTGGTTCAGAGAGCGCCCCACCATCATGGCGATGATCTTGTCCATATCCAGCCCTTCGAGAGGCTGGGTGGCAATCCACTGGCCGTCGCGCAGGATGGTAATCTCATCACACAGCTGGAAGATCTCTTCCATTTTGTGAGAGATATAAACAATGCCGCAGCCGCGGTCTTTGAGCTTACGAATAATGGTAAAAAGGTGGTTAACCTCTTTTTCCGTTAATGACGATGTCGGTTCGTCCATGATGACGATTTTCGCATCATAGGAGAACGCTTTGGCAATTTCGATCATCTGCATTTGGGATACGGATAACGTTCCCACGCGGGCGCGCGGATCGATATCAATATCCAGTTCATCGAAAATCGCTTTGGTGTCGCGATACATTTTATCCTGATCGACAAAGACACCTTTGGTCGGATAACGGCCCAGCCACATGTTATCCATAACAGAACGCTGCAGCACCAGGTTTAATTCCTGGTGAACCATTGAGATACCGTTTTCCAGTGCTTCTTTTGCTGAATGGAAATCGATCTCTTTCCCCTGAAAAAGAATGCTGCCAGAATCTTTTTGATAGATCCCAAAAAGACATTTTAATAATGTTGATTTACCTGCGCCGTTCTCCCCCATTAATGCGTGAATAGAGTGAGGACGAACTTTTAAATTAACATTATCGAGTGCCTTAACCCCGGGAAATGACTTGTTGATAGCGCTCATTTCCAACAAGTATTCACCAGATGACTGAGTATTTGTGCTGACCATAATTATACCTTGTTGGCCTCGCATATCGCGTTATAAAAGGGCGCAACAAGTTGCGCCCAGTGAAGACAATTCAAATAACTTATTTACCGATAAACTCAGCCAGGTTGGACTGGTCTACGCCGACGTAAGGTACGCGAACGATTTTGTTTTCAATTTTCCAGGTCGTACCGTCTGCCGCACCTTTGCCATCGGCCAGGTTTTTCGCCAGATCGAAGGTTGCTTTCGCCTGGTTGTTGGCATCGTTCAGCACGGTACCGGCCATTGCACCGGATTTCACCAGGGCCAGAGCTTCTGGCAGCGCATCCACACCGAACACAGGAATGGCTGATTTGTTGTGCGCTTTCAGCGCTTCTACCGCACCCATAGCCATCGCGTCGTTGTTGGCAATTACCACTTCGATTTTGTTAGCGTTCGGGCCGGACAGCCACGCGTCCATCTTATCTTTCGCCTGAGCGGTATCCCACATCGCGGTATCTAATGCCAGCTGCTGGGTTTTCAGGCCCTTATCATTCAGCTCTTTGATAACGTAAGTGGTACGGGCTTCAGCATCCGGATGGCCTGGTTCGCCTTTCAGCAGCACGAACTGGATCTGGCCGTCTTTGTTCAGGTCCCAGTTCGGGTTCGCCGCCCAGTGTTTAGCGATCAGATCGCCCTGAATAATGCCGGACTCTTTGGAGTCAGTACCGACGTAAAACGCTTTGTCATAGCTGTCCAGCGCTTTACGGGAAGGTTCTTTGTTGAAGAAGACAATCGGCACATTCTGGCCGCGCGCTTTTTCAATGACCGTGCCTGCCGCAGCGGGGTCAACCAGGTTGATGGCCAGTGCCTTCACGCCTTTTGCCAGCAGAACGTCGATCTGGTCGTTCTGTTTGGACTGGTCGTTCTGGGAGTCATTCATCAGCAGCTGAACATCTGGCGCTGCTTTAGCATCTTTCTCGATAGCTTTACGGACAACAGACATGAAGTTGTCGTCGTATTTATAGATGGTCACACCAATACGGGTATCCGCAGCGTGCGCTGCTACACCAAAAAGCATGCTTGCCATTACAGCAGACAGGGTCAACACCTTCTTATTCATGGTATCTCCGGTTTTTTTTATGCAGGGTAGTTCTTGTGAATAACGATCGGCAGGCAGGTGTTAATAAAACGTTACTGACAGCCGAAGTTCACTTATAAAATTTCTATCTTCCGTGTTCGGTAACGCTCCAGAAATGCGTTTTATTCGTTGTTTGCGGCACATTGGCTATGGTGAAAGTGATTAATCACTGTTACATAGCGTTTCAGCCCCTAAAACGCTGACATCATAGTCAGCGCCTTGTTAAGATACTGTGAATTTACTCACAGATTGAAAACGGTTACATCAGCTGATGTAATCAGTTAGTGATCGGAACCACAATTTGCCGGGCAGCGACAGAATGTCGACGCACTAAAGTCGGCATGAAACAGTGTGTTGCGCCCGGATCCAGCAGCCCTGCCGCCCCCTGTAACGCCAGCTCAGTGGCCAGTTTGGCCATAGAGGCGATGGGGTAACGCACGGTGGTCAGCTGCGGGTCGGTGTAACGGGCAATGGGAATATCATCAAAACCAATCAACGATAAATGCTGTGGCACCGCAATGCCGTTATCCTTCAGCGCAGTCAGCGCCCCGGCCGCCATGTTATCGTTATAGGCAAACACGGCAGACAGCTGCAGATTACGGCCCAGTAACTCCACCATCGCCGCCTCCCCGCCCTGCATATCCGGCGTGCCGGTTCCAACCCAGCTTTCAGACGGCGTAATACCCTGTTCTTTAAGGGCGTTTTGCCAGCCTTCGCGCCGCAGCTCATCATCTTCAATATGATGGCTGGAGGCCAAAAAACCGATCCGCTGATGCCCGTTGTTGATGAGCATTTTGGTGGCCATCATCGCCCCGCTGACGTTATCCAGCCCGACGCAGCGGTGGGCATACCCTGGCACAATACGGTTGATCAGCACCATGCCCGGGATTTGCTCCATAAACCCGGAAATCTCGTCATCGCTTAAGGCTTTTGAATGCACAATCAGTGCGTTACAACGCTGGCGGATCAGCACTTCAATCGCATGACGCTCTTTTTCAGCCTCGTGATAGCTGTTGCCAATCAGCACGTATTTCTGATGCTGCTGAGCGACAACGTCTACCGCTTTAACCAGCGCACCGAAAAAGGCATCAGAGACATCCATCACCACCACGCCAATGGTATCGCTGACCTGCGTGGCTAGCGCCTGCGCATTGGCATTAGGGCGATAACCCAGCTGGGTCACGGCTTTCATTACGGTTTCGCGGGTGTCAGGGCTGACCAGCGCGCTGTTGTTCAGCACGCGTGAGACGGTAGCCACGGAAACACCCGCCTGACGGGCGACGTCACGAATGGTGATCATATTCACCATCCTTCAAAGGATTGCAGCAACTCACAGACACCCCCTGTGTTTAGCAAGGTGGCTATTTTGGCAGCGAGAGAAAGGGGACTACGTGAAGAAGCTCACACAGATGAAAACGTTTACATCCGTTTTGTTAATGATTGTGATCCAGATCGTTATCTGGATGTATTTCTCAATGATACCCCTGAAGCATGTGCGGTTAACTGACGCCACACCCACTCCAGCGGCCCCTGGCGGAAATAACGTAGCCAGAGAACAGAAAACGCCAGGTTAACCATCCAGACCGGGATAACAAACGCCAGCAGCGAAAGCCGGTCGAATTTCATAAACAGGCCAAACCGATAGAAAAGCGTGGTGCATATCAGCGTCTGCAGAATGTAATTGCTGAGGGCCATACGTCCTACGCAGGCAATGGCACTGACAATCCATGCGCGACAAATTTGTGGCCAGAAGCCGTAAATGAGTGCCGCATAGCCAATCGTCTGGAAGGGCGCGCTCAACTCGCGCGGGACCTGAAGCAGAAACGCACACCAGCGGTAGTTCCAGTGCAGATGCCACTGCATGATCACGGCCGGCAGATTAATCAGCACGCCGAGAAGAATTAACCCGGCTCCCGTCAGGCGATAGTGGCGAAGGGAAAACTCCCCTTTCAGCCAGCCGGTGCGCATCAGTGATGCCCCCATCAGCATCATCCCTGCCAGCTGCCAGCCATATTGTGCGCCCAGCGCCAGCAGGTTATCGCCAAGCATATCCGCACGGTTGCTTATCGCTTCCGTGCCTCCTTTCAGCTTCCAGTACTGCTCGTACTGAAGGTTGGCGGCATCGGGGATCCATGAACGGTTTGCCGCATCACCGGAGATTATCCCCAGCAGTAACAGCACGCCAAGGCCCATGACGTAAAGCATCACGCCCGTGTTAAACAGGCTTTTTACGCTGTGCGCATCGCGAATGAGCCGCCAGCAAATCAGCCCGACTAAGCCATAGGCGAGAAGAATGTCGCCATCCCAGAAGAACAGCCCGTGAATAAAGCCGAGGATCACCAGCAACGTCAGACGCGACTGGATCCAGCGCGTACCGCGCCTGAGCAGTAGCTGCAGGCCCGCGCCAAACAGCAGGGCAAACAGGGTGAGGAATTTGACCTGGGCGAAGAGATCGAGGATGGCCCACGTCCAGGCATCGCTGCGGGTAATGTCGCCATACCACGCAGGATTGAGATACGCCGCCTTCGGCAAGCCGAAGGCGCTGATGTTAAGCAGCAGGATACCGAGAATGGCGACGCCTCGAACAAAATCGAGCGTGACGTTTCGCTCCATGTAGCCTGCCCTGTCAGATTAGTTGTGGTGACGCACGGCGCGCAGAAACTCCTGGCGGGTGTTCTGGCTGGATTTAAACAGACCGCCCAGCGACGTCGTGGTGGTCGCACTGGTGGCATCACGCACGCCGCGCGCTTTCACACAGTAGTGAACGGCGTCGATAGATACTGCCACGTTATTGGTGCCCAGCAGCGTTTGCAGCGCGGTCAGGATCTGCTGCGTCAGACGCTCCTGCACCTGCGGACGCTGAGCAAAGAACTGCACGATGCGGTTGATCTTCGACAGACCAATCACCGTATCTTTAGGAATATAAGCCACGGTCGCTTTACCGTCGATGGTCACGAAGTGGTGTTCGCAGGTACTGGTTAACGTGATATCACGTACCGTTACCATCTCATCCACCTTCATCTTGTTTTCAATGACGGTGATTTTCGGGAAATTGGCGTAATCCAGGCCGGAGAAAATTTCGTCAACGTACATTTTTGCGATACGGTGCGGCGTTTCCATCAGACTGTCGTCGCTCAGATCGAGATTCAGCAGTTGCATGATCTCGGTCATATGCCCAGCAATCAGATGCTTACGGGTTTCATTGTCCAGTTCCTGAACGGGTGGACGCAGTGGCGTTTCAAGACCACGCGCAACCAGAGCTTCGTGAACCAGGGCTGCTTCTTTACTGAGTGATGGCATTCTTTTCTCCTGCAGGTGTGGCGTCTTTTGCCCTCGTTGTGGCAAAAGTGTGCGCTCATTGTGCGTGAGGCGGCGCACATAATCCAGTATTCACGACGATAATTATTGCAATTGCTGTTGCCTTTCGGCCTGACGATCCCAGACCAGTGCGCCGCCGATGAACAGCGCGACGCCCGCCAGCCCCAGCGCAGGCTCCAGTCGGTGCGTGAGCCACGTCGACAACGCCGACGTTACCGGGCCAATCAACTGACCGACGGCATAACCGGTAGTAAGCAGTCCCGCCATGTAGCGCGTGTGATCTGGTGCCAGTTCGCGCCCATAAAGTAAAGAGAGCTGAACGGCACACAAGAACCCGCCCCCAACGAGCAAGCCGCCGGTCAGTAACCCGCCAATCCCCGGCAACAGCCAGGCTGCCAGTACGCCGGCCCCCTGCAACCACAATACGATAGCCAGCCTGCGGTTTGAGGTTGAGTTGTGGCGTAAAACGATGCTGAGCGCAATGCCCGCCACGGCGGCAATACCAAATATCGGCCAGACAAACTGGGCAAACAGACTGCCGGGAAAACGCACGGCCGCCATTTGCGATAAAAAGGTCGCCGGAAGGATATAGCCAAACCCGGCCAGGCTGTAGCTCCAGACCAGGCGCTTTACATTCTTCGTCAGGACGAGCGGTTCCGGTGCGCTGCCCGGCCGGTGAAGTTGACCCGCACGCGGCAGATACCGGGCCACCAGCGCGATAAGCACCAGCGCCAGTACGCCGTAGATTTGCCATGCTGCACCGGCGGAAAGCGCCTTAGCCTGGATATAGACGGCAAGCAGCCCGCTGAGCGCAATACCTGCACCTGGTCCGGCAAAAACCGCGGCGCTGAGACCCGGTTTCCCCAGTTGTCCCAGCCGCTCGTTGGTCCAGGCGGCAATCAGCACCATCGACCAGCCGCTCATGCAGCCAATCACAAAGCGCAGCAGGCCATGTACCACGGCGTTATCGGCCGCAGCGGAAAGCAGCGTCAGCGCAACTGCACCAAAAATACCCAACCAGAGGCGTGTTTCAACGAAGCGGTGCGCACGCATTGCATCCCATGCTCCCACCAGATAGCCCAGATAGTTCATCGCCGCCACCAGGCCCGCGCTGGTGAGCGTGAGTTGCCCGGCGGCAATCATTAGCGGCACCTGAGGGGTAAAAGCAAAGCGCCCTATCCCCATCGCTACCACCAGAACCACAAACCCACTGAGCGCGATACGCAGCGCCATGACCGCTCCAATTGTTAAAGAAAAGTTAATTTATGATGCCGCATCTTACCGTCCTGCGAAAGTGAAAGTTGCTCACAGGTAAATGAAAACTCTGTATTATGGGCCGAGTGAATCGCAATTCGTATTAAGGAGCCCTGCATGGAACTGCTCGAAGAGCATCGTTGTTTTGAAGGTCGACAGCAGCGCTGGCGGCACGACTCCAGCGTACTGAACTGTGCCATGACGTTCAGCATTTTTTTGCCGCCAACTGAAACGGGCGTAAAGCCACCCGTGCTGTTCTGGCTGTCCGGTTTAACCTGTACCGACGAAAACTTCACCACCAAAGCGGGCGCGCAGCGTATTGCGGCTGAACTGGGGATTGCGCTGGTCATGCCTGATACCAGCCCGCGTGGCGATGATGTCGCCGATGATGCCGGGTACGATCTGGGTAAAGGCGCCGGATTCTACCTGAACGCGACAGAGCAGCCCTGGGCACGTCATTACCGCATGTATGATTACATTTGTGACGAACTGCCTGCGCTGGTTCAGGCCGAATTTGAGGTAAGCGACCGCTGCGCCATTAGCGGACACTCCATGGGTGGACACGGCGCGTTGATAATGGCGCTGAAAAATCCGGGAAAATACACCAGCGTGTCGGCATTCGCCCCGATTGTGAACCCCACTCAGGTGCCATGGGGTCAGAAAGCCTTCACCCATTATCTGGGCAGTGACACAGATAAATGGCAGGCGTGGGACAGCTGTGCGCTGATGCTGGCCAGCAACACGGGGGACGCCATCCCGACGCTGATCGATCAGGGCGATGCGGATCAGTTCCTCGCCGGTCAGCTTCAACCTGCGGTTCTGGCCGAAGCGGCACGCCAGAAGGACTGGCCGCTGACGCTGCGTATCCAGCCAGGGTATGACCACAGCTATTACTTTATGGCGTCATTTATTGAAGATCATCTCCGCTTCCATGCGGCGCATCTGTTTAAGTAAGTTCCTCCCTTCTTGCCCGGTGGCGCTCCGTCTGCCGGGCCTCAAAACCCTATCCCTTTGAATAAAAGCCAGTTTCACCAACCAACATCAAAACACAAATGATTTCGATTATCATTTGTGTTTACAATTTCACATTCTTTTGTACAATTCCAGGCTCTTCTCCATCACAAAGAGTTCTTACAAGACAAATACATACAGTTCTCAGGGTTACCCGATGGAGTGTTTTTCTTTTTGATATGGAATGTTCAAATGACAATACCACGCGTTACGTTACTGGCTGTTGCCATCAGCGCCGCCATGCTCTCCCCACTTGCTCACGCAGCCGACCCGGATACCGTGGTGGTGACCGCCACGGGTTTTGAGCAAAAAATCCAGAATGCCCCGGCCTCTATCTCCGTCATTTCAAAGCAGCAGATTGAAGACAAGGCTTACCGCGATGTGACCGATGCGCTAAAAGATGTCCCGGGCGTCGTCGTCACGGGCGGCGGAAGCAGCAGCGATATCAGCATTCGCGGCATGGCGTCCCAATACACCTTGTTCCTGGTCAATGGCAAGCGCGTCAGCACACGCAGCACGCGCCCGAACAGCGATAACTCGGGCATTGAGCAAGGCTGGCTACCGCCGCTGGAGTCTATCGAGCGCATCGAAGTGATCCGCGGGCCCATGTCATCGCTCTATGGCTCAGATGCAATGGGCGGCGTAATCAACATCATTACCAAAAAAGTCTCGAATACCAAAGCCTGGACCGGATCGTTACACGGCGATGCCACGTTCCAGGAGAACCATGATTCCGGGGATATCTTCCAGACCAACGCCTACGCTTCCGGCCCGTTAATTGACGGACTGCTCGGTGCAAAAGTGACAGGCCTCCTCTCACGTCGCGCGGAAGATCAGATCCTGAACGGTTTCAATGAGCAGAAAATGCGTAACGGCGGGGTCACGCTGAACTTTACCCCGGACGAGCAGAACGATTTTGACCTCGATTTTGCCCGCGAACTTCAGGACCGAAACAGCACGCCTGGCAAGTCGAAAGCGACTGAAACCTGCCGCGGGACAACCTGCACGCCAAACAGCAAAAGCGAAACCCGCTACGAACATACGACCTATTCCCTTACCCACAGCGGTTACTACAGCGACTTCAACACCACCAGCTACATCCAGCAGGAAGAGACCAATAACCCGGTTCGCAAAATGCGTTCGTATAACACCACTTTCAACAACCAGAACCAGATCTTCCTCGGCGACCATACCCTGACCCTCGGCGGTCAATATCGCTATGAGAAGCTGCGTGACAACGGTAACCAGCTTGAGGCGGCGGACGGGCTCAACAAACTGACGCGCTGGAGCTGGGCGCTGTTTGCTGAAGATGAGTGGGCGATGACCGATAGCTTCACGGCGACCGGTGGTCTGCGTATGGATAAAGACCAGAACTATGGCACCAACTGGACGCCTCGCGGTTATGGGGTGTGGCACCTTGCAGAACAGTGGACGTTAAAAGGGGGCGTTTCTGCCGGTTACCGTGCACCGGATCTGCGTCAGTCCTCCGCCAGCTGGGGCCAGGCAACGGGCGGCGGTCGGCTGGATGGCATGATCGTGGGTAACCCGGACCTCAAGCCGGAGAAGAGCCTGAGCGAAGAGATCGCCCTGCTCTGGGATAACAATCACAGTCTTAACGCTGGCATTACGCTGTTCAATACCGACTTCAAAAACAAAATCACTGAAGTACGCCGCTGTAACAGCAGTGCCGACCCTGCCTGTACGATTGGCGGCCATGCCTACGATTTTGTCAGCGACCGGGTCAACGTCGACAAAGCCAACATGCGCGGAGTGGAATCCACCTTCGGCTGGAAAATCACCCAGGATGTTAACTGGACGGCTAATTACACCTATACCGAATCCGAGCAGAAGAGCGGTCAGTTCTCCGGTAAGCCACTAAATAAAATGCCTAAGCATATGTTCAACACCACGCTGGACTGGCAGGCCACGCAGGATGTGGGCTTCTGGAGCCGCCTGAACTTCCGCGGCAAATCTTCTGAGTATCTCAGCCGAACCTCAATGTCACAGGGCACACCGTCTTACACGCAGGTTGATGTGGGTCTGCGTTATAACGCCAACAAGAACCTGCTGGTAACCGCAGGCGTGTATAACGTGCTGGATAAACAGATTGATTACGAGACTTACGATACCGTACTTGATGGCCGCCGTTACACTGTCGGCATGACCTACAGCTTCTGATCGCCAATAAAAAAGCCCGCTCAACCGAGCGGGCTAAAGAGAGGAAGTGCGGTTATTGTTTTACGCGTCCCGGAAATTCCATTTCACTGTAGCGAACAAAGCGCGTCCCCTTCGTCAGTTTGTAACCAAACCAGATTATCAGGAACAGCGGAATACCGATGTAGGTCGCCGTTACACCACCCCAGTCGATACGGTCCGCAAGGAACGCTTCATAGTTCTGTCCCAGCGTAATAATCAGGCACAGAATGAAGGCGAAAATAGGCCCCAGCGGGAAGAACCCTGAGCGATACGGCAGGTCATTGATGTCATGACCTTGCATAACGTAACCGCGACGGAAGCGATAGTGGCTGATAGCAATCCCGAGCCAGGCGATAAAGCCCGTCATACCGGACGTATTGAGCAGCCACAGGTACACCGTCTGGTTGCCAAACATGGAGGTCAGGAAGCACAGACCGGCAATCACCGTTGTGGCATACAGGGCGTTACGCGGTACGCCGCCACGGGACAGCTTAGAAAAGATGCGTGGCGCTTTGCCGTCGCATGCCAGGGTATAGAGCATACGGGTAGACGCATACATGCCGGAGTTACCCGCTGAGAGCACGGCGGTCAGGATAACGGCGTTCATCACCGCCGCGGCGGAGAGCAGACCGGCATGCTGGAAGACCAGCGTGAACGGGCTAACGCTGATGTCTTTCACATCATTGCGCAGCAGGCTTGGATCGGTGTAAGGAATGATCAGGCTGATAATCAAAATCGCAAACACATAGAACAGCAGGATACGCCAGAATACCTGACGCACCGCGCGTGGAATGTTCTTCTCCGGGTTCTCGGATTCACCGGCAGCAATCCCGATCAGCTCGGTTCCCTGGAAGGAGAAGCCGACAATCATCGCCACGCCAATCATGGCCGAGAATCCACCCGCAAATGGCGCATCGCCAATGCTCCAGTTACTCCATCCTGCAGGTTGAGCGCCTTTGAAAATACCAACGATCATCGCCACACCGACGACGATAAAGATGATGACGGTTGCCACTTTGATCAAAGAGAACCAGTATTCCGCTTCGCCAAAACCACGCACGGAGATGTAGTTGAGCAGGAAGATCACCGCCAGGAACAGCGCACTCCAGATCCAGCCTGGCGTGTCCGGGAACCACCAGTTCATCACCAGCTGTGCGGCGACCAGGTCAACGGCGATAGTAACGGCCCAGTTGTACCAGTAGTTCCAGCCCAGCGCGAAGCCGAAGCCTTCTTCAACGTATTTTTGACCGTAGGTCGAAAACGAACCGGATACCGGCATGTACGCCGCCAGTTCGCCCAGACTGGTCATCAGGAAGTACACCATCAGGCCAATCAGGATATAAGAGAAAAGTGCCCCACCTGGGCCGGCTGCCGAAATTGTTGCGCCAGAGGCAACAAAAAGACCTGTACCGATTGAACCGCCGATAGCGATCATCGTCAGGTGACGCGCCTTAAGTTCGCGACGTAGCGCGGGCGCTTCTGTGGTTTTAATTTCTGAAACCATGTGAAAATGCTGTCCCTTCAACAAATGAGGCGCGATTGTAGCAGACGATACGCGTTCCTTCCGGCAGAAATGCTCAGTTATAAGAGAGCTTCATGACTCGGCCAGGATTATAAGTAAAGCACGCATCTGCATCTCCCCTCTCCCAACGGAGAGAGGATCCGCATTGCGGGTTTACATGTCGCAATAGCGCAGAAAACGCTGCAGCGAGCTGGAAAGGTGTTTCTGACGATGATGAATGCACCACAGCGTGCGCACCAGTTTAGGCAACGGGAGCGGTATTTCGACCAGCGTGCCGGCCTCAAGCTGTTCAGCAATCACCCGCCGGGAGAGACAGCTGATGCCCAGCCCATGACGGACCGCGTGTTTGATGGCTTCCGAGTTGCCCAGCTCCATACTCAGCCGGAAATGCGGCAGGTGGGAGAGCAGCAGGTAATCGACAATTTCACGGGTACCGGAGCCCTGTTCCCGGAGGATCCACTGCGCCTGAGCCAGCCGTTCCAGCGTCACTTCACCCTGTAATAAAGAAGAGGCAGGCGAGGCGAACACCACCAGTTCATCTTCCAGCCAGGGTTCAGCAATGATATCGACGTTGTGACACGGCCCTTCAATCAAACCGATGTCCACGCGGAAATCGATCACCGCATTGATGACATCCTGGCTATTGCCAACGCTCATCTCCAGCGGCAGGGTCGGGAAATCCCGGCGATAGCGGGCAATCACTTCCGGCAGAATGTAATTGCCGATCGTACTGCTGGCGTAAACGCGGATGGCCCCGTTCTCTTCGCGGAACAATTGTTCGATTTCAGTCGCCTGCTCCAGCAGTGCCAGCGCGCGCGGGTACAGCAGGCGGCCATGTTCATTGACGACCAGCCGTTTCCCCACTCTGTCGAAAAGCTGAACCCCCAGTTGCCCTTCCAGATCGGTCAGGGCCGCGCTGACCGCGGACTGGGACAACGCCAGCATTTGCGAGGCCTGCGTCGTCGACCCGCTTTTCAGCACTTCGGCAAAAACTTCCAGCTGACGCAACGTAATGTGCATGGTCACTTACCACTTATATAGATTGATTATAAGTATATAATCAATTTTATTTTTAAGCCACAACGCCGTAACCTTTTAGCCAGATAAAGGAGAAGGTTATGTCAGAACACACCTTACAGCATCAACGTACATTGTGGCACTTCGTGCCGGGTCTTGCGCTCAGCGCGGTGATAACAGGCGTAGCGTTATGGGGCGGCAGCATTCCGGCCGTCGCCGGGGCAGGTTTTAGTGCCTTAACGCTGGCAATATTGCTCGGCATGGTGGTGGGAAATACCGTTTACCCCCATATCTGGAAGTCCTGTGATGGCGGGGTTATTTTCGCCAAACAGCATCTGCTGCGCCTCGGGATTATCCTTTACGGCTTCCGCCTGACCTTTTCACAGATTGCGGATGTCGGCGTCAGCGGGATCGCTATTGACGTCCTGACCCTGACCAGCACCTTTTTACTGGCCTGCTTTATTGGCCAGAAAGTGTTTGGGCTGGATAAACAAACCAGCTGGCTGATTGGTGCTGGCAGCAGCATCTGCGGGGCCGCCGCGGTACTGGCAACCGAACCTGTCGTTAAGGCAGAATCCAGCAAAGTGACGGTTGCCGTCGCGACCGTCGTCATTTTCGGTACGCTGGCGATTTTCCTCTACCCGGCCATGTACCCGCTGGTTGCGCACTGGTTTAGTCCGGAGACCTACGGCATTTATATTGGTTCAACCATGCATGAAGTGGCTCAGGTGGTGGCGGCGGGTCACGCCATTAATCCGGATGCGGAAAATGCCGCGGTCATTGCCAAAATGCTGCGCGTCATGATGCTGGCTCCGTTCCTGATTATCCTGGCCGCTCGCGTAAAACAACTCGCGCCGGCAGGCAGCAGCCAGAAGAGTAAAATCACCATTCCGTGGTTTGCGATTCTTTTCATCGTGGTGGCGGTATTTAACTCCTTCCACCTGCTGCCTAAAGCCGTGGTGGATATGCTGGTCACGCTTGATACCGTCCTGCTGGCGATGGCGATGGCGGCGCTCGGGGTCACAACACACGTTAGCGCGCTGAAAAAAGCAGGTGCAAAACCGCTGCTGATGGCGCTGGTACTCTTCATCTGGCTGATCGTTGGCGGCGGTGCGATTAACCTCGCGGTACATAGCCTGATGGCATAAACCACTTCATCCTTCTCCTGTTAACCCGCTATCATACGTATTTCGGGTTAACAGGAGTCCCTTTATGAAATATGTTGGAGCGCACGTCAGCGCTGCAGGTGGCCTTGCGAATGCCGCCATTCGCGCCGCCGAAATTGAGGCGACCGCTTTCGCCCTGTTCACCAAGAACCAGCGCCAGTGGCGCGCCGCCCCGCTCACCTCTGAAGTGATTGATGATTTCAAAGCCGCCTGTGAGAAATACCACTACGGGCCGGGTCAAATCCTTCCCCACGACAGCTATCTCATTAACCTTGGCCATCCCGTGCAGGAGGCGCTGGAGAAATCCCGCGAGGCTTTTCTTGATGAAGTGCAGCGCTGCGAGCAGCTTGGGCTGACGCTGTTGAACTTCCATCCGGGAAGTCATCTGATGCAGATTGACGAAGATGCCTGTCTGGCGCGCATTGCCGAATCCATCAACATCACGCTGGATAAAACCCAGGGCGTGACGGCGGTCATCGAGAACACCGCCGGGCAGGGCAGTAACCTCGGCTTTAAGTTCGAACATCTGGCGGCCATTATTGACGGCGTGGAGGATAAATCCCGCGTGGGCGTATGTATTGATACCTGCCATGCCTTTGCCGCGGGTTACGATCTGCGAACGCTTGATGAGACGAAAAAGACTTTCGATGAGTTTGAACGCATTGTGGGCTTCAAGTATCTGCGCGGAATGCACTTGAACGATGCGAAAAGCGCGTTTGGCAGCCGCGTGGACCGCCATCACAGCCTCGGTGAAGGCAATATCGGCCACGATGCGTTCCGCTTTATTATGCAGGATGCCCGTTTCGACGGTATCCCGATGGTGCTGGAAACCATTAATCCGGACATCTGGGCAGAAGAGATTGCCTGGCTGAAGGCACAGCAAACCGCTGAACAGGCGGCATAAAAAAAGCCGGGTCGCATAAGCACCCGGCTTTTTTATTGTTTTACCGCTTACGCCGCTTTCGCGACCCCTTCCGCTTCCGGACGTTTCAGCACCGCGTAAGAGAGACCTGCCACCAGCGTACCGGCCACAATCGCCAGCAGATAACCCAGCACTGGCGTGATTGCACCTGGGATCAGCAGCACGAACAGACCGCCGTGTGGTGCCATCAGTTTCGCGCCAACCGCCATGGAGATAGCACCGGTTACCGCGCCCCCCACGATACAGCATGGCAGCACGCGCATTGGGTCACGCGCCGCGAACGGAATTGCCCCTTCGGTGATAAAGCACAGGCCAAGTACCAGGGCGGCTTTCCCCCCTTCCTGCTGCGCTTTGTCGAACTTACGACGTGCAATGATGGTTGCCAGGCCAAGAGCCAATGGTGGCACCATACCGGCCGCCATAATCGCTGCCATTGGCGCGTAGGTCTGGGTACTCAGCAGGCCAACACCGAATGCGTATGCTGCTTTGTTCACCGGGCCACCCATATCGGTACACATCATGCCACCGAGAATAGCTCCCAGCAGTACCGCATTCGCGGTACCCATGGTTTGCAGCCAGTGGGTCAGACCCGCCAGGATACCCGCTACAGGTTTACCGATGAGGTAAATCATCGCCAGGCCCACCACCAGGCTGGAAATCAACGGGATGATCAGGATCGGTTTCAGCGCTTCCATACTCTGCGGCAGTTTCAGCTTCGAGCTGATAAGCTTCGCAACGTAACCCGCCAGGAAACCGGCAATGATACCGCCGATAAAGCCAGAACCGGTGCTCACCGCCAGCATACCGCCGATAAGACCCGGCGTCAGGCCCGGACGGTCAGCGATGGAGAAGGCGATAAAGCCTGCCAGCACCGGCACCATCAGGGCAAACGCGGAACCACCACCAATCTGCATCAGGGCAGCAGCCAGCGTGCCTTCTTCTTTAAACGCGGTAATACCAAACGCAAACGAGAGGGCAATACACAGACCGCCCGCCACCACCATCGGCAGCATATAAGACACACCGGTCAGCAGATGGCGATAGGCGCCAGCTGACTCTTTCTTACCTTCCGTCGCAGTTTGCGTGGATCCCGTTGCCTGATACGGCTTCGCTTCCACCAGCGCTTTATCAAACTCCTGAGCGGTCTTTTTCAGCGCCAGGCCCGTTGACGTGCGGTACATCGGCTTACCGGCAAATTTCGCCAGGTCCACTTCGATGTCAGCCGCAACCATCACCAGATCGGCTTCAGCCACCTCTTCAGGGGTGATTGCGTTGCCCGCACCAACGGATCCACGTGTTTCAACTTTTACCCACCAGCCGCGTTTTTTCGCTTCGGTTTCAATGGCTTCAGCCGCCATAAAGGTATGAGCCACGCCCGTCGGGCAGGCCGTGATCGCCACGATACGTTTTGGTCCGGTCGCGGCAACCGGCGCCGCGACCGGTGCGCTGTAAACAGACGCATGACCTTTCGCTTCGCTCAGGAACAGTTCCGGGTGTGCCACCGCGCGATTGATGTCGCCCAGCCACACTTTTTTGCCATTCAGCGCACTGTCAGCGGGAATTTTATCACCCAGAACAATCACCATTTCGGCGTCGCCCGGGTTATCCGTCATCTCGAGATGTGCTTTGTTCGCCGCCGCTCCCAGCAAGGTCTTCGCCATATAGGCGCGAGCCTGTCCGAGACCGGAGTCAATGATCAGCAGCGTTTTCATTATTCCTCTCCTGCTGTTAGTTAAAAGGTTTTAAGTCAACGCGCGCCATCATCGCGGCTAACTGGGTACGATCGGTAATACCGACATTGCTCTGGCTAACGGCCAGGGCAGCAACGGCGGTGGCAAGACGTAAAGTATGTTCACTGGATTCACGCATCAGCAGGCCATAAATCAGACCGCCAACCATTGAATCCCCTGCGCCAACGGTGCTGACAACGTCAACCGATGGCGGTTTGGCGATCCATTCGCCAGAAGCGTTAACCCACAGCGCCCCTTCTGCACCAAGAGAGATAACCACGTGAGCGATACCCTGCTCGCGCAGCGCATGGGCAGCGTCAATCACATCTTTTAATTCTGGCAGCTTACGACCAGCCCAGATCTCCAGTTCGCGGCGATTCGGCTTCACCAGCCACGGCGAGGCTTTCAGGCCGGCGACCAGCGCGTCACGGCTGCTGTCAAAAATAATGCATGGGCACTGGCTTCGCAGACGCGTCATCCAGTCGGTGAACGCTTCCGGGCTCACGCCGGACGGCAGGCTGCCGCTGACGCAGACCATGTCGAACTGACCAAGCCAGGTCAGAGAGTCGTTCACGAAGCGCTCCCAGTCTGACGGAGTCACCTCGAAGCCTGAGAAGTTCAGATCGGTCACTTCGCCGTCTTTCTCCGTCAGCTTGACGTTGATACGGGTACGGCCCTGAACAACCTGAAAACGATTAGCAATCCCCAGTTCGCTGAACAGCTGCTGGAAACCATCCTGGTTATCTTTACCGAGGAATCCGCCCACGGTGACATCGATACCGAGATCCTTGAGCACTTTCGCGACGTTAATCCCTTTACCTGCAGCATGCAGGCCAGTGGTACGCACGAGGTTTACTTCGCCGCGCTCAATCTCCGGGCAAAACCCCACCAGGTCGTATGCCGGGTTCAGCGTAATAGTCGCAACACGTCTGCTCATTATGCGCCCTCCCCCAGACCTGCCGCGATGGCGTCGCCAATCGCTTTCAGCGCCTGTTCAGCATCAGCACCCTGTGCGGTAAAGCGCAGACGGTGACCTTTCTTCACGCCCAGCGCGACAACTTTCATCAGGCTACGGCCGTTGGCCGGTTTGCCCGTGCCATCAAGGTTAGTCACGGTAATCTCACTTTCGAATTGTTTAATGGTATTCACCAGCATGGTGCCAGGACGGGCATGCAGGCCGTGCTCGTTACGCACTACAAACTCAGCGGTCAGCACGTCATCAGTCAGCACATCATCGCTGGTCAGCAGCGCCAGCAGCGTGCTTGCGTCAGCGTTCAGCAGTTTTTCAGCCTTGTCATTCAGCAGCAGATCGCCAAGACGTTTTAGCGCGGAAACCGGCTGTTCATCGGTCATCGCGACGGTGACCAGCATCGCAGCGTGCGCGCCCTCAACGTCAAACGCGTTGGCCGCGCGGCTCACCGCGATAGCGCTACGCAGGTTGCCTTCAGCACTGTCGTTCAGCCAGATACCTTGTCCCAGGTTCAGCGGCTTCTCATTGATAACGCGCGTGATAAAGGACGCGTCTACCGCACCGGCTTCTTTCAGACGGCCTGCGTTCAGCGCCTGCAGCGTGACCAGATCGCTCGCCACAACATCCAGGGTCAATGTTTCATTATCCAGTTTCAGCGCTTCACTCTGTTTTTCGCCCATCAGCAACGCACGCAGCTCTTCCGCCGTCGTCGCGGACTTCAGCTGTTCAGCCACCGAATCATCGCTCAGCACATGCGTCAGCTGACGCAGCAGGCCCAGGTGCTCGTCACTGCTGGCAGCGATACCGATTGCCACGTAAGCAACCTGACCGTCGCCCCACACCACACCCTGAGGGAACTGATAAACCTGAACGCCGGTTTTCAGCACCTGATCGCGGGTGTCCGTTGTACCGTGCGGAATGGCGATGCCATTGCCGAGGAAAGTGGAGGTCTGCTGCTCGCGCGCCAGCATGCCGTTAACGTAGCCGTCCGCGACATTACCCGCCTGCACAAGGGCAGCGGCAACCTGGCGAATGGCCTCTTCTTTGTTCCCGGCCTGAGCGCCCGGGTGGATATCCTGAACAGATAACTGGAACATGGTTCTCCTCTCCTGCTGAACTTGAATCGTTTCAGCTTAAATGAGAAAAAATGCGCTAGCCTGCTCCGTTTGTTAAAACAAGATAGCGCTGAAACGTTTCAAAAAGTCTTGCGCTTTCTGCTTAACCTTGCAAGAAAAGTTACAAATGGCGATGCAGAATTTAGAGATACAGCACATTTCTTCTTCGCTCAGCTGAATCTTGCTGACGTTCAGCAAGTCAGTTTCAGCTAAGTTCAGCCCGCGACTGTTAATTGAAATGGCATTTTGATTTTTCGTGGCGAAATTGACCGCAGTACCTGTTTATTTTCTGACAAGCGTCGTACACTCCGCGTCTCTTTATGACTTGCTGATATTGAAAGTATGCATAACACCCCTGCCGCCGCCTCGCCAAAACCCTTTGATTTGACGTCCACGGCGTTTTTGATTGTTGCCTTCCTTACCGGCATTGCCGGGGCGTTACAGACGCCCACGCTGAGCCTGTTTCTGACCAATGAAGTCCACGCCCGTCCGGCAATGGTTGGCTTCTTTTTTACCGGCAGTGCCATCATCGGCATTCTGGTGAGTCAGTTTCTGGCGGGGCGTTCCGACAGAAAAGGCGATCGTAAAAGTCTGATCGTCTTTTGCTGCCTTCTCGGGGTGTTTGCCTGCGTGTTGTTTGCTTTTAACCGCAACTATTTCATCCTGCTGTTCGTGGGGGTGTTCCTGAGCAGCTTCGGTTCCACGGCGAACCCGCAGATGTTCGCCCTCGCCCGCGAGCACGCCGACCATACCGGTCGTGAAGCGGTGATGTTCAGCTCTATTCTGCGTGCCCAGGTGTCGCTGGCATGGGTCATTGGCCCGCCGCTGGCGTATGCCCTGGCGATGGGGTTTGGCTTTACGGTGATGTACCTGAGTGCGGCTGTCGCGTTTGTGGTGTGCGGCACCATGGTGTGGTTCTTCCTGCCGTCGATGCGCAAAGAGCCCAAAGTGGCTTCAGGCGTACTGGAAGCCCCGCGCCGTAACCGTCGTGATGCGCTGCTCCTGTTTGTTATCTGTACGTTGATGTGGGGAACAAACAGCCTTTATATTATCAACATGCCGCTGTTTATTATTGATGAGCTGCATCTCCCAGAGAAGCTGGCGGGCATTATGATGGGAACCGCGGCCGGGCTTGAGATCCCGACCATGCTGATCGCGGGCTATTACGCGAAGCGTTTCGGAAAGCGTTTTTTAATGCGCATTGCGGCTGTCGCAGGACTGCTGTTCTATATCGGTATGCTGACGGTGCACACGCCGGGGCTCTTACTGGCATTGCAGCTTCTCAACGCCATTTATATCGGCATACTCGCCGGGATTGGCATGCTCTATTTCCAGGACCTGATGCCAGGCCAGGCAGGTTCCGCTACCACCCTTTATACCAATACCACTCGCGTGGGCTGGATTATTGCAGGTTCAATGGCCGGCATCGTGGCCGAGATCTGGAGCTATCACACGGTATTCTGGATTGCGCTGGTGATGTGTACGCTGACAATAGCGTGTCTGGTGCGAATTAAGGACGTTTAAGGGGCGGTGAGCGCTTCCAGCTCAAGAAGGTAGGTGATCGCCTGCGTGCGCGTGCTGCCGCACATCTCCGCGGACGGCTGAAGGCCGGAACAGACTTTCGGGCGCAGCGGGGAACCAAAGATCATGCACAGGTTATTTTCAGCAAGCTGCACACAGCGGGTATTGGCAGGTTTGCCGTCCGGCATGCCAGGAATGGGGCTTGAAATGGACGGTGCGGTACAACACGCGCCACAATCGGGACGACAATCCATACAGGCTCTCTTTCGCTGAAGAACGCCCGCGCAGTCGGGCATTGCGCGCACAGTAACACCTTTTGTGTATTGATAGCAAAAGCCACGAATTCCGCTTGCCTGAAAGGCCGAGCACGAGTAATTTGGCGCGATATTTTTTACCACCCGTAAACAGGATTACTGCAATGCCAAGAGCGAACGAAATTAAGAAAGGTATGGTACTGAATTACAACGGCAAGCTGCTGATTGTGAAAGATATCGATATTCAGGCCCCGAGCGCCCGTGGTGCAGCAACGCTGTACAAAATGCGTTTCGCCGATGTGCGTACCGGTCTGAAAGTGGAAGAACGTTTTAAAGGTGACGATATCGTTGATACCGTGACCCTGACCCGCCGCTATGTTGATTTTTCCTACATTGATGGCAACGAATACGTGTTCATGGATAAAGAAGATTACACCCCGTATATCTTCACCAAAGATCAGATTGAAGAAGAACTCCTCTTTATTCCTGAAGGCGGGATGCCTGACATGCAGGTTCTGACCTGGGATGGCGTGCTGCTGGCGCTGGAACTGCCGCAGACCGTGGATCTGGAAATCGTGGAAACGGCTCCGGGCATCAAAGGTGCATCCGCAAGTGCCCGCAACAAACCAGCAACCCTGACGACCGGTCTGGTGGTGCAGGTGCCAGAATACCTCTCCGCGGGCGAGAAAATCCGCATCCATATTGAAGAAAAACGCTATATGGGTCGCGCAGACTAATGCGATATTCGCCCGGTGGCACAACGCCACCGGGCAACAGACGTTACAGCAGTTCCGGGTATTTCGTCATCTTCAGCGCCAGCTCAACGCCCCGCACTTCCGCCATGCCTTTCAGACGACCAATCGCCGAATAACCTGGGTTCGTTTTCTTACGCAGATCGTCCAGCATCTGGTGACCATGATCGGGACGGAACGGGATAGGACGAACGTCACCCGCGCGCTTACGACGTACCTCTTCCGCCAGAATCGCATCCACTACCGCGACCATATTCACATCGCCGCCCAGGTGCGCTGCTTCATGGAAGGTTTTTGGATTATCCTCACGACAGGTCGCACGCAGATGCGTGAAGTGAATACGATCGCCGAAGGTTTCAATCATCTGCACCAGATCGTTATCCGCACGCACACCGTAAGAGCCGGTACACATGGTGAATCCGTTATAGATACTGTCCACGGTCTCTTTCAGCCACTGCATATCTTCAATCGTGGACACGATACGCGGTAAACCGAGAATAGGACGCGGAGGATCGTCCGGGTGCACAGCCAGGCGTACGCCCGCTTCTTCCGCTACCGGTACGATAGCGCGCAGGAAAAACGCCATGTTTTCACGCAGCTGGTTTTTATCAATATTCCCGTATTCCGCCAGTCGCGCGCGGAACTGATCCAGCGTATAGCCCTCTTCAGCGCCCGGCAGGCCAGCAATAATATTGCGGGTCAGCTTTTCAATCTCGGCGTCACTGGCTGCGTTAAACCACGCGAGCGCCTGCTGCTGCTCTTCAGCCGTGTAATCGGCTTCTGCACCAGGACGTTTCAGGATGTGCAGCTCAAATGCGGCAAAGGCAATCTGATCGAAACGTAATGCTTTTGAACCGTCCGGCAACGTGTACTCAAGATCGGTGCGCGTCCAGTCAAGAATGGGCATGAAGTTATAGCAAACAGTATCAATACCGCAGGCCGCCAGGTGACGAATGCTCTGCTGGTAGTTGGCAATCCAGGTCTGATAATCACCTGTATGGGTTTTGATATCTTCGTGAACCGGGATGCTTTCCACCACAGACCAGGTCAGGCCTTTTTCCGCCAGCAGCGCCTGACGCTTTTTGATTTCTTCAATCGGCCATACCTGACCATTAGGAATGTGATGCAGCGCCGTCACGACACCCGTTGCGCCAGCCTGACGCACATCATCAAGAGAAACCGGATCGTTCGGCCCGTACCAACGCCAGGTCTGTTCCATTGCCTCACCTCTAAAGTTGTTATACCAATATGGATGACTACGATGACGACTACCATACATGTTTGCCGTAAAGGGTCAACACACCGCCACACATTGATTGATCAAACTCACACTTCGGGGATATTTACGGCTCACCAATTTAATTTGCTGTCATATAACTTTACACTGGCGTTGTTAATTAATGGTTAATCAGGTGTGTATTTCATGAAGACAATTGCCTCCACCTCGCTTCCTGCCCATGTCCAGCTCCCTCGCTACGATCGTAAGCAGTTACGCTCTCGCATCGTCCATTTTGGCTTCGGCGCATTTCACCGCGCGCATCAGGCCTTGTTAACAAACCGGGTGCTGAATGAGAAAGGCGGCGACTGGGGTATTTGTGAGATTAGCCTCTTCAGCGGCGACGTGCTGATGAGCCAGTTGCGCGCACAGGATCATCTCTTCACCGTGCTGGAAAAAGGGGCGGAGGGAAACCAGCCGATTATCGTCGGTGCCGTCCATGAATGTCTGAACGCAAAACTGGATTCTCTGCCTGCCATCATTGAGAAATTTTGTGAACCTCAGGTCGCCATTGTGTCGCTCACCATCACAGAGAAAGGTTATTGCATCGATCCCGCCACCGGTAATCTGGATTTGCACAACCCCCGGATCGTTCACGATCTGGAGAACCCGTCTGAACCGCACTCCGCACCCGGGATCCTGGTCGAGGCGCTCCACCGCCGCCGTGAACGCGGTTTGTCCGCTTTTACCGTCCTCTCCTGCGACAATATCCCTGATAACGGCCATGTGGTGAAAAACGCGGTACTAGGGATGGCCCAGAAACGCGACCCGGCGCTGGCAGAGTGGATTAATTCACATGTGAGCTTTCCGGGGACCATGGTCGACCGAATTGTCCCTGCCGCGACCGAGGCGTCGCTGGCAGAAATCACGAAAGAGCTTGGAGTAGAAGATCCTTGTGCTATCAGCTGCGAACCGTTTATTCAGTGGGTAGTGGAAGACAACTTTGTTGCCGGACGCCCGGCATGGGAAGTGGCTGGTGTACAAATGGTGCAGGACGTGCTGCCGTGGGAACAGATGAAATTGCGCATGCTCAACGGCAGCCACTCTTTCCTCGCGTATCTGGGCTACCTCGCCGGGTATGCGCACATCAACGAATGTATGGAAGACACCGCTTTTCGCGAAGCCGCACGTCGGTTAATGCTGAATGAGCAGGCTCCTACGCTGCGTATTAAGGATGTCGACCTCACGGCTTATGCCGATAGCCTGCTTGAACGCTTTGCCAATCCGGCACTGCAGCACCGGACCTGGCAAATTGCGATGGACGGAAGCCAGAAATTGCCGCAACGCATGCTGGATGGGATCCGCATCCATCTTGAACGTAAAACCGCGTGGCCGCTGCTGGCCCTGGGCGTTGCAGGCTGGATCCGCTACGTCAGCGGAACCGACGAGCGTGGCGACGCAATTGATGTGCGCGATCCGCTGAGCGATAAAATCCGCACCCTTGTTGCAGCCAGCAGCGACGCTGAGCGCGTCAACGCCCTGCTGGGGCTGAGTGAAATCTTTGGTCACGATCTCGCACAAAATAGCATTTTCGTGGAGGCCATCAGCCAGGCCTATCAGCGCATCGCCCGCCATGGCGCGCGTCAGGCTGTTATCGAAACGTTAAATATTTAGCGATTATTGCGCTTAAGGCGAACGGCGATTGCCTCCGTTCGCCCTCCCCCTTCTCATTGCGCCCGTTTTTCGCCAGGATGATGGATAATTGTTATAGCATCACAATTATCGACTGGAGCGCACGTGACCAAAACCAACCTCATTACCGGTTTTCTCGGCAGCGGTAAAACCACCTCAATTCTCCACCTGCTGGCCAATAAGGATCCGGCAGAAAAATGGGCCGTACTGGTCAATGAATTTGGCGAAGTGGGTATTGATGGCGCATTACTGGCAGACAGCGGCGCGATGATCAAAGAGATCCCCGGTGGCTGCATGTGCTGCGTAAATGGTCTGCCGATGCAGGTCGGGCTGAATACGCTGCTGCGTCAGGGCAAACCAGACCGTCTGCTGATTGAACCGACCGGGCTGGGTCATCCGAAGCAAATTCTCGATTTACTGACCGCGCCGGTCTACGAGCCGTGGATCGATCTGCGTGCCACGCTGTGCCTGCTGGACCCCCGTCAGCTGCTGGATGAAAAAGCCGTGACCAACGAGAACTTCCGCGACCAGCTCGCCTCGGCAGATATTATCGTCGCCAATAAAGAGGATCGCGCAACGGCGGAAAGCCAGTCCGCACTGGAGACATGGTGGCAGCACTTCGGTGGCAACCGTCAGCGGGTGCAGACCACCCAGGGGAAAATTGATAACGCCCTGCTTGACCTGCCTCGCCTGAACCTGGCGGCGCTCCCGGCAAGCGCGGAACATGCCCACAGCCATCCGCAAAAACAGGGTCTGGCTGCCCTGAGTCTGCCGGAACACCAGCGCTGGCGTCGTAACCTTAACAGCGGCCAGGGCTATCAGGCCTGCGGATGGATTTTCGATGCGGATACCGTATTCGACACCATCGGCATACTCGAATGGGCCAGACTGGCTCCGGTCGATCGTGTTAAAGGGATCATGCGCACCCCGGACGGGCTGGTGCGGATCAACCGTCAGGGCGAAGATTTCTTTATCGAAACGCAAAATGTGGCGCCACCTGATAGCCGAATAGAGTTAATTAGTGCGGTTAACGCCGACTGGAATGCCCTGCAGTCCAGCCTGTTGAAGCTTCGTTTAAGTTTGGGCGGCTAACGTTGCCCCAGATTTCACTCTATGCTGAATGTTATGACGACTCGACTTCCCCTGATATTACTGCTTAATGTCGCCGGTCTGGCGCTCTTTTTCTCCTGGTATATCCCAGCGAATCATGGTGTCTGGTTTCCGCTGGATTCTGCCATTTTTCACTTCTTCAACCAGGAACTGGTGAAGAGCGAAGCCTTCCTGTGGCTGGTTGCTATCACGAATAACCGTGCCTTTGACGGCTGCTCGCTGCTGGCGATGGGCGGCCTGATGCTCTCTTTCTGGCTGAAAGAGGACAAAACAGGACGCCGCCGTATTCTGATTATTGGTTTGATGATGTTGCTGCTTGCGGTGGTAATTAACCAGCTGGCAACGGCCATTATTCCGGTTAAGCGTTCCAGCCCAACGCTCTTCTTCCCCGATATTTATCGCGTCAGCGAGCTGCTGCATATTCCAACGAAAGATGCGTCGAAGGCCAGTTTCCCGGGCGATCACGGAATGATGCTGCTTATTTTTTCCGGCGTGATGCTCCGCTATTTCGGCCGAAAAGCCTTTGCGATAGCCCTGATTATTTTTGTGGTTTTTGCCTTCCCACGGGTAATGATTGGCGCTCACTGGTTCACTGATATTGCAGTCGGTTCGCTCTCTTCTGTGCTGGTTGCGCTGCCGTGGTGTCTGATGACACCGCTGAGCGACAAGATAATAGCCGTGTTCGATCGCTACCTCCCCGGCAAAACGCAACAAATCAGAAACCAATAATTAACCTTAATTAACACTATGCATCAGGGATCGTTTTGATCCTTGATGCATTTTTCTCCCCTTTCGTCCCCTCCCGTCATCATTTCGTCACAATATTCGTGATAAAAATGAATGTGTTGCACGATTTTTAACCTCAATCGCGCACATTTTGAACAATTATCAATTTTTACTTTCTGTATCACAATTTCTTATAAAAAAAAGGCTTTTTTTGCTCGCAATACCCCAGGCAATCGGTTAATCTCGAACTCGTTTTGCCCCATAGAGATAATTATTTCGCTGGTGAATAAATTTGTGCGCTACGCCACAAATGTGATCAGAAAGAATTGTCTCATTGTGAACAGATAATTAGTCTCGTCACGTTTGGCATTTTTTATAACGATATTTGTCGTTAAGGACTTCAAGGGATAATAAACAAAATGGTCAAATCTCAACCGATTTTGAGATATATCTTACGGGGGATCCCGGCGATAGCAGTGGCGGTACTGTTATCTGCATGTAGTACATCGAACACCGCAAAGAATATGCATCCTGAGACGCGTGTTGTGGGAATGGAAGATTCCTCGTCACTGCAAGCCTCTCAGGATGAATTTGAAAATATGGTACGTAATCTGGACGTGAAGTCCCGTATTATGGACCAGTATGCTGACTGGAAAGGCGTGCGTTATCGTCTTGGCGGCAGCACCAAAAAAGGCATTGATTGTTCCGGTTTCGTACAACGTACTTTCCGTGAGCAGTTTGGGTTAGATCTTCCGCGTTCAACTTACGAACAGCAGGAGATGGGTAAGTCGATTTCACGCACTAAACTGCGCACCGGGGATTTAGTCCTGTTCCGTGCGGGTTCGACAGGTCGACATGTTGGCATCTACATTGGCAATGACCAGTTTGTACATGCCTCCACCAGCAGCGGTGTAACCATTTCCAGCATGAACGAACCTTACTGGAAGAAGCGCTATAACGAAGCGCGACGCGTACTGACCCGCAGTTAAAATAATCATTGTATCGTTGGTTATCCCTTGGCCGACGATATGATAAAAAAAAGCACTGCTTCGGCGGTGTTTTTTTTTGCCCGTTACACTGAATACATTCAGCGGCAATCCAGGAACCACGACGTCTATGTTCACCCGCTACTTCTCCAGTAATCGCAAGATACTTTTCCTCAGCCTTATCACCGGCCTGATCACAGCCCTGCTCCTGGGTTCATTGCAATTTTTCTGGAGCTACCACAAGCGGGAAGTCAGATTCGACACCCTGATTGACGACGTGAGCATCTACATGGAAAGCTACTTCGATGAGTTGAAAAGCTCTATCGATCTCCTTCAGCCGCTCACGCTGAACAGCTGCCACGACGTCAACGCGGAGCTGACCTCTCGCGCGGCGTTTAGCCTTAACGTGCGCGCCTTTTTGCTGGTCAGGGATAAACTGGCGTACTGCTCTTCAGCCACCGGTCCGATGAACGTCCCGATGGAAGAACTGATACCCGAGCTGCACATCGATAAACAGATTGATATGGCGTTACTGCCGGGTACACCAATGATGCCGCACAGACCCGCGATTGCCATCTGGTATCGAAATCCGCTGGTGAAGGACGGCGGCGTGTTTACTTCGGTAAACATCAACCTGACTCCGTACATGCTTTACACCGCACGCCAGAACGAGTTCGCGGGCATTGCCATCATCATTGGCGACAATGCGTTGTCGACAAGGTCCGCCACACTGGTGAAGGCACAGGATTTACATGAAACGCCGGCGCGTACCGCGACCCTAAAAGAGGTTCCGCTGACGATCAAACTGTACGCCGAAGAGTGGACGAGCGATGAAATCCTGTTCGCGGTGTTCTTTGGACTGGTCTGCGGGATCGCGGCCGGCTCGCTTAATTTCTATATCCTCACCACGCGTCTTAACCCAGGCAAAGAGATCCTGAGCGCCATTAAACGCGGCCAGTTTTATGTGGTGTATCAGCCTGTTGTGGATGCCGAGACGCTGCAAATGCGTGGTGTCGAAGTCCTGATGCGCTGGAAACACCCGACGATGGGGGAAATTCCGCCTGATGCCTTTATCAACTTCGCCGAAGCGCAGAAGCTGATTGTGCCGCTGACGCTGCATCTCTTTGACCTCATCATTCGCGACGCGCCGGTATTACAGACCCTTCTGCCGCCGGGCGCAAAACTGGGCATTAACATTGCGCCGGGGCATCTTCATGCGGAAAGCTTCAAAGAGGATATGCGCACTTTCCTGGACTTAATGCCGCCGGATCATTTCCAGATCGTGCTGGAAATCACCGAGCGCGACATGGTTAACCATCGGGAAGCCAACAATCTTTTCGAATGGCTGCACAATGAAGGCTTTGAAATTGCGATTGATGATTTTGGTACCGGCCACAGTGCGCTGATTTACCTTGAGCGTTTCACCATGGATTACATCAAAATTGACCGGGGTTTTGTCAACGCGATCGGGACGGAAACCGTGACCTCCCCGGTGCTTGATGCCGTACTCACCCTGGCAAGACGACTGAATATGTCGACCGTCGCCGAAGGGGTGGAAACGCCGGAGCAGGCAGCCTGGCTGCGCGAACATGGCGTTGTTTTCCTTCAGGGTTACTGGATTAGCCGCCCGATGCCGCTGGAGCAGTTCCGCCAATGGCAGCCTGAACGTTGAATGATTTCACATTGCCCGTGACGTCACTTATTATTCAGCTTAACTGAGCCGGTCAGTCGAAAGGGAGTCGCCGCGAGATGCTTATGCGCTTTATGTTGCTGCTGTTGGCGTTAACGAGCCTGTCCAGCCAGGCGCAAACCATCAAAGAGAACATCGCGTTCTCCGTGATTGGTGAGCCAAAGTACGCGGTCAATTTTACGCACTTTGATTACGTCAACCCTGCCGCGCCAAAAGGCGGGAACGTGACCCTCTCCGCCACGGGGACGTTCGACAACTTCAACCGCTTCGCCCTGCGCGGCGTGGCGGCAGCGCGAACAGAATCGCTCTACGATACGCTGTTTGTTACGTCTGATGATGAACCCGGCAGTTACTACCCGCTGATTGCCGACAACGTACGTTACGCGGATAACTTCGCGTGGGCGGAAATTTCGATTAACCCACGGGCGCGTTTTCACGATGGGACGCCGGTCAAAGCCAGCGACATTGCCTTCACATTTCACAAATTTATGACTGAGGGCGTTCCCCAGTTCCGCATTGTCTACAAAGGCGTTACGGTCAAAGCCATTGCCCCGCTCACGGTGCGTATTGAGCTGAGTGAGCCGAATAAAGAGAATATGCTCAGCCTGTTCTCCCTGCCCGTGATGCCTGAATCATTCTGGAAAAATCACAAACTTAGCGACCCCCTCTCCACGCCCCCGCTGGCGGGTGGCCCATACCGCATAACCGACTGGCGCATGGGGCAGTATGTTGTCTATTCCCGGGTCAAAGACTACTGGGCGGCAAACCTGCCGGTAAACCGGGGCCGCTGGAATTTCGATACCCTTCGCTACGATTACTATCTTGACGATAACGTTGCATTTGAAGCCTTCAAAGCCGGTGCGTTCGATATGCGCGTGGAGAGCAGCGCTAAAAACTGGGCGACACGGTATATCGGCAAAAACTTCGCTAACGGGTATATCGTTAAAGACGAGCATAAAAACGCGTCCGCTCAGGATACGCGCTGGCTGGCGTTTAATATTCAGCGTCCGGTATTTACTGACCGCCGGGTGCGGGAAGCCATTACCCTGGCCTTTGATTTTGAATGGATGAACAAAGCGCTATTTTACGGCGCTTACAGCCGGGCAAATAGCTATTTCCAGAACACTGAATACGCCGCTCGCGATTACCCAAAAGCGGACGAACTTGTCCTGCTGGCACCGCTAAAAGCAGAACTGCCGCCGGAGGTGTTCACGACGGTATTTCAGCCTCCGGCGTCAAAGGGTGACGGCTACGATCGCGACAACCTGCTTAAAGCCAGTAAACTGCTGGATGACGCAGGCTGGCCACTGAAGAATCAAAAACGCGTCGATTCCAGAACGGGCAAACCGTTAAGCTTTGAGCTGCTGCTTGCGTCCGGAAGCAACGATCAGTGGGTGCTGCCGTTTAAGCACAATCTTGAACGGCTGGGGATTACCATGAACATTCGCCAGGTCGACAACGCGCAGCTCACCAACCGCAAACGCAGCCGTGATTACGATATGATGCAAACCCTGTGGCCCGCGCAGCCGTGGCCCAGCTCAGATCTGCAAATCTCCTGGGCATCCAGCTATATCGACTCCTCCTACAATGCGCCGGGGGTGAAAAGCCCGGCGATTGATGCCTTGATTGCGAAAATTGTGGCGGCGCAGGGTGATAAAGAAAAACTCCTGCCGCTGGGACGCGCCCTCGACAGGGTCTTAACCTGGAATTACTACATGCTGCCAATGTGGTATATGGGCGAAGACCGGCTTGCGCGCTGGGACAAGTTCTCCGAGCCTGCCGTACGCCCTGTCTATTCACTGGGCTTCGATACCTGGTGGTATGACGTTAACAAAGCCGCCAGACTTCCCGCTGAGCGGCGATAAGGAATCATCATGGGTGCGTATCTGATCCGCCGTCTCCTGCTGATTATCCCGACCCTCTGGGCAATCATCACGATTAACTTTTTTATTGTGCAAATCGCGCCCGGCGGCCCGGTCGACCAGGCTATTGCAGCCATTGAATTTGGCAACAGCGGCGGCATGCCCGGCGGCGGTGGCGAAGGAATGGGCGCGAGCCATGCCCGCACCGGCCTCGGAAATATCAGTGAAAGCCATTATCGCGGCGGACGTGGCCTGGATCCGGAAGTCATCGCCGAGCTCACCCATCGTTATGGCTTCGACAAACCGCTTCACGAGCGGTATTTCAACATGCTCTGGGACTACCTCCGCTTTGATTTTGGCGACAGCCTGTTTCGCAGCGCGTCAGTTTTAACATTGATTAAGCAAAGTCTGCCGGTGTCGATTACCCTGGGGCTGTGGGGAACGTTGATTATTTATCTCGTCTCTATCCCCCTGGGGATCCGTAAAGCGGTTCACAACGGCAGCCGCTTCGATGTCTGGAGCAGCACGTTTATCATCATCGGCTATGCCATTCCGGCGTTTCTGTTTGCCGTTCTGTTGATTGTCTTTTTTGCCGGTGGCAGCTATTTCGATATCTTTCCGCTGCGGGGGCTGGTGTCAGCGGATTTCAGCACCCTGCCCTGGTACAAGAAGATCACCGATTATTTCTGGCACATCACGCTGCCGGTGCTTGCGACCGTTATTGGCGGCTTTGCGGCCCTGACCATGTTGACCAAAAACGCCTTTCTCGATGAAATCCGTAAACAGTACGTTGTGACTGCCCGTGCGAAGGGCGTCGGCGAAAAGCAGATCATGTGGAAACATGTCTTTCGCAACGCCATGCTGCTGGTGATTGCCGGATTTCCTGCCACGTTCATCAGTATGTTTTTTACCGGCTCGCTGCTGATAGAGGTGATGTTCTCTCTCAACGGACTGGGCTTGCTGGGATATGAAGCCACCGTGTCGCGCGATTATCCGGTCATGTTTGGCACACTTTATATCTTCACCCTGATTGGCCTGCTGCTGAATATCATCAGCGATATCAGCTATACGCTGGTTGATCCCCGAATTGATTTTGAGGGCCGCTGATGCCGCGTTTAAGCCCCGTCAACCAGGCCCGATGGGCCCGTTTTCGCCACAACCGCCGCGGCTACTGGTCGCTGTGGATCTTTGCCGTCCTGTTTGTCTTAAGCATGTGTTCGGAATTGATTGCCAACGATAAACCGCTGCTGGTGCACTTTAACGACCGCTGGTATGTGCCCGTTCTCACCCAATACAGCGAAAGCGATTTTGATGGCCCGTTTGCGACGCCCGCTGAATATCAGGATCCGTGGCTTCGCCAGCAAATTGAACAGCACGGCTGGGCACTCTGGGCGCCGGTGCGTTTTGGCGCAAACAGCATTAACTTTGCGACCACCACCCCCTTCCCTTCCCCGCCTTCCGCGCAAAACTGGCTGGGAACGGATGCCAACGGTGGCGATGTGCTGGCACGCATCCTCTACGGCACGCGGATCTCGATCCTCTTTGGGCTGATGCTGACCGTCTTTTCCAGCGTGATGGGCGTGGTAGCAGGTGCCGTTCAGGGCTACTACGGCGGGAAAATCGACCTCTGGGGCCAACGTTTTATTGAAGTCTGGTCAGGCATGCCGACGCTGTTTCTGATCATTCTGCTTTCAAGCGTGGTACAGCCAAACTTCTGGTGGCTGTTAGGCATTACCGTCATCTTCGGCTGGATGGCGCTGGTAGGCGTGGTACGGGCGGAATTTCTGCGCACCCGTAATTACGATTACATTCGCGCTGCCCAGGTGCTGGGGGTGAGCGACCGCGGGATCATTTTCCGCCATATGCTTCCTAACGCCGTGGTAGCGACCCTCACTTTCCTGCCGTTTATTCTGTGCAGTTCCATCACTACCCTCACCTCGCTTGATTTCCTTGGCTTCGGGCTCCCTCTCGGTTCCCCGTCGCTCGGCGAGCTACTGCTGCAGGGCAAGAACAACCTGCAGGCACCGTGGTTAGGCATCACCGCCTTTCTTGCCGTGGCCGTGCTGCTTTCACTGCTGATTTTTATTGGCGAAGCCGTGCGCGATGCTTTTGATCCCAACAAGGCGGTATAAGATGACGCAGCCCCTTCTCAGTATTGATAACCTGTCGATTGCCTTTTCAAAACAGGGTGAGGCGCGTACCGTGGTCACGGAGTTGTCGCTGCAGATCCAGCGCGGCGAAACGCTGGCGCTGGTAGGCGAGTCAGGCTCTGGCAAGAGCGTATCGGCACTGTCGATCCTGCGCCTGCTTCCGTCTCCGCCCGTCAGCTATCCGCAAGGCGACATTCTGTTTCACGGTCGCTCGCTGCTGCATGCCGACGAAAAAACCCTGCGCGGAATTCGCGGCAATAACATTGCCATGATTTTCCAGGAGCCGATGGTCTCTCTTAACCCGCTGCACACGCTGGAAAAACAGCTTTATGAAGTGCTGTCCCTGCACCGGGGCATGCGCAAAGAGGCGGCGCGGGGGGAGATTCTGGATTGTCTTGAACGAACCGGCATTCGCAATGCCGCAAAACGGCTGAACGATTTCCCCCATCAGCTTTCCGGCGGCGAGCGTCAGCGGGTGATGATTGCGATGGCCCTGCTCACGCGACCCGAACTGTTGATTGCCGATGAGCCCACCACCGCGCTGGACGTGACGGTGCAGGCGCAAATTCTGCGGCTGCTGCGGGAGTTGCGTGACGAACTGAACATGAGCCTGCTGTTTATCACCCATAACCTCAGCATTGTGAGAAAGCTCGCCGACAGCGTCGCCGTGATGCAAAACGGACGCTGTGTCGAGCAGAACACCGCAGTCACCCTGCTGAAAGCGCCTCAGCACCCCTATACGCAACGTCTGCTTGATAGCGAGCCCACGGGTGACCCGGTTCCCCTGCCGGCTGACAGCGCGCCGTTGCTGCGCGTTGAGGGGCTGAGCGTGTCGTTTCCTGTTCGCAAAGGGATTCTGCGGCGCATCGTCGACCAGAATCCGGTATTGAAAAATATCCATTTTTCCCTGCGTCCGGGCGAATCGCTGGGGCTGGTGGGCGAGTCCGGTTCGGGAAAAAGCACCACCGGCCTGGCACTGCTGCGCTTAATCGCCTCGCAGGGTGAGATCCTTTTTGACGGTATGCCGCTGCACAACTGGAACCGTCGCCAGATGTTGCCCGTTCGTCCCCGCATGCAGGTTGTGTTTCAGGATCCAAACTCCTCGCTTAATCCACGGCTGAACGTATTACAGATTGTCGAAGAGGGTCTGCGCGTTCATCAGCCGGCATTGACCGTCCGGCAGCGGGAAGAAGAAGTGATACGCGTTATGGCAGAAGTTGGCTTAGATCCGAATACCCGGCACCGCTACCCGGCTGAATTTTCCGGCGGTCAGCGCCAGCGTATCGCCATTGCCCGCGCGCTGATCCTCAAACCGGAGCTGATCATTCTGGATGAACCGACGTCGTCGCTGGACAGAACCGTTCAGGCTCAGATCCTGGCATTACTGAAAGGATTGCAGGAAAAGCACAGGCTGGCCTATATCTTTATCAGCCATGATTTACAAGTTGTGCGGGCGTTATGCCATCAGGTGATTGTGTTGCGACAGGGAGAAGTGGTCGAGCAGGGAGAGTGCCAGCGCGTATTTGCTGCGCCAACGCAGAGCTACACGCGCCAGCTGTTGTCCGCAGACTAGCGCTCAGAAAGGATACTGGCCCGAGAAAGGCTCAGCGATAGCAACACCAAAGTTTTTCAGACGGCAGGTCGCGGCAAATTCATCCTGGCTTTTCACGAACAGGCAGGGTTCACCTTCACACTCCAGTACGGAGCTGTCCACTTCAATATCCGTCAGGGCCTCGCTGAGACGTTCCATGACTCGCCATGCATTTTCGTCGCTCGGGCTCAGCAACTTAAGTGCAACCAGACAATTCTCGCAACCCGCGACGCTTTGCGGAATCGGTTCAACTTTCGAACCTGCAAAACCCGCCGACCAGCGATAGCTCTGGGGCAAGCGATGGACTATGGAGAGTTGTAATGTATTCACGTTCGTTCCCCGGAAGCAAAATTTACTTCACAATTTATTTACATTTATAGTAACACATCATCGCCAGCCTGCACTATTCGGCGCTTTTTTATAGGTGTTCAGGCTCGCGTCGGCGCTATATGTACCCGTTTCTGCGATCTAACTCAACCTTTTTAAATACAATGATGTGACTTTTTACACAAATAGATTTTACATAAAAGAAACAAACACAGGGTAAACGAACGCAGCTTTGGTTGATGTGTGTCAACAAAAAAGGCCCTGCCTGGGCCTTATTTGCGCGTTAGCTGGCCACCTTTCGCGGCCGACTGGCGTAGAGATAGAAAAGAATGGAGCTGGTTGCACAAAACGCCATCGCCCACAGCATCGGCCAGGCCGTATTAAACGTGGCCATCGACAGTAACGCCCCGACGATGGCGCCGATGCCAAAGCGGAATGTTCCGGCCAGCGACGAGGCGGTGCCTGCCATATGCGGGAATTCGTCGAGGATCACCGCCATCGCATTGGAGGAAACCATCGACACGCAGCCGACGAAGGCCGCAACCCCCACCACCAGCGCCCAGAAGCCCACGCCTGTAAAAGCACTCAGCACCAGCCAGATAGCCATCACAAACTGGATCCAAAGCCCGGCGCGGAACATGTTCAACGCCCCGACTCGGCGGACAAAGCGGCTGTTAATGATGGTCATAATGAACAGGAAGACGATGTTGAGCGCAAAGTAATAACCGAAGTGCTGCGGAGAAACATGGTTCAGTTCGATATAGACAAACGGCCCGGCGCTCAGGAATGAGAACATCCCGGCGAAGCTGAAACCGCTCGCCAGCATATAGCTCAGCACGCGCTTATGGCGAAACAGTGAGGCGAAATTCCCCATTGTGGTTCGGATGTGGAACTTCTGTCGGCGCTCCGCGGGTAGCGTTTCATCAATAAAGAAGAAGATCATTGCCGAGGCCAGCAGCGCGGCAAGCGCCAGGATCCAGAAAATCACATGCCAGCTGAACCATACCAGCACCGCACCGCCGGCCATAGGAGCCACCAGCGGTGCAATCGTCGTCACCAGCATCACGAACGACATCATCCGGGAGAACTCTTCTTTCGGGTAGATATCGCGCATCAGGGCATTGATCACCACGCTTGCCGCTGCCGCTGCCAGACCGTGGAAAAAGCGCATGACAATCAGTTGATCGATGGTTTGCGCCTGCGCACAGGCCACCGCTGCCCCTGCAAAAATCAGGGTCCCGCCAAGAATAACGGGCTTGCGGCCAAAGCTGTCCGCCATCGGGCCATAAAACAGCTGACCGAGGGCAAAACCGAGAATATAGGTGCTGAGCGTCATCTGCGCGCTGCCTGCCGGTACGCCAAACTGCGCGGAAATAACCGGCAGCGCAGGCAGATACATATCAATAGACAGCGGCATCAGCATGGCCAGCAGGCCAAGAATGAAGACAATTTTGAACGACGAGTGTGGCCTGGTGGTCACAGAGTTCTCCTGAAATTAATGCGAAGGCAGACCAACGCTGGCGATCTCTTCTTCCGTTAACGGGCGATATTCGCCGGGCGCCAGCTCAGGATCGAGTTCAATTGCGCCAATACGTTCACGATGCAGACCGACAACGTGGTTACCCACCGCGGCAAACATACGCTTCACCTGATGGTAGCGCCCTTCACTGATGGTCAGACGAACCTCGGTAGGCGCGATCACTTCAAGCACGGCAGGCCGGGTCAGATCTTTTTCATTATGCAACTGAACGCCGTTGGCAAATTGTTCTGCCGTGTCATCCGCGACCGGAGACTCCAGCGTCACCCGATACGTCTTCTCGCAGTGATGACGGGGAGACGTGATACGGTGCGACCACTGCCCGTCGTCGGTCATCAGCACCAGCCCGGTGGTGTCGATATCGAGACGGCCAGCGGCATGCAGCTTGTGCGCGACCGGTTCGTCGAGGAAATAAAGCACCGTTGGATGATCCGGATCGTCCGTAGAACAGACATAGCCTTCCGGCTTATTGAGCATGAAATAGCGCGGCCCGTGCTGTTGGGTCAGCGGGTTGCCGTCATATTCAACCTGATGGTCAGGCTGGAGTTTGAATGCAGTGTCTTTCACAATGTCGCCATCCACGGTAACGCGGCTGGCGCGAATTTCACGCCCGGCAATAGCGCGGCTTACGCCGAGTTGCTGAGCGATAAACTTATCAAGTCGCATGAAATCTTTTTAGCCTTAATGGTGCTGGAAGTCGGACAACAGGTCCGAAAAAGAAGCAGTCTGGAATGGCTCAGTATAATGGTCTGGTTGCGCCACTCAAGGGAAAAAGTTTCGTGGCATACTATATGCGAAATAACTAAACCGAGACCCCATGACTTTTACACTTCGTCCTTATCAGCAGGAAGCCGTTGACGCCACTCTCGCCTGGTTTCGTAAACACCAGGCACCGGCGGCCATTGTGCTTCCGACCGGTGCTGGCAAAAGCCTGGTGATCGCCGAACTGGCGCGTCTGGCACGCGGACGCGTGCTGGTGCTGGCCCACGTCAAAGAGCTGGTGGCGCAGAACCATGCCAAGTATTGCGCGCTCGGGCTGGAAGCTGACATTTTCGCTGCCGGGCTAAAGCGCAAAGAGAGCCACGGCAAAGTGGTCTTTGGCAGCGTACAGTCGGTGGCCCGCAACCTTGATCTGTTTCGCAGTGAATTTTCGCTGCTGATTGTCGACGAGTGTCACCGCATCAGCGATGACGACGACAGCCAGTATCAGCAAATCCTCACTCACCTGAAAGAGGTGAACCCGCACCTTCGCCTGCTTGGCCTGACGGCGACCCCGTTTCGCCTGGGTAAAGGCTGGATCTATCGCTACCATTATCACGGCATGGTGCGCGGCGATGAGAAAGCGCTGTTCAGCGACTGTATCTATGAACTTCCTTTGCGCTACATGATCAAGCATGGCTACCTGACGCCGCCCGAGCGGCTGGACATGCCGGTGGTGCAGTACGATTTCAGCCGGTTACAGGCGCAGAGCAACGGGTTATTCAGCGAAGCGGAGTTGAACCAGGAGCTGAAAAAGCAAAAGCGCATTACCCCGCATATCATTAGCCAGATAGAAGAGTTCGCCGCGACGCGCAAAGGGGTCATGATCTTTGCCGCCACCGTGGAGCATGCGCGAGAAATTACCGGGCTGTTGCCCGCCGAGGACGCGGCCTTAATCACCGGCGAGACGCCCGGGCCGGAGCGCGACCGCCTGATCGACGCCTTCAAAGCGCAACAATTCCGCTATCTGGTGAACGTGTCGGTGTTAACCACCGGGTTTGATGCCCCGCATGTCGATCTGATTGCCATTTTACGTCCGACCGAATCGGTCAGTCTTTATCAGCAGATTGTGGGGCGCGGCCTGCGCCTGGCGCCCGGGAAAACCGACTGTCTTATTCTGGATTACGCCGGAAACCCGCACGATCTCTACTCTCCGGAAGTCGGCACGCCAAAAGGCAAAAGCGACAACGTCCCCGTTCAGGTCTTTTGCCCTGCCTGTGGTTTTGCCAACACCTTCTGGGGTAAAACCACCGCAGACGGCACGCTGATTGAACATTTTGGCCGCCGCTGTCAGGGCTGGTTTGAAGATGACGAAGGACATCGCGAACAGTGCGATTTCCGTTTCCGCTTTAAAAACTGCCCGCAGTGCAATGCGGAAAACGATATTGCCGCCCGTCGCTGTCGCGAATGCGATACGGTTCTGGTCGATCCTGATGACATGCTAAAAGCAGCGCTGAAGTTAAAAGATGCGCTGGTGCTACGCTGTTCCGGTATGGCACTGCAACCCGGCGCGGATGACAAAGGCGAGTGGCTGAAAATCACCTATTACGATGAAGACGGCGCAGACGTCAGCGAGCGCTTCAGGGTACATACGCCTGCCCAGCGTATGGCCTTCGAACAACTCTTTATTCGCCCGCACACCCGTACGCCCGGTGTACCGCTGCGCTGGATTACCGTGGCCGATATCGTGCGCCAGCAGGTGTTACTGCGCCACCCGGATTTTGTTGTGGCTCGTATGAAAGGACAGTTCTGGCAGGTTCGGGAAAAGGTGTTTGATTACGAAGGCCGTTTTCGTCGCGCCAACGAATTACGCGGTTAAGGGGACTTTTCATTGATGTGAGGGGCATTTGAGTATAAAATGCCGCCCGCTTCATATCCGTGAAGCAGAACACTCACCTGCTGCTGGGTCGCCTGTAGTAGGGTTTAAAATACAGAGAGAAATCAATGTTTACTATCGAAGCAGAAGTACGTAACGTGCAGGGTAAGGGTGCGAGCCGCCGCCTGCGTAACGCTAACAAGTTCCCGGCTATCGTTTACGGTGGCGAAGCTGCTCCAGTTGCAATCGAACTGGATCACGACAAAGTGTGGAACCTGCAGAACAAACCTGAATTCTACAGCGAAGTTCTGACCATCGTTGTTGGCGGTAAAGAAGAAAAAGTGAAAGTTCAGGCTGTTCAGCGTCACGCGTTCAAGCCAAAAGTCACTCACATCGACTTCGTTCGCGCGTAATCGCAAACACGTCGAAAAAAAAGCCCCGCTTCTGCGGGGCTTTTTTTATGCCTGTTATTTCCCGCCAGAGGTGCGTCGCTGAAGCTGATCGCGCAGGTTCGGCGGCGTGCCTTTAATGGTCAGCGTATCGGTGGCCGGATCCCAGAAGATGCGTTCACCCAACAGCATGGCATCAAAGTTGATGGTCAACCCACCGCCGCTACCGGCAAATTTAGTGAGCTGTCGCAGCGTACTGCGATCCGCCGGGAAGCTCTCTTCGAGCTCATAGCCTTTATCAGCGGTAAATTCCTGGAAGCTGACTTCACTGACGCCCGCCAGCTCTTTTGACAGCGACTCCAGCTCAATCTCTTCTCCCGCCTGCAGCTGTTCGTTGCAGTAACTGTACACCTGCTGGCGCACGGTCTGACGCTCAGATTTATCGAGCTGCGCTTCGGCGGTAAAGTCGTCAACCGCCTGCAGCAGCCCTTTGTTCTGCGCTTTGGCGTTAAGACCTTCGCTGGCGCCGAGGAAGTCCATAAAGAAATCAGCCACTTTACGGCCGACGCGGCCTTTCAGGAAGGTCAGGTAGCGGGTCGATTCCGGGTTCGTTTCCCACTCGGTTAAATCGATACGCGCCACGATATCCGCATGGTTGATATCAAGATAATGGGTAGAGCTGATATCCAGCTGCTCATTCACGCGCATGCTGCTTAAATTGTTCAGCACGGTGACCAGCAGATACTCTACTGCCAGGTAGCGATAGTGACAGAACAGGACGATACCGCCGTCTGCGAACGGGTATTTTGCCAGTTCGTCACGCAGACGTCCGGTGGCGGCGCGGCTAAACGCCAGGAAATCCTCTTCGCCCTGACGCTGTAGACGAAGACTATCAGCCAGTTCGCTCTCTTCGCTGAACAGACCATAGGCTTTATTTTTAGCACTGTAGACGCGGTGCAACTCCGCCATCATTTCCACAACGGTCGCCGTGGGTTCCAGTAACGAATCGCGAAGCACCACTTCAAGGGTTTGCTCATCACGCTTGATAAGCTGGTGCAAGGCAATCTGGTTGATTTCCAGACTCATGATAAACTCTCCTTTTAGACCGGGCGGTATTCAACCACCACCAGGTCATGTGTGCAACAACAGATAAAAAAGGGGAAAAAAAGCTGTCGCTACGGTAATATGTTGCCCTTTCATCAACAAACTGATTTTGATTTATGCCACAACATTCCCGCTACAGTGATGAACACGTTGAACAACTGCTCAGTGAGCTGGTCAACGTACTGGAAAAACATAAAACGCCGACCGATCTCTCCCTGATGGTTTTGGGAAATATGGTCACCAACCTTATCAATACCAGCGTTGCTCCGGCTCAGCGTCAGGCGATCGCCAAATCTTTCGCCCAGGCGTTACAGTCCTCCGTCAGCGACGACCAGGCCCATTAAGGGAAACGAACAACAGTTTATGGTGACGAATCGTCAGCGCTACCGTGAAAAAGTCTCCCAGATGGTCAGCTGGGGACACTGGTTTGCCCTGTTCAACATTCTGTTAGCGTCGGTCATTGGCTGTCGTTATCTGTTTGTCGCAGACTGGCCGACAACGCTAACCGGGCGTATTTACTCCTGGATGAGCGTTGTGGGTCACTTTAGCTTTTTGGTTTTCGCCACCTATCTGCTGATCCTGTTCCCCCTGACGTTTATCGTCATGTCGCAGCGGCTCATGCGCTTCTTGTCCGCTATCCTCGCGACGGCGGGGATAACGCTGCTGCTTATCGACAGCGAAGTCTTTACCCGTTTTCACCTGCATCTCAACCCCATCGTCTGGGAACTGGTGATCAACCCGGATCAAAACGAAACGGCCCGTGACTGGCAGCTGATGTTTATCAGCGTTCCGGTGATCCTGCTTATTGAGATGCTGTTTGCCACCTGGAGCTGGCAAAAACTGCGCAGCCTGACCCGTCGGCGCCATTACGCGAAACCCGTTGCGACGCTCTTTTTCGTCTCCTTTATTAGCTCGCACATCATGTATATCTGGGCGGATGCGAACTTCTATCGCCCTATTACCATGCAGCGCGCTAACCTGCCGCTCTCTTATCCGATGACGGCCCGCCGTTTCCTCGAAAAACACGGCCTGCTGGATGCGCAGGAGTATCAGCGCCGTCTGGTCGAACAGGGTAATCCGGAAGCGGTCAGCGTTCAGTATCCGCTGAGCGAACTACGCTATCGCGATATGGGCCGCGGGCAAAACGTCCTGTTAATCACCGTCGATGGCCTGAATTATTCACGTTACGAGAAGCAGATGCCTGCTCTGGCTGATTTCGCCAGTAAGAACGTGACGTTTACACAGCATATGAGTTCCGGTAACTCGACCGACGCGGGTATCTTTGGTCTCTTCTACGGCATTTCAGCCGGATACATGGACGGCGTGCTGTCCGCCCGTATTCCTGCGGCACTGATCACCGGACTTAATCAGCAGGGTTATCAGTTAGGGCTATTCTCTTCGGATGGCTTTAACAGCGCGCTCTATCGCCAGGCGCTGCTGTCAGACTTCTCACTGCCGGCGGCACAGAGCCAGACAGATGAACAGACCGCCAGTCAGTGGATAAGCTGGCTGCAACGCTACGCCCAGGAAGATAACCGCTGGTTCTCGTGGGTTGCCTTAAACGGCACCAACCTTGAGGACACGAATCAGAAAGGCTTTGCGCGCCGCTACAGCCGCGCTGCCGGTGATGTGGATGCACAAATCGGCCGCGTGCTCGACGCGTTGCGCGAGTCTGGCAAGCTGGATAACACCGTCGTGATCGTCACGGCCGGTCATGGTATCCCGTTGGGTGACGAAACGAAGAGCATGGAGTGGTCGCGCCCAAATCTGCATGTTCCGCTGGTGATCCACTGGCCGGGAACGCCGGCGCAGCGCATCAATATGCTGACTGAACATAAAGATGTGATGACGACCCTGATGCAACGTCTGCTGCACGTCAGCACGCCAGCAAACGAATATTCACAGGGGCAGGATCTCTTCAGTGCCACCCGCCGCCATAACTGGGTGACGGCTGCCGGAGAGAGCACGCTGGTGGTGACTACGCCAGCGCTGACGCTGGTGCTGAACAACAATGGGAAGTATCAGACGTATAATCTGCAGGGTGAGCGGTTGAAAGACCAAAAACCGCAGCTGAGCCTGCTGCTGCAGGTTCTGACGGATGAGAAGCGCTTTATCGCTAACTGATTAATTATAAACCAGTTAGCAACAGATTCCCTTGCATTCAAAACGGAATCGAGTAGTATTCTTTTATGCGTCGGCACGTAGCGCAGCCTGGTAGCGCACCGTCATGGGGTGTCGGGGGTCGGAGGTTCAAATCCTCTCGTGCCGACCAAATTACAATATGGCGTGGTTCAGTCCAGACCATAAACTTCGATAAAGGCCGCATTCACACTGTGTTTGCGGCCTTTTTTCGTTCGAAATAGTTCAGCCTGATACATTTACAGCCAGATATTTTAGTTATACGTTTTGTTATACACCCACGATATAACAATGGAACGTATAACATGGCGAGAGTCACGACCCCTCTGACCGCAACAGAAATCCGCGCAGCGCGTCCGGCTGAAAAGGAATACACCTTACAGGATGGCAACGGGCTTTATCTGCTTGTTAAACCCAATGGCGCTAAAATATGGCGTTTCAACTATGTGCGCCCGGATGACAGAAAACGCGCCCTGGTCAGTTTTGGCTCGCTGGATGATGTAACCCTGGCTGATGCCCGTAAGCGCCGCGACGAGTACCGCGCAATGGTGGCACAGGGCATTGACCCGCAACACCACCAGCAACGGCAACGTGAGTCCGATTTGTTACGCAGGGGGTATACCTTTCGTAAAGTGGCGGCAGACTGGTACGCCATGAAGCAGGCGCAGAACCTCGCCGCTAATACCATCAAAGATATCTGGCGCTCGCTGGAAAAATACGTTTTTCCCGATGTGGGCGATATGCCCGTGACGGAACTTACTCCCCGGCACTTTGTCACTTTGCTGGAGCCTATCAGGGCCAGAGGAAATCTTGAAACTCTGAAGCGCGTTTTGCAGCGCATTAACGAAGTGATGGACTTTGCCGCTAACAGCGGGTTAATCCAGCTGAATCCCGCAAGCAACGTCCGCAAGGCGTTTCCGACCCCGGTCAAAAAGCATATGCCCACCATTCGCCCGGAGCAGTTACCGGCGCTGATGCAGGCATTGTCCGTTGCAGCCATCGAACGGCAGACCCGCTTACTGATTGAATGGCAACTACTGACCGTCACTCGCCCGGCAGAAGCGGCAGAGGCCCGCTGGTCTGAAATAGATACAGACGCGAAACTCTGGACTATCCCCGCCGGGCGAATGAAGATGCGCCGTGACCATGTGATCCCACTATGCGCACAGGCGCTAGCTGTACTGGAGAACATGCAGCCCATCAGTGCCCACCGTGAGCACGTTTTCCCCGGATTCAAAGATCCGAAACAGCCTATGTGCAGCCAGACTGCTAACGCGGCATTAAAACGTATGGGCTTTAAAGGAGTGCTGGTCTCACACGGGCTACGCGCCATATTCAGCACGGCAGCGAATGAGGAAGGCTTTGAGCCGGACGTGATAGAAGCGGCACTGGCGCATGTTGATACCAACAGTGTACGCCGGGCATACAACCGCAGCCAGTACACAGAAAAGCGCGCAGTGCTGATGTGCTGGTGGGGTAATTTTGTTGAGGCTGCTGCGACTGGTGCCACAATTGCAAGCGGATTCAGGGGATTAAAAGCAGTTTGATTTTTTCTGGTTATTTATACAGTAAACACTATCACACACCCAAAAACCATTCTATTCTGTACCATAACAAACCCCACCCATGACTGACACAAGGCCATACATAGTGTATGGCTTATTTTACAAGGTTTTTGGTAGGTAGCACATGAAGAAAAATATTCTGAACCTTCCCCATCACTTACGCCGTCTCCGCTTTGTTCATTCTCAGCGGGCCGCGCTAGCTATGGCAGGAGAGTACCATCTCAATGAGCTATGGGAGATTGACAGAAAAATTCACCCTGAGCTTTGGTTCGCGGCTCGTGCATATCATGACAGTATGATTCATGCAATCAGCGAAGAAAATTTACTGTGGCATACTCTCTGGAAAGATACTGAGGGTAATACTACTCGTGCATTATTTCTACCTGCGGTGATTTGGCCTTGGGCGCTGTCTGAGTTATCGGATAACAGTTTGTGGTACGGGGCAGAAGATTTTATTGATACGACACAATCAAACGTTGCCCTGAATGATACCGGGTTATCTGTTAACCGTGGACGCGACAGCCAAAGTCTGGTGATCGCCGGGCTATCGCGTCTTCTTGTTTCGCGGACACACGGAGCATACCGTTATGGTCAAAAGCCAAATATCAGTGCACTGGCGCGTGATGCGGTCAATGTGCTGGCGGATGTGTTACCTGCAGACAAGGACAAAACCGAAACTTTTCGTAAAGTAATATCTGAATCTCTGGGGAGTCTGCCTGTCGCCGAAACACGCCCAGAGTAATCCACGCGCAGGGATGCGCATATCTCCCCTTTTTATTCCTTTTCCGCATTGTTGAAATGCGCACTTTTTCACTCCCCCTACTCCGTGTACTGCAATCCTGAAATTTCTTTTCTCTAAACAGCTTATAAGCGTTTTCCCAGACTTTTACCAACTTTTATTGAAACACACCAAGGATTGTAACCACATGATTTCATTAAATTAGATTAAGACAATATTTTACCAGGTTTCTTACCAGCTTTATTTCCTGGATTACCAGACATTTATTATTCAGCCCTTTTAAATGGTATCAGCCCGGAATAACCCGGCGTGAATGGAAATAAATGTGATGCATACCGAAAACAGAAAAATACTGGTGATTGGTGAAGTGCTGGCAATTATGCGGATGAAGTCTAAAACCTCGCTGTATGACCTTATCGAAAACGGCGGCTTTCCCCGTGGCGTGCGTATCGGGTTAAAGCGTCGCGGCTGGTATGAAAATGACGTATACGCCTGGATTGAGCAGGACAAGGAGCAACCGAATGAATAACAGTGAATGCCTTACAGGTTGCGCTGATAAATGGCAGTGCGCCCTGCGCGGTCTCCGCATTCAGATCCTGCTAACTGTAGAAAACGGTGAGGTGGTTCAGCGCCAGCTACTGCGCCCCGATGAAATGGCGATGAGCCTGGCGTGTTTTACTGAACTGGCTGCCCGAGCTGGCTGGACAGTCATACCACCGGACGCACACACAGAGGAATAATTCGCAATGAAAAATTTAACTGGCTTCACTGCCAGCGGTTTTCTGCAACCTGAACCCGGCGCGGCGTCTATTTTCGTATCGGATTATCTGTACGGGCAAACGGCTGTTTCTGCCCGGTCATTCCACCAGCATAATAAAGGGGGAGCCGCTTATGCGTAAGCGCAATATTATTCTGAATAACCACGCCCTGCCGCTGGTGGAGTATCAGGGGCAGCGTGCGGTGACGTTTGCCATGATTGATCGGGTTCATGAGCGACCGGAAGGCACCGCAGCGGCAACCTTTCGTCGTCACCGTCAGCGCTTTATCACCGGACGGCACTTTTACGAACTGACCGCCGATGAAATACGTCGGCAGTCACTCACGCACCTCTTTCCAGCCAGGACAGCGAAAGGGCTGCTGATTGCCGAAGCGGGTTATCTGTTACTGGTAAAACCCTTTCACGACAATTTGTCATGGAAAATCCAGGAAATACTGATTGCAGCGTATTTTCGTACCGTGCCAGAGTTTCCCGAACTGCATCACGTCGCCGTGCCGGATATGGCAACGCTTGCCGGGATGCCCGTACAGGAGGCGCAGCACATCGTGACCCGCGCAGAATCTGAATCCTTCCGCGAGCACGGGCAGCGCGGCAGCCAGTCGATGACCCTGCGCCGCAGGGAAAAGCGGGCGCTGCGCCCGGTGCTGTTACAGGTGCAGGCATGGAGCCAGCCGCCGCTGACGGGCTTTGATGCGGCCTGCGGGCCGGAGGGGGACGCATGAAGAACGCCCCAAACCTGAAGCAACAGCCTGAAGACAAATTCACGGAGCAGGTGATTTTTGCGGGCGCGGATGCGTGGATACACGCGAAGGACTGGCAGCAGCATAACCGGGCAGGCGACAGCGTGCCGCCCGTGGTGCTTGCCGGGCGTGATCTGGACAACCTGCACGGCCTGCGCATCACCGACCGGGGGCGGCGCGTTGTGCGCGTCTGCCGGGCCGGAAAACTGTCAGAGCGCCACATCACCGCCATTGCGACATACCTTGCGCTGGCGGGCGTGAAGGAAGCGCGGTTTTATTCCGAAAGCCACGAACTGCTGGAGGACTGGACGCCGCGCCTTGCCGGGCTGAAAGCGGAAGCGGAGCGCGGGGAGAGTCTGAGCGTGCCGCCGGAAAAAACCTGCCTGCCGGACGGTGCTGACCTTGCCCGGATGGCTGCCAGCGAGCGCGGGCGGGTGCTGGCGGCCTTTTACGGCAGCGTGGCGGTGACGCCGGAGAGCGGCGCGGTGTATGCGTACCGGGACGGCATCTGGCAGCATATTGCCGACAGCGGGCTGCGCCGCGCGCTGGCGGCGATATTTGACGCCCATGACACCGCGTACAACCCGAAAGGCATTGATGCGGCAATCGATGCCATGAAAATCACGGTGCCCGTCCTGCCCGCCAGCGACCGGGCGCTGACGGGTTTTGTGAACGGCGTGTACGACCTGCACGCCGGGCTGTTTCTGCCCCATTCCCCGGAGCACGGCCTGCTGAACCATAACGGCATCGTGTTTACCGACCCGCAACCTGGTGAAAACCTGCGCGACCACGCCCCGCACTTCCAGCGCTGGCTGATGCACGCCGCCGGAGGGGATGCGCACCGCGCCGACCGGATTTGCGCCGCGCTGTTTATGGTGCTGGCAAACCGCCACGACTGGCAGCTGTTTATCGAGGTGACGGGGGAAGGCGGCAGCGGGAAAAGTGTCTTTACCGCCATAGCGTCGCTGCTGGCAGGGACACACAACACCGCCAGCGGCAACATGGCGGCGCTGGACAGCGCCAGAGGCCGGGCGCAGTTTACGGGAAAACGCCTGATAATCCTCCCCGACCAGCCGAAATATACCGGAGAGGGAACGGGCATCAAGGCCATCACGGGCGGCGACCCGGTGGAGATTGACCCCAAGTATGAGAAGCAGTACACCACGGTACTGCGCGCCGTGGTGCTGGCAACCAACAACGAGCCGATGATATTCACCGAACGAAACGGCGGCATTGCCCGGCGGCGGGTTATCTTCCTCTTTGACCGTCCGGTTGCGGAGCGGGATCGCGACCCGCTGCTGGTGGAGAAAATCGCCGCTGAACTGCCTGTCATCATCCGCTGCCTGTTTGCCACCTTCCGCCAGCCGGACACCGCCCGCCCCCTGCTGGCAGAGCAGCGCAATTCTGACGAGGCGCTGACGGTCAAGCGCGGCACTGACCCGGTGGTTGACCTCTGCGCGGCCCTGTACTTCATGAGCGAGCCGAAAGGGTTAATGATGGGTGGCGGCACGTGGGCGGGCCAGCCGGAGCCAAAGCGCTACCTGTATCACTTCTACCTGGCGTTTATGGAGTACCACGGGCCGGGTAAGCCATTATCGGTGGAGAAGTTCGCCCGCGCCATGAAGCAGGCCGCGCGGGAGTACGGCAGCGAATACCTGACCCGACGGATAAAGGGCCGCACACAGACCAATATCGGCCTGACGGACGAGGCCGACGAGTTTCTGCCCCGCGCATGGGGCAGCGATGCGCCGGAGTGACCGCGCTCCCCCGACGGTCAGCCCTTACCCCTGCCCGGTGTATAAAGTTTTGCCGCGTTTTACCTTCACTCCTCTACCTGAAACGCCACCAGCCCTTACAGGACAAGGGCTACAGACAGGTAGAGGTATATTATTTTACCTCTACCTTACTGCTACCTGCTTCTACCTGAGCAGAGATTATCCGTTCATGCTGTCCGACCGACGGCGGGTAGAGGTAAGGGGCAAAAGGTAGACCCAGGGTAGAGGTTGAAAAATGCATCCTATACCTGATTAACTGACTGTATTTAAAGAAAATAAATGCCACCTTCCGGGCCGGGTAGAGGGGTGAGGCATAACAACGGCAAAAAGATTTACAGGGGACCCCCTGCGCCCCCGGACGATAGCGGCGGGCGGAAACCGGGCTGAGGGGGTATCGCTCATTTTCTGCATGACCGAAAACACCACAACGCCTGACGCCGCAGGGGATACAGCCATGTAAGCCGCCGCGACAGAATGAGCATTTTTATAAAATAATGCGCACATTCTGAGAGGAAATGCGCGATGACTGATGGCTTTTGAGGTGGAAATGTTCGTGGATCGTATTTGCTGTAAACAGCCTGCCAGCCGTGATGGCACTTTGTATCATTTTATGAACCTGATTTCAGTTACCTTCGCGGTAAGCGCCCCGGCAACGACGTCTGTTGACGCTCCCTCAATCCGGCGATGATAGA